>CALLPL010000001.1 GCA_938015455.1 uncultured Candidatus Altimarinota bacterium
ATAGAAAGGATTTTTAAATACTCCATAAAGTCATGACTCAGTAAGAGTTTTATTTTTCTTTCGTTTATTGGTTGTATATCACCATGACTTATTCGCTATTTCTAAGAGCTGAGGAACAGTATATGTTCATGTAAGCATAAGTTTCCATAACTTTTGTATGAGAGGGAAGTTTTGTTTATCTACCTCAATAGTTTTTTCCAATCTATTATTGAGGTATCACTCAGGAACTTGTCAGCAAAATATTCATTTTTCAGTTTTACTATTCATTCCTCTGATAACATTCTTTTTTAAGTCTATTATAAACTGATTACTCATACCATTTTCAACACTCATAAGCAGTCCTGCATCTACTGGGTTATATTCTCTATCACTTGTTATAACCTGCATTAGAGTTCAAGTTTGGAGAATATATTGGATACTTCCACTATCAATAGGATTACGTGACAACCTATCTAACTTCCATGCTATAATTCATTCAGCTTCTCAGTTATGTATTTTAGCAATCATTTCATTAAATTTGTATCTTCAGGGTGCTTTTGCACTCATAGATTCTTGAAAAACTTCTACTATCTTTATTCATTGTAATTGAGCTTTCTGTTTCATAGTTTTAACTTGATCATCTAGTGATTGTACTTGTCTTTCATCTCACTCTGTTGATTTTCTCGCATAGAGGAAGAATTTTCTTGTATTATTCATAATTGTAAATTTAGGTTATATTTTTTTGTATACTAAAAGGACAGTCCTGGCGACCTCAATAACCAACATTAAAGAAAATGTCTTCATTAAGCAGAACTGTCCTAGTCAGTTCTTTAATGTCATTCAGATTATTGGGTCGCAGTTGTATAGTACCCGTGAAGGACTAAAAGTAAATGTTACCTGTCAACATTGGAAACATCTGTAGGAATATCTGTTGACTTTGTTGACGTGTTAACATCACTTTTTATTGGTATTTCAACTCCCCATCAAACTCTTCCATTGAGTTGGGGGAATCTCATTTTCTTTTTTGGGAATTTAGAATTGGTCCAAAAGTATTTTTTCAAGTCACTTGAGAATAAGTCATATTCAGTGCAGTAATTTTCTAGCATTTCATATATTTCTCTAAGTGTTTTTCTTCATGTGAAGTTAGGATAATTTTCTTCTAACCATTCCCAGTATTGATTTACTTCACACTGAGTTTGTCACTCGAGGATTTTCTTGTCCTCATTTTCAAGTGCAACAAAAGTCTTTTTTAGAGCAACGTCAGGATAGGTTTTTATAAGCCATGCAAGATAGTCAGAAACAATTTCTTTATTTCTTATGGTCTTATTTATTCAAACACCATTTTCAAGCTTTAATCATGAATATATAACACTGAATCTTCTATTTCAGGTGTGAGATGAATCTAATTTCAAGGGAGTCATGTTATTTGATGATATAAACCACCATACAGGATTTTCTAAAAATACTTGTTTCTGATGCTTTTCATTTATCAGTATTTTTTCAGCTCAGATAATGTTTTTTAAGTAGTTAATAATTTTTATATCTGCTTGTGAGTTGTTGCTGGAAATTTCACTAAACTCTACCGCAAGTTTATGTTTAAATACATGAAACTCTCTCATGAGATCAGCTTTACTCAGGTCTCTTAGAATATTCTCTTCTCAAAATATAGTAGATAGCAGTGAGATATAACTTCCTTTACCGCTACCTCATTTTCAATAAAAAATTATTGCGGGCATACTATATGAATTAATATTTTGAAACTTGTATAATAGCGCCTTGTGTAGATGCTGAATATTCTCATCTTTTCATCAACACACATTATATATAAGAGTCTCAATATCACGATGTAGCACAGGATTATTTGATGGAGTTAAGATTTTTTCTTCATCCATTAGATTAAAATAACCTTTTTTTCATCCATATCTGTATACAAATCATATATACTCAGGAATATAGTATTTACGAAGCTCTGTAAGTTGCTTTGGAGAAATAATTAAGTTTTGAGCTGTCTCAGAATGACTGAACATAAGACGCTGTTCTATCCACAGATATCGAGCCTGAGACTGAATATAGGCGTAACTCTGTCAAGATTCTTCTATTCTTTGTATAATTTCCTCTATTTCACTTAGCTCTTGTTTTTCCGTTTCCACTGACTTTTTCAGTGTATCAATATTTTTAAAATTCATATAACAATTGTTAGACATTTAAATTTTAGAAAATACTACTCCAATAGTGATATATTTTTATTTTGTACTTTTTTAGATATCAACACAGGAATAACATATTCAGGCTTTTTTATACAAGAGACAATAGTTTCTTGTATGCTTCTTTTGTTGTTATATTTTCCATCTCAGATATAAAATTCAGCACATTTCATCATTTAAGACAACCGAAGCAATAAAATGAATTCGTATTTGTATAGAGTCGGAAACTTGCAGATTTATCTTTGTGAGAGGGGAAACAACAACGCATATTGCGATTTAGATTTCAAGGGAGTTTTGTATACTTGCCTATAACTGTTGCTATAGGAATATCCTTGATATCAATTCGCTTTTCAGAGTATGTATTGGAGTTGTGAGAGACTTTAGAGTAGATAAGAGTATTGACGCGTTCTAATGTATTCTTTATCTCATCAAACCTATTTCATCAGACTTTGAGTTCTACAACTTTATAAAGAAAATATTTTGATATTTCTTCTAATTTTTTAGAGTTTCAGATAATTTCATGATATATAGTTTCAATCTCGGTCTTTAATGCAGTGTATTCACTCTCTAAAGGGACTAGAAAATCATAAAGTTCATCATTACTCATAGAATCAATCAAGGTCCTCTCAATCCAATATGGAGTGTTTTTCTCCAAGTACTGTTTTTTGACATTACTAATCTCCTCCATAGTCGAAGTCATTAGTATGTACAGCAAGTTTCATAAAGTTCAGAAGAGAAGTTGCGTATTTTGTTGCTTCTTCTTCACTTATTTCAACTCAATAAACTTTTTTATAGATTTCTTGGAACTCTTGAAGTTCCTCAGTATTTACCATATTTCATAAAATTACTCTAACGTTAGCAAATAAATTTATCTCGAGAAACTGACTCAAAAAAAGAACCAGTGCGTTAACGTGATTCTAAGATTATAAGGATTTTAGAGGATTACATGTAGTAATAATAGTCTCTTTCAGTAATTTCAGTAATCCCTCTAATGAGGGATATAATGATGTTTGTCTTGAGAGATGATTATGTCTTCATTACTTTGCAATATTGAATTATCACGCAAATTTTTTAACAAGTTTCTTTTTAGTAGTCAATCCTCAAGACTAACAGTTGCTTGAGCACCATGATTTAGTTGCTTCTCTATGTTCTTATGAGGCATTCTTTGTCACTGATGTTGAAGTAGTATTTTAAGAAACGTGGTATATGTATTTGTTACAGTATAAGAAAGACTGTTTTGAGAGTTATAAAATAGATATGTCTGTATATTATATGAAACTAGATCACCTGTAGGTTGCTTATTACGTAGTATTTTGATTGCAAACTCTTTAGGAGAACTACCTTTAATTAGTTTAAAAATCTCTTGTTTATTGATCCTTTTTCATAAAGGTTGATATTTTACTCTCAATGGAGTGCCTGATTCAACATAGGCTCTTATACCACCCTTACCATAATCTATTTCTTTTTTTATTATAGAAGTAACTTTTATATATTTTTTCTCTTCAAGATACCCTAGTATAAATAAGAAGAATCATAATATATTAAGCTCAAGGTTCTCCTGCTTCTTACAGATACAGTCTATAATATGATACAGAATTCTTTGCTTTGAACTTCAATTAGCATCTAGCCAATCAGATAAGCGCAATGTTTTATTTTCCAGTAAGTTGTCTACTATATTACAATCGACTCAGTATAGCCGTATCATATAAGTACTTTCATTGATCTCATATTTATCAAATACTTTCTTTCGTAATAGTTCTTCACAAACACTTTTTGTATGGTGTTCAAATGATACTGTTGTTTTTGGTATACATATAGTATTTTCTGAATCATAAATAGGTTTAGAGCATAGACAAAGTATTAGCAATTCAATATTAATACCTGTTACTTCTATGTCTTCGTATGATAAGTCCATATGCCAATAGGGGGGCTAGCAAAGTAGGATGGGGTGTATTTAAAACAGCGGGCTAGGATTTCCATGTATGTTTTAGTGTTATTTAAGCTTAATAATATACATTAAAAAGTACAAAAAAAGTATAAAATATGTAGAAAATTATAGGTAAAAACTGATCTGTAGGTATTTCTGGAAGGTACAAAGTAGTCTATAAAATGTGGGAAAAAAGTATACAAGAATAAGTATGTTTTAATACAAACGCACACCACACCTGCCTCAAAAATTGAGTTTATAGGAATTCTGGTTACAATTTCATGGCTTAGATATATATATTGATTATTAATAGTAGAAATGAGGGACAATCTTTTGTCTCTCCCTCTTTAGGCTATTAATATGTCAAAAGTATATGTCTAAGCAACATAAAAGAGTTCGATTGTATTGTCCCTCTTTTTTATTGCCTAACTTCCCAAGAAATGCAGGATCCAGTATACTTAACAAAAAGACAAATTTTTAAATGAAAAGATAACATTCCGGAATTTAAAGCTCCTCAATGGCTTATAGCCTCAACATGATTATTGTATGTTGTAGTTTTAGTTCTTGTCTTATGAAAAATATGAGAGTTTTTTTACTGAATAGATACAACATTATGAGGTATTCTTTTTATTTTATATGCAGGGGTAGTATTTATTTTATTTTTCCCTCTTCTTTTAGGTTTACAAGTAATATCTGATATGTATGAGACCAGCTATTATAAAAAACTCAAAGCATATAAATCAAGGAAATACTCTATGCCTACGAAAGTAGAGAGAATGTATAACTTGGAAAAGAGTCACTTATCTCCTGAAGATCAAAAGCTGGTAATTATCTCAGATGACTCTGTACAAATAGCAGAGATTAATCTAAAAAATAAATCTTGAGAAGTATTTATCAGTGGTTATGAGTATGTGATTCCTGGGTATAATGATAGCTTGTTAGACCCAGGCCAATTAAAAGATATTCCGACTGTTGAAGATTGGAATAGTATCCTAAATTACATTTGATGAACGCTGGATCAAAAAAACTATTTTTTTGAAAGAGTATTATGATTTATAAATCCAGTGATTGCTACAAGTACTCCATGAAAAAAAGGAGGATTTTATCAGTTATATATTACAAATGAAGTATTAGGTTTCCATGAGAGCATTTGAGGTAGAATAGAAGTGGCGTTGAAAGCTTAGTTATTTTAATACTAATATTTAAAATTATGAATAATATTTTTTGATATGAATGATCTGTGGAAGAAAAAGTTGATACACATCCACTATTTAAGCCACTTCAATTATTTACTCTTGGTATTTATATTTGGGCAATTTATATATGATTTATTTATACTTGATATAAAGCATTAATATTATTGATTTTACCTTTCTTTTCCCCCTTTATATTAGTTATAGCACCTGTTATTATTGCAATTGCTAAGTATAGCACTGAGATATATTTTTCTATAGCTACTGGATCATTATTTATACTATGGATAATATGGTTTATTATTGTAGGAAGAATAAGTAGAAAGTAGACTTGAATTTTATAACAAAAAATAACAAAAAACATGAAAAACTTAGGAATATGAATGACTATATTATGAATGATTTCTTTCGATTTTAGTGCTGGTACTTAGCTTTTTTAAAAATAGGATATACAGGCTTTATCTTTATAATAGAAGTATCCATAAATTAAATACAGGTGATAGAAGAAGTACTAAATACAAAAGCTGAAAATGAAGACATTGATAATAAATATAAAAAAATATCTCAAAGTATTTCAATGCATAATGATGCAAGACTTTTATTAAACGATGGTATACAGTCATTGAAAAGTAACTTATACTTTAGTTCAATTCTAGTATTCACGGCATTTATAGAGAAGCATGTCAGGGACTCCTATGTATCGTATATTTATCATAAAAATAGGGATGCTCAGGAAATAGAATTTTATGAATACTTAGAAGAAGTAGAACATAGAGTAGAGGAATGAGGACATGAATTTTCTTTTAAAAACTTATGTAGAAAATCAAAAGATGAAAGCTTAATAGATAAAAATTTTATGGAAACACTAATTAATTTTTATGATGATGTCCGAATACCAACACAGCATGCAATTTATCAGAGATTAATTTGAAAGTATGAAGTACCCCACAGTGTTTGATTTCAACAAGTTTCTTTTTGAGAAGGTGCATCATGAGATGAGATAATGAAGCATGTTCATGATGCTCTTGCTAACCCATGTATTAATACTTATCTGAATAATACGAATCCCCTTATTCGTACGTTTAAGATGAAGCAGTTTTTTAAGATCAAATCTTTTGATACATTGGAACTCATTGTAGAAGTGGTTTCTAGGTATGAAAGAAATAAATAACTACTCTAAATATAAATTATATATTAATTCAAGATAATGCAGAATATACTCCTTTTATTATCATACTTTCTCTGAGTTATATTTATTATTGCAGGAATATGAAATACTATAGACTGAAATTTAAATGGAGCACTCTTTTTACCATTTGGAATTTTATTACTTCCGATTGTATTTTATTGGATTAAGTGATTTTTTAATACAGATAATTATAAAAGAAATTATATTATTATATATCTCATATCTTTTTTTGTTTTGGGTTTTTCTATTCCTGTAGATGATACGAGTAGTGGGAAAAAACTAAAGTCAACCACTTCTTTAACAGATGTGAGTATTTCCACTGTTTCTCAAAAGAGCGAATATGTGGATATTGCAGAAGTAATAATGGAAAAACCTAAAGAAGAAGTTGTTGTTGATGAAGCATTAGAACAAGAAGAAGAAAAAAAGAGAAAAGAATTAGAGGAACATAATAAACATAATCATAAGATTACTTTTTATGATAGTAATATATATCTAGATTTGGAAATAAAGGATATCTCTGTAGAGACAATTGAAAATGGATTTACATCTCAGAAAGAAAAATATTGAGAGTATACTAAAGAACCATGATATGTACCGACCATATACTTTGATATAACAAACCCCTCAAACAAAGTCTATAATGTTCCTGAAACATGAATTATACCAGCATATATTAAAGTAGATGATAATGCAGAGTATAAAAGCTTACCTTACTTTAAGGGTTTATGATGTAGATGATGAGGTCCATGCTGGTCAGTTATGTGAAAAAGGACATATGCTGATGGAGGTAATATTTTAAGAGATATTAATTTTCAACCAAATGAAACAAAGAGATTTAAAGTAGAGTTTAAAATGCTTACAGAGGATATTACGGTTGTAAGATTTTGAGATTTCAGAATAGAGGGGAATAAGGAACTCTGGTTTTACATAAACTTAAGAGATAAGAAAGTAGTGAGAAAAATTATTGAGAATAAATAACAAAAATTATATAAGGTAACTTACTATCAATGTCTGATCAAGATTACAGAACTAGGTTTGTGACGAAAACAACTAAACAAGCAACTTTAGGAAATAAAACTTTTCCTTCTTGAACAGAGGTATTACCTTGCTTGAATATCCCCTTTAAATGAGGTAAAGATATTCGGCTCATTGTTCCTGCATTTGAGGCTTGTATATTAAATAGAGTTTACACAACATTTAAAGAATCAGAAGAGTACTTTGTGTTCCGTAATTTTGAAAAACAAACTGGCAATATTATTAAGCCTAGGTCAGATACAGATTTTTATGATCACCTTGAGCTTAGGATACTCTCTATATGAATGTCTATTTGAGCTCTTGAGGCATTTTACAATTTAACCGCTCCTAAAGATTTACATTTTGAGTATCAAAAAAAGAAAGACTCTCAGGTTGATATAATTACAACTGAGAACTTAACTGATAAATGATTATGGATAAAAACTTATAAGATTTTTCCATTTATTTTTGATAAGGAACCCATTTCATGATCTCTAAAAAAAGAATTTGATAGACTTAAGGATATTAGAGATAGAATAATGCATGTAAAATTTGGTAGCGTCAGTAATTCTAAATATAATACAGAAAGTTTATGGGGTGATATCATTGATCCTAAACAAAGGAATCCTGCGAATATAATTAAAGATATAATGTTATATTACTCTCCAGATGATGACTCAAAGAAAGAGAGATTTTTAAGGGAAATTATTTTTTAAAGATTAATAACTATAATTCATCATCTCAGTTCTCACTTCCTTTACTAGGGTGCTCCAAGAAAATTTCAACAGAATAATCTCTTTAAATAGCGGTTTTTTTGATGGGAAAATGAGCAAAAAATGATGGATGGGGAGTGGGTTTGAACTAATATGTAAATGGAGTAAAATGTTAATATAGAATAAATTTTAAACTTAATAAAGCGATAATATGAAATTAATTAAACCAGCATTAGAATATGAAAAGCAATTTTTTGAGTTATTACAAGAATTCGACGATGAAGATGTGTCTATGTTCTGGGATAAAGATGGGAAAGCAAAAGATGATATTCCTACTTATATTAAGAATACACAGGCTTATGAAAAATGAGAAGAATTTAAATTTTTCTGAGGAAAAGCATATACTTTTTGGTTATTAGATAATAATCATCTTATCTGAATGATCAATTTGAGAGAGAAGGCTGAATGAAAATACTTACAAAGATGAGGGCATATATGATATGCAATAAGAAAAAGCGAAAGAGGTAAATGATATGCTAAAAAAATTCTTGCTCTTACTTTATTAGAAGCAAAAAAAATAGGATTAAATAAAGTATTAGTAACATGTAACACGGATAACATAGCTTCTTCAAAAGTTATAGAAGCAAATGGAGCTTTTTTAGAAAATGTGATTTTATATAAAGGAAGTAATATTTCTCGTTATTGGATTGATTTAACTTAATTTAATATTACTAATATCTACCTCAAATCCCTTAATCTCAGTTCTCACTTCTTTCACTAGGGTGCTCCAAGAAAAAAATACCTCGAAAGTCCCTACTTTAAGGGGCTTTTTTGGTTCTCACGTAGTAGCATTCTTAGTGAAAGTGAGGACTAAGAAGCAAAGCCACTTGTTTATTTAAAAAATATTATTATTATAGGTCAATAATATATCTTATTAAAAGTTTATATGTCCGAAGCTTCACAAGAATGACGAAGTAATTTTTCTCTACCAGACGACTTTCTATCAAAGTGTCTTATTGTTTGACCAACGCAATTTTTTATGATCCGTTCAGCAGTTGAAAGCTATAATAAACAGTTTTGAACCGATTTAAATCCAATTCAAGTAGCGAATCATCTTAAAGGAGAGGGATATCAAATCTTAACTATTCCTGAAGAGAGTGATAGTAATGGATTAGTTTTAGAAACGGCTTGAGTGGTAAATGAATCTCTTGGTAAAGACTGGAAAATCTTTGTATCAGAACATGTATTAGAAGAATGGTGAGATGCTCCTAATGCTGAAATCGAAGTAGAAGCAGAAAAAGTCATAAATATTCTCTTAGGAGGAAATGTAGAGATAGAGGATAGTGATAAAAGACAGTATGACTTTTTTATCGACTATTTTTTTGATCATGAAAGGGAAATAGAAGATTATATTTGCCTAAAACCTTATGAGTTTTCTCGTTTAGATGCTGAGCTAAGTAGAGTAGAAGGAGTTTCAACTTTACGTTGGTTATGTGATCAACTTAAAGCAACATCAAGAGGGGATTGAACCTGAAGAACAGGACTAGTAGGTGTTATAAGAGCGTATGAAAAAGAATTAGGTAATGAAAATCAGGAACAATTATATCATTTTATAAGAAAAGTAGCTTTCATTGCTAAGTATGTTTGTAATATTTGAGTAATTTTAGAGCATCCTCGTTCTCAAGAGCGTACTGCGGAGATGAAAATAAGGTTGGAAGAGGAAATTATTCCAGAAATGAATGAGATAGGGAGAAATGGATTAAGTAGTATTAAAATTTGAGAAGATACTCACATATCTTATGTTCTTCGAGAATTAATCCTATATTTCGTTCGTAATCATATTAGTGAGAATCCGCAAGGCTGGGACATTTCAAAAATTAAGACGTATATAAAGAAAAGAATATATCATTTTGATTCAGGAATGATTGATATTTGTAAACAAGCTCCAGAATCAATAGGAGAGCGTATTCCATGATTTAATTTTTATGAAGCAGAATCGGTATCTTTTTCAGCTCTAATACATAAATTTTTAAAGTTAGTATTAGATGACAGCATAGATATATGAGAGGCAATTTTAGATAATGATTTATGTGGATTAGACGAGTATGCTGCAGGAAAAAGAGAAAAACGAGCACAGCTGACTAGAGAAGCTGACCTAGAGAAGAAAGAGACTCAGGCAGCAAAAAGAGTTGAGCGATTTGCTTTTAAAGACTCAGCACTACAATATATGTTCTGAAGAATTCAACATACTTTAGAAGATACAAAATGAAATATTCAGGAAGCAGTAAAAGTACTTAAGGCAGATCCTGAATCAGACTTTAATAAACTCGTTACTCATCATAATATATCTGCTATAGATATGGTAGAATCTCAACTTGAAAGAATTGAGTGAGAAAGAAGCAATCGTTGGGTAAGAAAAAACGATACTCGTTGGCAAGCAGTATGTTCTGTTTTAGCAGAATTTAGAAACATAGATATCCCAATTCTTCCTCAATTTCTTCAAGCTGATTCAGCTAACTCACGTATAGCACTTTCAATCTTGTCATATGATAAAGCAGAAACGGAATATCATCTACCTGAATGAGTATATCAAGATTCAGTAGAGGCTTACTTTCAAAATGTTAGCCGTGTTGAAGAAAAACGTGATGCTGATAGAATAGAACAAAATAGGAGTGCTGGTTTTGATGATGATTTTATGAATTACTGATGAATTAACAGAAACTCAGATACTTTTTATAAATTTACTTCAGCTGTTCCTGCTTGGTGGCTAACTCCTGATTGGAAAAAGTTGGTGCTTTTAAAAGATGATATTTGGACAGATATTAGAAAGTCTTGAATACTTGCTAAGGATGTACTCTGATGATTTGATGCGCTTATCGCTCAGTGTACAAGACAATTCAGAGGGTTAGATGCGCTAGAAGCATCTTGGGTAGGTAGACTGCAAGACTCTGACAAAACTTTATATCAAGCAAAAAAGAATGAATTTGAGACTCTTTTTAGCTGATTAGGTGATGAATATAAAGAATTATTTTCTGATGAATACGAAATAGATCTGAGTTTCAGAGGGCTTATGAGCGATATAAGAGGAGAATGAGAAGAATCTGATTTAGAGAAATGTTTTAGACTTAAAGGTGAGCTAGAAGATATGAAAACTATAACTAATTCTCAATTTATTGAGAGAAGAAATTATGTACTGAAGGCAAAAGGAGACTTAGAGCATATGAGAGAATTGTATGAGGAACAATTTGTTTGGACTCGAGAGCAAAGACAAAATAAAAGAGATAGGCAACAAAGAGAGAAAGAAGAAAGGATGAATAGAGGAAGCCTCTTTGCGCGTTCATCTATGAATAGATGGTTTTAATCATTCACCATTTCAGTTCTCACTTCCTTCACTAGGGTGCTCCATTTTTCGAGAAATACTAAAAATCTCTAGAAATAGAGATTTTTTTGATATAAGAATATTTAAGAAATGTTGAGAGGGGAAGGAGTTTGAACTCAGAGGAGAATTGAGTAAAATATATGTATGAATAAATTTAAACCTTGTACGAAATGCGAGTGACGCGGGAAAATAAAACTTACTATCTGAAAACGAGCTCGTCGTCGTTATGCAAGATATCTTAGGAAGCTTGAGGAAGGATACACTGGAATAACTCAACTAAAGCCACTAACACCTCAAATAGATATATGCCTGCAATGTGCTGGTTCTGGTTTGGTATCTTCAGAGAGTCGTCCTGAAGTAAATATAAAAGACTATCCACATATTGCGATAGTTGGAGGTGGAATAGGATGAATGGCTCTCGCTGCTGCGTGCCTTCACAGAGGAATCCCATATACATTGTATGAACGCGATAAGAGTTTTGATGCCCGCAGTCAAGGCTATGGCTTAACACTCCAGCAGGCAAGTAAGGCTATTGAATGATTGGGGATCTATAGACTTGAAAATGGTCTGACTTCATCGAGACATGTAGTACATGATATCGCAGGGAAAATTATCGGAGAATGGGGTGTGAGAAACTTTGTAGATATAGAAAAGGAAAAACCAACAAAGCGAAGAAATATTCATATTTCGAGACAAGCATTGCGTGATGAGTTAAAAAAACAAATACATAATGATAAAAATATTAAATGGGGGCATTGTTTGAAGAATCTCTCTGATAGTTCAGAGTGACAAATTGAACTAGAATTTCAAGTAGATGACTATAAGAAAGTAGCTCGAGCTGATTTAGTTGTTGGAGCAGATGGAATACGCAGCTCTGTTCGAAGTTTGCTCATTGGAGAAGATATATCACCACTTAGGTATCTAGGCTGTATTGTGATACTGGGTATTTGTCCTCTTGATGCGCTTAGCAATAGAGAAAATCTACTTCTGGACTCTGCAACAGTTTTTCAGACCGTGAATGGGCATGAGAGAATATATATGATGCCATACGATACAAATACTATTATGTGGCAACTCAGCTTTCCTGTGTCTGAAAAGGATGCGAAAGAATTGAGTAAAAATGGATCTGAAGCATTAAAGCAAGAGGCAATCGATAGACTCTGAGATTGGCATAGTCCTATTCCCGACATACTGCAGGTAACAGATACCTCGCGAATTTCAGGCTATCCCATCTATGATAGAGAGATACTAGAGGGTGAAGCATTAAAGAATTTTTGAAACATCACGCTCCTCTGAGATGCTATGCATCCAATGAGTCCATTCAAAGGACAATGAGCAAATCAAGCCCTTTTAGATGCTCTAGATTTGGCTCGAGATATTACTACAAAATGTGGTCCTGATTCAAGGTGGAGGGAGAAATGATTACGAGAAATTCTACTGGAAGATTTCGAAAAACGGATGTTAGAGCGAAGTGCTTTGAAGGTTCGGGATTCAGCAGAGGCAGTAAAACTCTTGCATTCAGACGCTGTGCTACATGATGGTGATAGCCCAAGAGGCCGGGGGATATAATATATATTAAAAAAATTGACTTATTACAATAAAAATGTATAAAGTCAATATATATAAAATATTTTTATGGGTATAAATGTAAACAATTTTCTGTGATTAGATGTTTCAAAAAATATCATAACATGATTAAGGGTTATTTGAACTATTTTTAAGAATCATCCTAAGAAGTCTGCTGTAATGTTGAGTCTTATTTTGGGGTACCTCTGAACTATATACTGACAATCTGAAGTGAATAAGAGTAGGTCTCATCTTGACCATGCATTTAGTATTTCTGATATGGATATACATCATAAAGTTCTTCAGATACTTGGATCAAATATTCATTCAAGTAGGTTATCCGATCTAATGGACTCTCAGTGAAGTTTACCAGATATTTGACTCATACATTTGTACGGACAACAGCTCGAATCATTAGATGAAGCTAGAGATTTTGTAAAACAAGCTAGGGCGCAAGATTCTTCATATCTATTTTCTGCAGATGTAGAATGAGGATGGGTAAATCATATTCAAGTTTCTCAGGATGAGTTGAGTGAGTATGGTCTTCCTGAGGAGTTCTTTACAATGAGGAGAGATGAATTAAGCTCTTATTCTCATCTTGACGAATGAGAGATAGAAAAGATTTTATTATCTCACCCGCTTCCTACTCAGGAGTGGTTATGACGGGTATATTCCTGAATAAATAGTGAGCAAGAAAGAAAGGACTTCCTCTTACTTATGAAGTCTTATGGTAAAACTATGGCTAAAATATGTGATTATATATGAATAAATATCATGTTTTGACCTGTGCTTGATAGAGTTGAAGATATAGATTGAGAAAGACCTATGGAAAAACAGGATCGGTCATATGGTGATGACTATAACATCATCAGAGATCTAGCAGTAGCATATCTAGCATGAGTAAAAGAAGTTGAGTGAGTAATATCTGTACCGAAACATTTCATTGGAAATGGAGCGAGCGCAAATGATCCTCATTATAATAGATCAAACTCAAGAATAAGTCATACAAAGTGAACAGCTATCCTCCCATTTAGAGATATAATAAATTTTTCAAATAATCAGAACCCTCAGGCAAAAAGATATGAGTGATATATCACTAAACTTCAGGAAGCTAATAAAGGGCATAGAGCAAGACAAGATGTAGCTACGTCACAGGCTAAGCGAGATGAGATTCAGGTTAGTATTGACGCAAACAATCGACTACTGGAAAAGAATAATGAGGAATTAGCTAAGACGAGTTTAGGATATCTACAAAGTTTGTTTACTGATGGGATTGATCTCCCTCTCATTATGGTATCAAATGTATGAACTAACCTCTATAATGATCCTGAAACCCCAACCATGTTTTCCTCTAGTGCTCTTGATTCATTATCTCGGCCAAAAGGCAGAGATTGACTCTGATTTGAGTGAATCACTATAACAGACGACATAAGAATGGAATCATCAATGGCACATATCGAGTGACAAAGATGATATTTTTCATGATATGACCTAGATGCTCTTGCTGTATATACTGCAATATGAAAGTGAAATGAAATTGCGCTTATGAGATATATTAATGGAAACGAGAAAGAAATTGCAAGTGAGGTTGCAAGATATATTGAAGAATGAGTAGATTTAAATGAAGACGGAGTCCCTGATCTCACAGAAGAATCTTTAAATAAGGCTATAGGGAGAGTTCTAGATTTAAAGACAGAACTCTGAGTTATGAGTAAAGTAAAAATTCGATGAGAAGATTATTATGTGCTGGATCCTCAACAATATAATCCAACTGAAGGAAAAGTACTGCGAGATTCATTTTTCTCAAACCAATGGCCTTGGCTCGATTATGATAAATACTATGAAGATGTATGAAGAGATAATGATCAGGGCAATCTCAAACTTTTTGCAAAAGCTTTTAAAAACTTTGGTACAACCTTGTATAGTACTACATTGAATTGATTTGCATGAGGTTTATGAAATGAAAGATATGAGTCAGCAGAATCCAATCCAAAGGAGCTCGTTATAGTAGATAAATCAGCTCGATATTTATGGAGATATGATTTCGAGACAAGAGAGCTTATCGAAATGTTTGAAATTTGAATTTGAAAATGAGGTGAATGACCAAGAAGAGTAGTATGAGATCATAGGACTCCAACCTGATACTACCAGATAGTTATGAAGCGAGATGCTGAGTGGTGGAAAGAAAATAAATGAGTTGATTTCCCTGAATATTATTGAGGAGAAGGTGGTTGAATGCTGGTTATGACATGACAATGGACGCCTGAGATTGCTATCCATTGATGATGAGGTCTATGACATGTAAGTAATGCTTGTATTAGGGTAGATGACCCAACCATACAAAAACTTATGAGAGATATACCAAACAGGAGTATGGTGATTATAACTAACTAATAGGTAAAAATGGTAGGGTAAAATACTTTACCCTTTGTTTTTACTTGTTGAAAGAATTATTTCTCCGTACTCTTTAAAAACGCAAGAGCATTCATGAGATCAAGTTCAGAGGTTACCTCGTTTGCATATTCGATATACTGAATAACATTTTCAGAATCTATGATCATGATAGATCTGGTAAGTAAAGCATAATCCTCGAGGTAGAGACTATTTTGTTTTCCAAACTCTCGGGTCCGAGCGTCACTAAATACTTGGAGATTATCGATGTCATTTGCGCTGCAGAATCTTTGCAAGGCAAAAGGAGTGTCGTTTGAAACGATGATGAAGGTTATTTCTGGAAATTCTTTTGCTGCAAACTCAAGCTGCTTTGTCTGCATCGTACACACAGGAGTATCGAGTGAAGGGACTGTTTCTATAAGTCGGTATCAGCTATAGTCGTTAATAGAAGTTGTCTCTACCTGATCAAAGAAATCAGCACGTTTATCAAGAGGAAAATCATTAAGAATATCTCAGACTTGAAGCTTTTCCCCACTGAGCTTTACGGTTTCTCCATTTACGGTAATATCTCAGGAATTATCAACCTGCGAGATGCTTTCAGGAATATCAAAACTCATCTTTTGCGTATTCTCAAGTGAATTGCAACTGAATAAAAAAAGAGCAGATATTATAAGAAGAAGTATTTTTTTCATGTAAATTATATATAGATTAATGGAAACAAATTATATGATGCGTAGGGAAATGTAAAGTTTATTACATCTTTCATACAATACTGTTGTAAACTTGAATCAGTTTTAAATTGCTAAAATCATTCTATGAAAAATTTTATTGTAACATTGCTTATTTTATTTGCATCTATTTCTACTCTAGAGGCTTTTGCAGAAAACTCAAAAACTCTTTCACAAAATGATAGAAAGTTTTATGAAAAAATTCAACAAGATTTTGGACCAAGCTTTGTGAATTCGGTAGATCGGTCACTTGAAGAATATACAGACAGAATGAATATGTTCAGATGGTCTGAAGCAAAAAAAGTAGAATCTCATGGACAAATAATTATGAAAGTTGAAACGATGATTCAGGAACTTCTCATGAAATATCCTCAGGATTCGAAACTTCCAAAAGAAGTAAATCAGCGATATCTGGTTCTCACGTATCTAAAATTCGAACTCATAATGCTCGATTTTTCTGACTCAGCTCAAAAAGAGTCGGAACTTCGAGAGAGACTTACTTCCGTACAATATGAGGTTACCCAAAATAGCGCAACAGAAAAACCATTTACGAATGCATATGTTGATAATTTTGAAGAAGGTATATATGTAGATATAGTTGACGGAACGGTACTTTTTTCTTCAACAGATAAGTACAAAACAAATACAGGTTGGCCAGCATTTACGGGTCCTGTATCTACAGACGCTATAGATGAATTTGAGGATTTGAGATATAACATGCAGCGATTAGAGGTGAAATCTCGATTAAGCGGCTCTCATCTTGGTCATATATTCACTGATGGACCACAAGAGACAGGAGGTCTCAGATATTGTATTAATTCTGCTTCACTCGAGTTCATCCCTAAAGCTGAATTAGAGTTCAGAGGTTATGGGGATTATCTTTCATTATTTGAGTAGTAATTAATGAAGTTTTTTAAAATTCATCATCCAATAGAAGACGATGATCCGCACATGGTAGAGGAGTACTATAGAGAACGTTTTTATGGTGGGGTTACGATTATGGCTCTCATTATTACGCTGCTTGTATCTTGAGAGTCCTTCACTTCAGAATCAGCATTCTACGCGATACTATTTACTACACTTTGATTGTGGCTTGCAGGTGTATTTTCCAGTATTGTATCAACAAGAATTGTTCATAAGAGCGAAAAAATTCAAAATCAAAAAATTAAAAAAACCTTTATCACACATAGATGAATTTTGAAATCATGAGTTTTACCTCTCTTATTTGTTGGAGTGAGTATATTTTTTGAGAACATCAATCTTGAGACAGCCCTTGTCCTTACGCTTGCAACTTCACTTCTTCGGGCGAGTTTTACTATTATTGATGCTTTTCTCAAGAGTGATAGACATGTTATTCTGAATATCATGAGCTTTATATTCCAAATATTTGCTATCTGAGTTATTATTTTTCTCAAAGTAGCATCTGAGAAGTAAGGTTTAGGCTAGCTTATTTCTCAAAAAACGCTAAACTACATAATAATATTTTTTAGTAGATGAAGTATGAGTATAAAGGTAATTCTTTTCGATGTGGACGGTGTGTTACTTCAAACTCCACATTATTTTTCTCATGAACTTGAGAATCAGGGATATAAGAATGCAATAGAAACTTTGAATAACTATTATTGAGGGGTACATAATCAGTGTCTCGAGGGGAAGCAGGAAACAGAAATTACGATAGAACCATACCTAAAAGATATAGGATGGAAAGATGGAGCGATTTGATATTTTCAGTCGCAGTATGCTTTTGATAAAAAACATATTAATAAAGACTTATTCGCATCTATAGGGAAACTAAGAGAAGATGGAGTACTATGCTACCTTTGAACAGACCAGGAACAGATTAGAGCCAAGATACTACTAGAACAGTTTAATTTCCAAGAGAAATTCGATGGATATTTTATATCATGCCGTCTTGGTTCGCGTAAGAGTGGTTCATTGTTTTGGGAATCTGTATTACAGACATTACAAGACTTTAATCCGTCAGAGATAGTTTTTTTTGATGACGTTCAGACTAATGTTGATAAGGCCAAAGAGTTCTGAATCGAATCCCGTCTTTTCACTGATATGGAGCAGTTTTATAGAGATGTAGAAAACTTAGAATTAAGAAAATAATTGTTATGAGTAAGATAGTTATATTTACTGACCTTCATTATGGAGAAGATATTTCAGGTAAAAATAGAGAAGGGATAAACACTTTTGGAGATACCTTTCATTTGCTTGAAGAACTTAAGGCAGATATAGATGAGATTAATCCTGAAGTAATCATCAATTTATGAGATCTTGTTTTTGGAAGTACAAAAGAAAGAAAACTTGTATGATATAAATACCTAAAAAATAATTTCTTAAACAGTGTTTCTCAACCAGTGTATCACATGCTTGGAAACCATGAATTTTTCATCGCAAATGTTGAGGAAATAGAGAAAATATTATGAAAGATGGAAAGAATAACTTTCGAAGTATGAAATACAAAGCATATTATTTTGGATATAGCGCTATCAGAAAATAAGCTTTTTGAAGTTCCTCAGGATACAGTATCTTGGCTACAACATGAGCTCGTATCAGAAAATGAAGTAATCATTTATTGTCACTTCCCCATTACTGAGGAAAAGGAGAATGTTTCATATGTTTTTTGAGAGGATGGACATAGGGCCTTTCTAGAGAATAGTAAAGAATTAAGAGATCTTATTAGATGAACAAATTGTAAGTACTGGATTAGTGGGCATACGCACTTTGAATATTGGACAGAAATAGATGGAATAAAACATATTACTCTTCCATCGTTTGCAGAAAACAATAATGGTAAACCAAATTGACAGTATGCAGTCTTTGATACTCAAACTATGTCTTTTGATATAAAGAGAATTTCTTTTTAATTATAAAAACCATGAAAAAAATAAATTTTCTCATTACAGATTTTTTCAAAAAATATCCTCATAAATCTAAGCAAGTTCATAGGTCTTTAAACTTGTTAGAAAAATATAAAAATAATCCTACAAGAGTATTTCTTCGGGACTGTTTTGATGATGGTCATTTTACAGGCTCTATGCTGGTTATGAATAAAGATAAGACTAGACTACTTTTAATGCATCATATCAAACTTGGTACTTGGCAGCAATTTGGAGGACATGCTGATGGAGACTCTGATATCCGTAGCGTGGCAGTGCGAGAGTTCGAAGAAGAGGCAGGAATATCTGAAAGTGACGCCGAGATTTCGCAGGAGATTTTAAATATTGATATACAGTTAATACCTGCACGAAAAGATGAACCAGAGCATTATCACTATGATGTGAGTTTTCTGGCTCTTGTAGACGATGATGTAGTATTTGAAAAGCAGGAAACAGAAGTACAAGATATCAAATGGTTTGATCTCTCTGAAGTGATGGAGCAGTTAGATTCTTGAAAATATTCCTCTGGAATGGTGAGTATGATAGAAAATATATAAACTTTATGAAAACAGAGATAGAAAGAAAATTTCTTGTAAGCAAATTACCAAACCTAAATGGAATAGAAAAAATCCCTTATGAGAGGTATTTTTTATTTTATGATGAATATTCTGAAATACGGATCCAGAAAAAGGAATGAATCTATGAGTTTGAGCGCAAGATAAAAGAAAACGATTTGCTCGCTAAGAAGCAAAAAATTGAGATTACTGAAGATGAATTCATGAGCCTAAGAAAATGATCTACCTGAGAGATATTTCGTGATAGTTATAGTATCTCAAGCAGTCCTAATATGAGTCTTAAAACCTATCATTGAGATTTAGAGTGATTTAATCGTATAGAGGTGGAATTTGCTTCAGAGAGAGAGGCTCAAGATTTTGAAATCCCTGATTGGCTTGGAGAAGAAATTACTGGAACGAAGCTTGCACGAGACAGTAGTCTTATATGACTTTCGCTTGAAGATATTAACGAGATATTTAATTAAAGTGTAATAATTGAGACTTTATTTACATAAAGTACTTTTTAATTATAGTAATTTTTATTATAGTTGATATTTTTAGTAAATATGAATACTTTACTTTTTACCTCTCCTGAAGATATTGATTCAATAGGTTTTGATATTTCTTTACTAGCTGATTTCTTTCGTCAATATTGATGAAACGATTTTGATAGAAATATGACAGCAGAACAAATTGCTGAAGGATATTTTACACCTGATTCTTTTAGAGAATTCCTTGTTCGAGGAGGAGTTTTTACTTATCGGGAAAAGAAGGGAGTAGTAGCAGTATCACTATGAGTGAAAGATATGGTAGAGTGAGTGTTCTCGTGATTTATGCCTATTCAGGATTGAATAGATACTACTTTCAACTGATACTATAGATTAGTTTCATCATGATCAAGAAGGAAAGGAGTCATGTCTTCTTTACAAAAAGAAATGGAGCAGTATTTAAGAAATCACGGTGTAGGGTATATGTCATCTACTCCTTATGTTGATAATATTATAGCTCAATCAGCTTTAAGTAAGATGTGATATCTTTGTGATGGATATACTGAAAAACATAGGTATATGAAAAAGTCTTTATAGTATTTCGGATTGCTTTTTTCTCTCTTTTCTATACAATACATCGAACATTATTCAAAAAGGTATTCATTAAAGAAATAAGGAATTATGGGAAATAGTCATGGACTGAAATCTAATATTGTAAAAAAACAAGCAGCAGCTCGAAAGCTCTCAAAGGGGAAGAAAAAATCATTCCAGGTATATATAGGGAGTGAGAATCCTCAAACACGTAAAAATCAGAGTTATAAAGACAGAACGCACTATCTTGAAAATAAGAAGAACTTTCCTAAAAAGAAACTCAAGACAAAAAACCCTGAATCGCTTATGGAGCAAGGAATAATTGATGAGCGAGGTTTTTTTGTAAAAGGGAAGAAAAAAAACTGGCTTACTAAATCTATGGTGGATAAAAAGGGCTTAGATTTTTATGGAATGCCTCGTTAAGAAGATATAATATTTTATTTTAGTCTCTCTCTTTGGAAAAGGGAGTACCCAACGAAGGAGGGGGAGGGATTTTTTACTTATGCAGCGAATATATTTACCAGACACAGATTTTTCTGAGGCTTTAGAGATTTCTGAGGCTGATTTATATCACCAACTTACTCGAGTTTTACGTTCACGCGTGGGAGATAAGGTGATATTTTTTGATGGAAAAAAACAGAAAGACTATGTGTATAAAATTACAGCAATAGATAAAAAGAAAGTAGAGTTTGAGAAAAAGAAAGTTATAAAAAAAGACTCTGAACTTTTGTTGAATCTCCATTTGTATCAAGCATTTCCAAACAAAGTTTCAAAACTTGAATATATTATCCAAAAGTGCTCAGAGATTGGATATAGTTCTATGACCTTCTTTGTTGCGGAACACTCTCAAAAACTTGGACTTTCAGACTCTAAGGAAGAAAGATTGAGAAAAATTTCTATTGAGGCTATTGAACAGTGTGGTTGAAATATAATTCCGGAGATTATTTTTTGTGAAGACATTACTTCTCTGACGAGTGGGAAAGAAATCCTTTCTATTGTTTGTGATCCAACCTCAGAAGCAAAGCAACTTTCGAAGATTTCACTGAAAAGCTACTCTGACGTACATGTGTTTGTTGGTCCTGAATGAGGTTTTTCTGAAGAAGAACTTCTTGCTTGTAACAAACGAGGTTTTCATAGGGTATCTCTTTGAGAGAGAATACTTCGAACCGAGACAGTTTGAGAAGTAGTTGGTTTTTTTATGAGCCAGAAGAAAAAATAAATTACTTTTCTTCTCAGATTTTCACCGTAACTTTTGTATCTGTTTTTTGAAGCTCTCTCGTTTTACGTCAGAGATGAAGTATTCTTGAAAAACAGTTTTTTATAACTTCAGCCGTTTCATAGATATAGGGCATCATGTATGACTTTTGACTGATATATCAGATTCCATAAAATATTGGAATAAGTACAAATAGGAGAGCAAGACTTTGATAATCAAATATGAGTATCAAAATAATCGTTATGAGTGTAATAATAAGCCCATGCTTTATATGATGCTTATCCTGGGTATTCATAAAAAACACTCAAATGATATTTATAAAAGGGATGTAGAACAAAGTAGTAGGTATTGTTGAAGCCTTGAGCTTTGTAAGTTCTTTTTTTTCTAGAGTTTGTTTTTTTGTAAAATCATCTGTATAGTGTGAAATAATATCTGCTAGTGGCATAAATGTTTTCTTTCGAAGAGAGTTCCCTATATAGCTGAGAAAAGATTTCTGAAGAATAAACTTTTCTCTTGGACTCGGAAATTTAGAAGTATTGAGAGAAGAAAATTCATGAGACACAATAAGTCTCATAGACTGGTAGACAGACCATATAATGTACCCGAGCATCAGGATACTCGCAAGAGATACACTTCCTATTACAGTAAGGAAGATGCTAAGAGTAGTCATACCCATGTTCAGCATAGAAATATCTCTCATATGTGGGAGGTCTGGATGCCTTCAAGCAAAGATATACCCAATAAATGGTATATGCGCAAGGATGAGAGTGAGCGAGTGTTCTTCTCCAAGATCCTTTGTATCAGACTCTTTGAGAAGACTTTGCGATCAACCCGCTGATTTAAATATTTCCCAGAGGGTTATTGATTGTCATTTGTGGGCTGTAAAAGCTCCATAGAGTATTCCTGTAAATACAGCAAGCAGAAGAATGATAGTGATAATAGTATTGAGAGTATATTCAAATATCGCAATAGTTTCTAGAAAAGGGTAACTCATAATGCATATCACTCAGAGGAGGAATAGGTGTAGGATAAATGCGACTTTTACATGACCTTTTACAAAAGGATGATTCAGGTAAGGCTGCTTACTCCACAAAAACGAGAGTGAAACAAATACAAGAAAATAAGAGACTATAGCGTTTCCAATGACTTTTTTATGTAGGTCCATGAGGGAGAGTTAATGTATATATAAATATAATAGCACATCCATACGTATTTCGCTAGATAAAGGCTTTGCTTTTTATAAAAATTATCTATAATCATGCTCATGAAAATTACAAACGCAAGATTTATCAAATCTATTTCGATTCATGATAGTAAGATTTTTTTCGAAGATAGAAAAGAGGTCGTGTTTGTTGGACGTTCAAATGTTGGGAAATCAAGCATTATGAATGCTCTTATGCAAAAAAAAGACCTCGTAAAGACCTCGAGTAAGCCTGGTAAAACTCGCACAGCAAACCTCTTCATAGTAAATGAAAAATACCACTTTACTGATCTCCCAGGTTATGGTTTTGCAAAACTTGGTCAGGATCTCAGAGAGGACCTCGACGCACTTATCAGTTGGTATGTTGAGGAAAAACGCTACACTATCAAACAAGTAGTACTTCTGTGTGACGCAAAGATTGGTCCTCAACAAAGCGATATAGATATGTACAATTTTATAACCGAACTTGGACTCCCAATAACAGTCGTAATGAGTAAGGTTGATAAACTTGGAAGAAACGACGTAAATAAAACCATCGCTCACACAAAAGAAGTCTTCTTTTGATCCCGCGTTATGGGAGTTTCCTCAACCAAAATGCAAGGGATTGATGAACTCAGAAAGATGCTCGGTGAAACTTTGAGAGGGTAATTTTATTCCTTAGCTTCTAACAGGAATCGCACAGATTAAGTTTTTTATTAAAGAAGACTTCATAAGGAGTTTTGTAGCCAAGTCTTTTTCTTGGTCGTAAGTTTATGAGAGAAACATAATATTTCAACTGGTTTTGAGAAATATCTGA
>CALLPL010000002.1 GCA_938015455.1 uncultured Candidatus Altimarinota bacterium
GATATTTCTCAAAACCAGTTGAAATATTATGTTTCTCTCATAAACTTACGACCAAGAAAAAGACTTGGCTACAAAACTCCTTATGAGGTCTTCTTTAATAAAAAACTTAATCTGTGCGATTCCTGTTAGAAGCTAAGTATTATCTTTTATATGGCTACTAATTATAAAAATCTTTTAGCTTCTGCAAGTATTTGTTTGATGATAATCTTATGAGTATCGTGAGACTGAAACCCTGCAGCTTGGAGATGTCCTCCTCCTCAAAATTTTTGGGCTATTTCATTGACGTTGTGAGGAACCTTTGAGCGCATAGAGATTTTATTTTCTGTATCGCTAATAGGGTAGATAAGGAATACGATTTGAGTTCAGTCTATATTTATCAGCGTATCATTTACAAAACCCTTGAGGTAGAGTCAGACTTTTTCTCTGGGAATTCAGAGTTTTGCTACTTCTTCGTTGGTGATAGTACTATATCGTACTTTCCCGTCTTGAGTTTCGTTCATATTTGTAAAGGCTACCTTAATAATCTCTATTTGTTCTGGAAGGGTCTTTTTGAAGCATTCCATGACAGGAAGACGAAAATCTGCTCCATGTGCTACTAGTTTTCCTCATATGATAAGTGTTTCACTGCGAACATTGGGATTAAAATACATATTGGTATCCGTTTGGAGTCCTGTATAGAAAAATGTTGCTGCTTCAGGAGAGATATGCTGAGTGAGTTGCAGGTCTTCGAGTATTTGGTAGAGTATCTCGCATGTAGAACTAGCCTTTGCATCAATAATATTAAGATCTCAAAAAGCAGGATTTGATACGTGATGATCTATTACTATAAGGTCTTTCTTGTCGAAAACAGTTTTCCATTTAGTATAGCTCTTTCAGAGCCTTTCAGTATCACTGGCATCAAGTGATATAATCAGGTCCGGATCAAATGTGGCTACATCTAGATCAGGTTCTACAAGATCATTGTGTCAGAGAAACTGTAGTGTCTCTGGTACGGGATCATCATTAATACACTTAATTTCTTTTCACATACTCTGTAGTACGAGTGCGAGTCATCACAGTGATCCCCAGGCATCTCAGTCCATTCGGATATGGTTAATGAGCAGGATTTTTTGAGAAGTTTTTAGGAGTTCTCAGAGTTGTTGAGTTTGTTGCTGCATAAGACGTGCCTTTAGGATTTCACTAAAATAATAAAAAATATCCTTAAATTTATTTTGATAAAAGTATAAGGATATTTTTTAAAACGAAAGATATTTAAAAAGATAAAAATTGTTTTAAGAATTCAAGGTCTTTAGGGCTCGTAGGATAGTTATATTTCTCTGCATGCCATAATAAATAGTCTCACTGAACTAGGCCTTTAATAGTAGAAATTCCCTCTTCAGTACAATATTCTATTATATCTTGTGTGCAAGCTAATCCTCATATTTGTTCTAACAAAGAATCTATGTTCTCAGGAGTATTGTCCATACTAAAAAAGTCTAATAGTTTTCAAAGTCATGTTTCGTACTTCGATGCTTTTTTATAATTGTACCTTTCATAAGTAATTCTAGAGTCCTTTCTTTTAGCCCATATTCTATCTAAAGACCAGATATACTTGATATCAAAACCACCGAAATCTTCGAATTCAGTTTCTATAATGTCTCGTAGCTCTAATAATTCTTCATCACTTCTAATTTGTGACAAGAATCAAAAACCATGATTTAATTCCTGCTCTAGAGCTCTCTTTCCATTAGCATAATTAGAAAGGATAATTATTACTCTTGGATCTACATTATATTGTTCGGCAAGTCTATCAAGACGTGTTCATTGAAGTATTTCTCTTATATATTTACAAATTTCATTAACCCTCTTCCTTGAATTTTTGTTTGTTGGTGAAGACCTATTATAGGCTAACTGACGTTCCTCAGATAATAGTGTAAAGTCTGATACCTTAACTGTAAAATCCATAGTTACTTATTAATAATGTATTAAAGTTAAATATAACAATAAGTAAATAAAAATCAAGACGTAAAAAAGACTCAGTGTTTTGGGTAAAAGTGACTGAGTCCTAAATGTGTCCAGATTCTCTTCCTAGATGGTTAAAGCTATTGTTTAGTATCCAGGGGAATAAGGATCGTTTTTGAAAAACTAATCCTTGTTTTTCAGTGAAATATGCACATGATTCTTGCGAACATCTATATATTTCGAGAATACAAACCTCTCTTGGGTAATTATTTAAAAGTTATTCACCATACTTTTTTATTTTTATTTTGTATTCTTATGTTTCAAAGAATATAATTTTTGTTGTTTTTTTGTGAGTTTTTTGTGGTATTACTTACTACAAAAACTTCTAGTATTTTTAAAAGTCTTAGTAGTAAGTAATATCTTTCTCACGTTTTTGTTTTTATTTTTGTTTATTCTGAGCAAGCTTAGAATAAAAAGTTTTTCGGGTGTCTCGTTGGATTCTTACGAGGCCCATGCTTGAGAAGAAAGATTCTTGTTAATGAACTGTAAATTACAGATGTAACTTACTCCTTAAGTATATCTTATTTTTTCATTTACATCAAAGATCGTGAAGCTTTTTTTAACTTTTCTTGTCAGTATAGTTTTATTTTGTTTCTAATACATGATTACTCTCACTTAAAAATATATGTATAATAAAAAGTCAAGTGACAAAAAATCACGTAAAATTCACATAAAAATAGCGTAAAAATACGAGAGTTTGTTCAAATTAATGACACAGGAAATAAACAGAAAGCAGAAATGTTAAAAAGTTGTAGGGAGTTAATTGTTTTGTTTATAGAAGAAGCTTTTCCTTTACAAGAATCAGAGGCTCATTATACTTGGAATAATATCAAGTTTTTAACTATTTTATTGCCATAAAATGCAACAAAAAGACCTTATAAGTATAGGTGAAAAGCTCATAGAACAAAAAATAGAAGATTTTTTGGGTGATGATCTGGCTAGATTTGAAGAACTCATAAAATATCACGGAGAATTGTATTACAAAAAGGAGGCTCCAGTAGTATCAGACAGTGAGTATGATAAGCTTTTTAAGAAATACAGTGAAGTGAAAGCGTATTTTTGAGAAGAAGTAGATATCTCAGAGAAAACAGGAGATTTCCAGCAATCTAGCTTTAAAAAAGTAGCTCATAGTAGGCCAATGATCAGTCTGGATAATACCTACAATGCTGAAGAGCTGAGAGATTTTGACACAAGAGTGAAACGTATATTGGGAGAAGATAAGGATCTTCCATATACTGTAGAGTTTAAATTTGACGGTCTGTGAGTAGAAATTATTTATATAGATGGAGTTTACACGCAGGCTATCACAAGAGGAAATGGTCTAGAAGGGGAAGATGTGACTGAAAACGTGAGACAGATTTCAAATATTCCAAAAGAGATTAAGCAAAAGTGACGATTCGAGGTGAGGGGAGAGGTTGTAATGCCAATATCAAGTTTTGAGAGACTCAATACTGAAGCAAGAGAAAAGAAAGAAAAAGTATTTTCTAATCCTCGTAATGCTGCTTCTGGGAGCCTGAGAGTCTTAGATTCTGGTATCACGAAAAAACGAGATCTGAAGTACTTTGCCTATGATGTGAGTGACTTTAGTGATTTTCACGGAAGCTATGCTAGTATGATTTATACTCTAGAGTCTCTTGGCTTTGAGATTTCGAGCTACTTTCCAGAATGCAAGGGGATAGATGCTGTGATTTCAGAGATAGATACAGCTGAAAATATAAAAAATACTATAGATTTTGAGATAGATGGTTTGGTAATCAAGGTAAATAATCTAGACTTATGGGAAGAGATATGAAGGACAGAACATCATCCTCGGTATGCTATATCCTATAAATTTCCAGCTGAAGTCTCTACTACGAAAATTGAATCAGTAGAACATAGTGTTGGAAGAACTGGAACAATTACTCCCGTTGCAAACGTCAGTCCTGTGAATCTTGGATGAGCGGTTATTAGACGCTCAACACTCCATAATTATGATGAAATAGAAAAACTTGATGTTCGAATAGGAGATAGGGTCTTTATTAAAAGGGCCGGAGAGGTAATCCCTAAGATAATTTCCGTAGCTCTAGAAGCTCGTGACGGAAGTGAACAAACAATAGATATACCAAAAATATGCCCAAGTTGTAGCTCAGAGGTTTTTAAAGACGAAGACAAGGTTAGGTATTACTGTAATAATAAGATTTCTTGTCCTGCTCAAAATAAAGAGCAGCTTGCTCATGCTGCCTGAAAAAATGGACTTGATATAGATGGACTCTGAGAGAGACAGATAGAAGTATTTCTAGAAGAGTGACTTATTGTAAATCTCATTGATATATTCTATTTAAAAAATAAGAGAGAGAGTATACTAGAGCTTGAGTGATTTAGGGAAAAATCAGTGGAGAAGCTCTTAGATGCTATTGAGCAAGCAAAGAATATAGATATAGCAAAATTTATGAAATCTATTGGTATCCCTGGTGTTGGGAAAAAGACAGGAAAGATACTTTCTGAGATGTTTAACTGAGAGTGAGATTTAATGAACTTTACTCTGAGTGTTGAGGAGCTAGAAGATCTTCCAGATATAGGCCCAGGAGTCGCTAAAAACGTAGTCCAGTTTTTTGAGACTCGAAAAGAGTACATTACTGATCTCATCGAAGTACTCGAAATTAGCTTTCCAGAACAAAAAAATACATCAGACTGAAAGTATGTCTGAAGAAAAATGTGCATTACCGGAAGTTTCGATTGATACAGTCGAGATCAGCTCACTGAGATACTTGAATCTCAGGGATGAGAGTTCGTAGGTTCTGTCTCTAAGAATACTGACTATTTACTCGCAGGAGAAAAAGCAGGAGGAAAACTAAAGAAAGCTCAGGATCTCTGAGTGGAGATCCTGAGCTTAGCTAACTTTCTTGATTAGTTTACAGGAAAAGGTATATCATTCCTATCTATGCAATTGTTATCTGATAATTCATAAAGGGTGCCACCGATCTCATCACCAATTTCAGAGTCTGATATTCCATCTAGAGGCAAACCATTTCTTGTGAGATAGTCTATAAATCAAGATCATTTAAGTCATTCTCAGTTGTCTGTTTCTATAAAAATAGTCTCCCAACTTTTTCACTTTAAAACCTGAATATACGTATCTGGAAGCTTTTTTAGCCATTCTTGTAACCGTAATGTTTGTAGGTCTTCTTGACATGATATTTTAGTTTTTGTTTTCCCTTTTTCATATATATATCGTTGCTCTGGACTTAGAAAACTTGGATCAAAATTTTGAGGATACTGAGGATCTATTTCTCCTCATCATGCTCTGGGAGCTTGTGTTATTCACATAGTTTTGTAATTAATGCTAAATTATAGTAATATTGTAACATAGTACTATTGCCTTTGTCAAAAAAATGCTTCCAAAAGACTTTGAAAATTTTGAAATTCGCCTGCGAACTCTCAGAGAAGAATCTCTGGAGAGTTTCGAGCTGGCTGAATCTCAGTTTGATGAGAGATTTTTAGGGAGACTCGAGGATGTTTTCCCAAGGGATATATTAGGAGCGAAAAAGTACATCAAGGGAATTTTTATAATCTCATATAGTGACGCAGTAGCTGCTGAATCAGAACCGAGTAGTTCAGAAATATTTCAAAAATCTGTAGATAAGGTCATTGCGACTCTTCCATTGAACACTGAAAAAAAATCTTCACTGAGTGATCATATACTCTCTATGTCAGAGAATTCTGAATCGCTTGAGAACTACTTCCGTAGGAGTGATGATCTGAGCCGTGATCCATTTTTTGCTCTTGTAGAGGACTTTTCTCTTGATGGAGAGATTTCTAGAGAAGAGTTTTTACTATTATCGGAGAGTTATGGAAAATCAGGAAACTTCTTTTTAGCTCTTGAATGACTTCCTGAGCCGTTAAGAAAACTCTTTGAGGGACATGTAGGAAATATTTTATGAAAAAACTGGTCAGAGAGACAAGAGGCTTTTGAGTCAGAGTATGGGGCTGAGTTACAAATACTCTCTAAGAGGGGACTCAATATAACTCCCGTTACCCAATTTATTTCACGGTCTTATTATAAGCCTCCAGGAAAACTCAGAAGATATGAAGATCCTCGAAGGAGAATGAGAAGGACCATGAAAATGTCGCTGCTAAGGCTTCTGAGGATGAAGCTCGGAAATGTTGACGCAGAAAAAATACTTAAACAATTTGAAGCGTGAGAGAGTTTTGAAGATTTCTTCATGATGCTCTACAAGCTTATGGAGATTGTGAACGAAAAACCTGAAGGAAAAGAAGTATTTTCTCTCCTTGATCTGGTAGAAGAAACACAGGAGGAAGTCCTGAGCGCTGAACAAACAAAGAAGAAAATACTTGAGTGAGAAGAACTTACAGCGAACATTTCTAATCTCTTATGAGATACTGATGGAAAACTAGAATGAGAATTATTAGAAAAAGTTCTTGATGATGATACACACTTTCATGGAGATGAGATTCAATTCGCTCATGGAGATACTGAAATGGCCTGAATATTTGCAGAAACTGCAAGCGAGGGCCCAGAAGAGGAGGAAGAAGATGAGCTTATTGATTCCTGAGACACATTAGAATGAAATTATGAAAGACTTAAAAACGCTTTTCACGAAGTAGATGAGAAAAAACGGAAAGCCTTTGGAGGTGGGGATTACGATATGATAGATGTTTTTAATGATGAACTTATTGCTATAGAATCAAAAATCGAGAAAATAGCGAAATTACTTGGTAAGGAAGATATCTTGTAGGGATCGATGCAATCGATCCCTACAAGATATTGGAACGCAGCCTGCGTTCCCTACGGACTCTTTACCAGTTCCATATAATTAATTTCAGTTTTTTCTCCTCGATAAAAGCCTTCGAACTCAGTGATATTTCACATATCAAAAACTTCTGAGTTTTGGTAGTCGTGAATCTTTTGCTCTATTTTCCAGAGTCACTGAGTCTTAATTATTTCGAAGCTAGTATCAAAGTATTCTCTATGATCTGTTTTAAAAAATACTTTGCCTCATTTTTTAGTTATGTTGTATAGTTTTTCTAGAAAGAGTTCCTGCATAATCCTATGTTTTCTTTGTCTTTCTTTCTTTCCCCATGGATCTGGAAAAAAGATATAACTCTCAGAGATTTCTCCTTCAGAGAATATTTGATCAATATTTTGTCCAAAGTCTTTGATCATAACAAAACTCCCCCTATCCAACTTTCCCCCAAGGGGAGAAAGAGCAAACTGCATAGCTCGGCGAGCCTTTTCAGCTGTTTGAAATAATCTCTTATAGCGTATTTCTATACCAATAAAGTTCTTGTCAGGATGCTCTGACACCAGTTTCCCAAAGAAATTCCCCATTCCTGTACCGATCTCGAGCACTAAGGGGTTTTCATTTCAAAAATACTCACTCCATTTTCATTTATAAGAATAAATTTCCTGAATATCTGTGAGGATATCAGGATCATTATCTACTTTTTCCATGTAGGGGTTATTGATAGGCATACTTTTTGTAATTTGTATGCCTGAATCTTATATAAAGAGATAAAAAATCCAAAAAATTTTGATTTTTTTCTTGTCTGCTTTATACTCGTGTGGCTTTTATAAATACGGGTTGTTAGCTCAGTTGGTAGAGCGCAGGACTCTTAATCCTTAGGTCCCGGGTTCGAACCCCGGACAACCCACCATTGACAACAGTTCAGTCCGAATTCTTTCATTTTTGAGAGATTTCGGACTTTTTTGAGTTTCAATTTTCATCTAAAGACTCAGTATCTCTAAATATAAACACCACATTCACATCATCTTTAAAGATGACTATTTTCTTTATAATCTTATCTAAGATACTCTTTTGTTGTTCTCGTGAAAGCTTGTAGATATCTTGTCCTTTATATTCTTCTATGTAGTTCTCAAATTCTCTTGTTTCGTTTATTATTTGCTTGTGACTTGCAAGTATGTCTTTAATCTCAGTGTTTCTTTTCTCTAATAACTCATTTTTAGCTCTATAATCCTCTATCTTATTACTAATAATTTCTTTAAATTTAGGATTTGTTTCTTCAATTTTTTCTTCATAGAGTGCTCCTACTTTTTTAGAGTTTGAATATATAACTTCTTCGTTTCTTTTTAATTCTTCTATATACTTTTTATCTTCATGAGAGTCATTCTTGAGCTTGAGATATTTCTTTATAATTAAATTCGGATTTTGGAAAAATTTATTGATTTCTCAAAAAATATTACGAATTAACTCCTCTTCACGTATTTGAGAGTTATCGCATTTATTTTTTCCATGTTTGTATCAACTCGTTTTTCCACACCTATAACAGTATTTCACTTCACCCTTACTACTTTTTGTAGACCATTTATCTCATTTATAAGTACTACGACATACTCAGCATTCTATGAGATTTGAAAAGAGATAAGAAGCTATATTCTTATTTCTATTGTTAAATTTCTTTTGGTTACTCTTTAATATTTCTTGAGCTTCATGAAATATATCTGCTTCGATAGTATTTTCTACCAATAACGGAATTCTTTCATCTTTTTCCGTTTCAACTCTTCTGACTTCTTGTTTTTCCACTCCATTACTTTTTGTTTCCACATATTTCTCATTTTTTGTCTTTTGGAGCCAATACAATCATATATATGCTTCATTCGTGATTATTTTTCGTATTGCTGTACCATCCCATTTTCAAATATTATTTGGGTTTCTTCGTTTTCTTCCTAATACATCAGCTTTTGTGAGCTCTTTTCTTGCAGTGAGAAGTTTCGCTATAGTATCTACTCACATTCTTTCTTTTGTATACAGATGAAATATTTCTTGTACTACTTTTGACTCATTAGGAACTAGTTCTAATTTCTTAGTTTCTTTATTTTTTGTAAATCCATAAGAAGGTGTTCATCCTGCAGAGAAAAATCCTTTTTTAATTCATTCAAGCTTACCCTCCATAGTTTTTTCTCGGATAAATTCTCGATCCATTTCACCCACGGCTCCTATAATCGTAAGGAAAAATTTCCCTGTTGCAGTATGAGTTTCTATATTCTCATTCGTAGATATAAAGACAGTGTTGTACACCTTAAAGTATTCAATCATTTCAAGTATGAGTAAGGTGCTTCTTGCAAGACGATCAAGCTTATATACTATTACAACATCTACTTTTCCATCTTTAATATCTTCTTTCAATCTTTTCAGTCCTGGTCTATCTGAATCATCTTTGGCTCATGAAATTCATAGATCTTTATATACAAGCTTTTCATCGTACTCATAGCCTTGATCAGAATTATATTCAATATACTTTTTAATCTTGGTAAGCTGAAGATCTTTTCAATACCCCTTACTACTTTGTTCCAGAGTACTGACGCGAATATACACTCAGATATTTGGTTTCTTTTTAGGAGTATTCATACTTTTTATCTGTATAAGAAATAAATAGCTATAACAATCAAAATAACCGTGAGACCAACAATAAGTTCATGCATGGAAAATCCTTTCTTCATGAGTTGTTCTACAAACATTTCTGTGAAATTTTTACGAACTTTGTACTCTTGTTCATCGGTATTATTAGAGTACATGAAATGAAATTTTCGTTCTTTTTTTGCCATAAAATTATGAGAAAATAGATATATAGAAATATTCTATCATATATTCAAAGAGAAAGACACTTTTCAGTGTCTTTCTTTCTATCTCCAAATATTCTCAATATAATCTATTTGTCACCTTGCTTTGTTTTTACTAGCGTCATAGCTTAATTGTAAATAGCTTGAACTATTCTCGTCTAAATCAATGGAATAACCGAAGTAACCTAATACTTGTTGCGTATTTTTTGTAAATATGTCATTCTTTACTTTTCTTTGATGATATCTTCTGTATGATTCAAAGTCTTGGTATTGTTTATAAGGTCACTCATGAGTCTTATATTCTTCATACCCTCATCTAAAACCATAAGGTTGTATATAAGCTTCATAGACTCATAATTTTTCTGTAAAAGATTGAGGATATTTCACAAGTCAGCCATCAATAAGTACTCATATATAGAGATTATACAGATTCACCTTATATTTATGAGTAAGTCCTGTTTGTATATCTATATCTCCATCTAGTTTTGGTCACTCTTTCACTCTTTTTATAGCATCTTTTATTCCATTTAGAGCTTCATTTCATCTAATATGAATATCATAGCTTGGTGTGAGCCCATGATAGTTTGTATCGAATCTAAGTATCTGTTTTTCAAAGTCATCTGTAATAATTTTATACACTTCTGCTCCTACAGCAGCCTTAGCGTTTAGTATAGCGTCACGTTCAATACCTGAAAAACCTGTACTAAAGAAGCCACCGCTATCAAGATTTGTAACCTTATCAGGATTGTTTTCAAAATATTCCTTGTACTCTTTATATTTTCGTTCATAAAGATCAGTTTTATCGATCCTCTCTCTTTCTATATCTAGCTTTTTTTGAACTTCTGCTTTTTTCTTCTCAGCTTCAGAGATACTTTCAAGGAGAGCATGAAAATACTCATCACCAGGAGATTTTAAGCTTATATCGTACTCTTTGGTTGCTTCTTTATGAGAGACTTCTATAACCCTATACAGTACTTCATAGAGTTTCTTCATATCATTATTAGTTTGAACTTTTTCAGATTCATATCATTTTTCAAGTACCTTTAGGATTTTTGAATAATACTCCTGCTTCTTTTGAAGCATAACAGGAGTTCCATCTATATACCCAAGTTTGGTATATTTTTTAGTTGTTGCTGTATCAAGTAAATTTTGTATTTCTTCTCAACTCAAGTTTTTTCCTCAAATATTGAGAGATATTGAACTCAGAGGAGTAGACGAATTGTAAGAATTTCCAAGAGCTGAAACAATACTATATGGAATAGCTAGTACTATAATGAGTATCAAAGTTATTGGGATTGTTGTTTTCATAATCATAAAATGAGAAAATAATATTTTTGAATTGAATACTGAGAATTATTTCCAGGTATTCTCTATATAATCTATTTGTCATATTGCTTCATTTTTTGAAGCATCATAGTCGAGTTCAAGATAGCTACTGCTCAAAGGATCAAGATCTATAGAATATCCAAAGTATGCGAGTACTTTCTCAGCATTTTTCCCATAGATGGTACTATTTTTCCACCAGTTATTTGAATCACCATAAAATGGTCAGACATATGTTCTAAAAAACCCTGTTTCTCTCACAAGTTCTGGATGGTAATTCACAAGTCCTCCGTCTATAAGGAGTCAGATATAGATGTTTATATCATCTACAATATGCTTGTAAATCAGTCCATTTTGTCTCCACATATATCATGTTGTTCTTGGTCACTGACTCATGGTAGTAATACGTTCTTGCATTCATGCTAAGCCTGTTTCATAAACATCATAAGATGGAGATAGTCCATCATAAGAAACGTTATACGATTTCATTTGTTTATCGAAGTCACTCAGAAGCATGAAATGAGTTTCAGCTTCTATTCTTGCTTTTGATGCTTCTATTTCTTGTACATCTGATTCACTCACTCAAGTAGAAAGGTATCATGCTTGAGATATCTTTGCTCTATAGTTCTCTTTATATCGTGGATATTTTTCTTCATTACTTCTTGTGTCAGTTGAAGTGAGTCAGGCTACAGAATCTATATATCTAATACTAGGGTTAGCAATTTCATTTTGAGTTGGTTCTCTGTAATTAGATTGTCTCATAACTTCACCAGCCTCTCTTGATTCAAATACTGAAAGTTTTACTTCAACTACTTCTCAAGATTCTAGTCTTACCCACTGTGTTTCAGGTTTTTCAGTAGTTCCATATTTTTTCAGGTTATTATTCTCATATATACTATTCACGGCTTCCACATATTCATTTTCACTACGAAATTTTGCCACAGATACTACAAGATAGAGTCCTGCATAGAGTTCTCTTTTTTGAGTATTATTTTGTATAGAAGTACTTGAAAAATCATTTCAGATGTTTGTGAGAAGGCTATCATAGAGTCGAGACTTTGCTTTTACCATTCAAGGTGTGCCATCTTTGTATCCAAGTCTAGCGTACTTTTTTGTAATAGTCGTATCCAAAATCGTCATTATTTGACTACTCGAATACTCTTTTCACTTTATATTGAAAGATATATCTCATAGAAGCTCCTCATCTGAAAGTGCTTCATTAAAAACACATCATTTGTTATCGTAATCAATTTCACCATTAAATGCTACCCTACAAAGTTCTCAGATGCTCTTAGAACTACTATAATCTCCTCATATTGCGTAAGTAGAAGTAAATCCTAGGATTATACTCACAAGAACTATTCAAGCTATGTATGTGTGTATTGTTTTCATAATCGTATAGTCAGAAAATAAAGATATTTCCAAGAACTAAAATTTGGCAATATAAAAAGGAGGGAAATAAGTCCTAATTATATTGCCAAACAACCTACTGCATACTATACAAGATAATAATGAAGGAGGATAGGAAACGTATTTCCCTCCTTTTTACCATCATCAAGTATAGTAAATATATGCATTTATGTTGTTTGGCAGAAATATACTATCATAGATTTGAAAGATGTCAAAACTTTTTTGTAGATTGTAGTCCACAATATTTGCAGAGAATATGTTTTTGAATATTCTTCATGTATATAAGTACTTATTATTAACACAAATATGACAGAGGAAGAGAAAAAGATTATGAGGGAGCTTTGATTACGAATACAAAAAAAAAGACAAAAACTTAAGATAAGTCAGGAAGAACTTTCGTGAATATTAGATATGGATAGAAGTTATCTTAGTATGGTAGAAAAGTGAAAAGCTAATATAGCATATTTGAAGTTAAGAAAAATAGTTCAGGCTTTAGACATGGAGATAAAATAATTTTCTGGTATGTTAAAAACAAGTATGTTATAATTATGTAATATAATACTTCATATACTTCTTAACTATGGATAATAACAATATTTTAAAGCTCAATGATTTTATATCATACGATGTTGAAAGAGAAGTTTTTATTGTAAAGGAACATACAATAAAAATAAAGGCTCAGGAATTTTCATTTGATACAACGTGAAAAACCCCTATTCATAATAAATACCGAGGTATTTTAAAACAAATTCATACTAATGATAAAATCAAGCATTTTATGAAAATTACTGAAAAACAACCAAAACAACGCAATAAGAATGGAAATATGGTGTCTAATTGAAATGTGATCTGAAGAAGTTATAAAGAAAAGATGGAGTACTTCATTAAAAAGAATACCTTCCCTAAGGAGGAATTTGATATATTTACAACAGAACAGTTCTGAATATGACTTCGTAAGTCAGAAAAATCATAAAAAAACCAATTAATTGGTCATATATACCAATTAGTAGGCATAGAAAAATATCCCTGTATTTAGGGATATTTTTTGTATAATAAGAGATGCGCGCATATTTATTTCATATAATTTGAGGATTATGAATCAAAAAAGAATTACAGCACATCAGGAAGAATTATTGATGGCTTTTAGCGATACATCTTTATTAAGACATATTTTTAGTTACTTATACCATATTAGAACCAAGAATACTTTTACCGATATTATCTACAATCTTTCTCCTGATCAAAAGAGCTTTTATATAAAAATATATATAGGTATCTGATTTAAGTCTATTATCTGGGAGTGAACTCAAGTAATAGATGAGAATGAGAAATATTCTAGAAGATGGGAAAAGGAATATATTTTAAGATCAATAAGTGAGCTACATACAATGATAGATCTGGGTTATTATGATGACAGAAGAGTTTATAATATAGGAGAGGTCATATGAGAACTGTAAACATTAATATATTCACGACTTTTTTAGTCTACATAACAGCTCTATTACCAATACTTACCATATATGGTTTAATACTCTCTGTACAATACTGCCTTCAATTTACATGACCTTTTTTCTTTGATGATCTTGGGGAAATAATTAATTTCCAATGACCTGAGGTAGCTAAAGGATGAATACTCGTACTTTTATTTGTTGCAAATATGCTAATATACGGTGCATTATTAAAATTTAGTTATTACTCTGTTTTATCTGCTATCAAATGATTGTTTCGTAGAAATACTGCTAAAAAAAGGTTAATATCTTACTATTTTTCTCTACTCAAGAGATACGTCTCAAAAAGAGACATAAAACTCATATTTAAAAGCCATTGAGTGTTTTGGAAGCATATATTGAGTAGTAAATTTCATGTAAAAAATAAAGATTTAGCTTGGTTTTATAGTCCCTTAGAGCTCAGGAATCAGATTCAAAGTTTTAATAACCTCTGTGTGCATCATATTTGAGAAGAGAATTATATAAAAAATGTGGAAGTTGAGAAAAGTTACTTTATATGTCATATACATAAGTGAAAATTATCTTCAGAAGAATTAGTGAAAAACATTGAAAGGAAAAGAGACGAAATAATAAGATTTTTTCGAAGAAGAGACTACGAAGCAAACATGAAAGTAGAAAAAAAAGGGCTTTATACAGTGTCTGTAGAAATTTATAATGAAGATCTTTTATGGCAGAATCAGAAACTTGATCTTGAAGATGTGTACCTCAAAAAATGAGAATGGCTCTGTGGATTTTCTCCAAGCATACAAAGTGGTGTTTCCTATAAAGATTATTTCCTAAAAAGTTATGAAATTTTTCACTGCTACATCGTGTGAAGTACCCGCAGCTGAAAAGATCATTTTATGAGAAATATCTTTTATTCATGTCTCTATCATATCAAAAAATATAATAACACGACCCTGCATTTCTTTGACGTAAAATGAAATGATGGAATATTTCTTGACCACTTAAAATCATACTGAGTATATAGATATACCGACCTAGCATCATACTCAGAGATATTCAAGAGTTTTGTTTCAGATATGAGAAAAAAGCAGGAGAAAATATGAGCTTATGCAAATATCTATGAGTATAACAGAGAAAATGAGGAATCTCCATTAAAAGAAGATGTTATTGTTATGAATGAATTTCTGAGTCTTTCCTCAAGAGTTACATGAAGAGAGCTTGATGAATTACTAGGATATCTCGTTTCACTTACATCTGAGTGAGCCTGAGCGTGATATAAGATTATTATCATGAGTCAAACAGCAAGAAAAGATGTGAATTCAAAAATATCTGAGATTCTTGTGAATATAAAAACAAAATTTGCTTTGAGAGTAAATAATCTTGAAGAAGGATATATTATTTCTCGAGGTCTCTCGGAAAATGACAGATCTCGCATGATATCTATAAAACAATATAACTGTCTTCATATTGAAGATGGTAGTATAAAAAAAGAATTTAAGGCATATGATTTTTCTAAAAAAGATTTGATGGAGTGGGTAGATAATAACTTTAAGAGAAGCAAAGAGTTTTCAAATAAAAATATAAATGATTACTTGAAGTATTCTCAAAAAAATAATGAGATTTCATTTAAAACTGCTTCTGAAGATTTCGAACTCTCAAGAACAGATTGGAATAAATTTATAAAATATGTAGAAGAAAAAAATCTCATAGAGCGACTTTCTAATAACAAAATTATTTGGAAGAAATCCATGAAGTATTCAGTAGATATAATATAGATATTCTACTTCAGACACAAAGAGAAAAGAACCTTCAATTAGATTCCACACATCTAAATTTTAAAAAACACTAATTAGCTCGTATGGAGTCATATATGCTTGAACTCCCACATATACAAAATACTTATTGAAGTAATAAAAAAACCTTACCTATGCTTCTCTGACTCTGTTGGAGAAGTATGTAATATATATTAACCTATACACAGTATGACATATAAAAATCCACCAAAAATTGGCATCAAATTCGTTGAGAATAACACTTCAAAGTTTCGTGATATCTCTGAGAAGAAAGGAATAATTTTTATTGAATTTGATTACATTATTAACTCAACAATGATATCTAAAAAACAGTTAAATCTATACTTATGGAGGCATCCAGAGATTAAAACCTATAAATATGAAAAAACAAAGTATGTCTCACTAGATATTATAGGATATATTGTAAATAGTAAGAGAAAAAAGAATATTTAATATTCAGTATAATATATACATAACGAATATTAAATTTGTATTAATTATCCATTAAAAAATAGAGATTGTAAATACAGTCTTTATTTTTTGACTAAAATCTGTAGAATACAGAAAATTTGTATTTATTAGAAGATAAATAGGATGCCTACTAATGTTTCTCAAATACATACTGGAGCATATATTCCACCAGTAAGAAGAATTTCTTTATTCAGTCCTAATGAATGGGAGTCTTTTATTGAGGAATGGGTAGAAATAAAGAAAAATGATTATTTTTGAGTAGATAATCATTGAGGAGCATGAGATATGTGAAGAGATGTTATTTGATACATAGAAAATCCTCAGTTAAAACCAGATAATTATGAATGGGATTGTTATCAATGCAAGCATTATAAAAACCCTTTAACACCAACGAATGTTTACGTAGAATTTGGGAAACTTCTATATTATACTTTTAATAAAAAGTATCCAATACCTAATAATTATTTTTTTGTTTCTCCTCATGGAATTTGAACAGATTTAAATGACTTATTAAATCATCCTCTTAATCTTAAGAAAAAGATTGTTCAAAATTGGGATAAATATTGTAAAGATAAAATTACTAAAAGTGACAATATTAAATTAGAATGATTATTCCTAGATTATGTGAATGGGTTTGATTTTAAGATTTTTAAAAAAATTAAAGTTAAAGCAATAATAGAGGAACATAAAAAACATCCAGATCATTTGAAAACATTTTGATGATCTTTAAAAGAAAGGGAGGATTTTAGTGAAAACGATATGCCAGGAAATATTCAAAAACATGAATTGAATTATATTAAAAAACTACTTAACGCTTATGAAAGTCATGGAAATATACAAATTAAGGATAGTTGAGAATTAGTAGGTCTATATAATAACCACTTTTCTGATGCAAGATTATGATTTTATTATGCAGAGCAATTAGAAAGATTGTATAGAGATAGTCTACCTATATGAACTTTCAATGATTTTAAGGGTGAAATTCTTGATTGAGTGAAAGGATTAAATTATATTGATTATCCAAATTGATTTGAAAAAGTTGTCAAAATTGAACAAGAATCTAAAAAAGTAGAAATCACATCTAACCCTTTAATTAATGTTAGTGTAATGAAGGATAGGGTGGGTATTTGTCACCACTTATCAAATGAAGATAAATTAACCTGGATTAGTAATGAGTAAAAATATAATACTACCATTCAATAATGCTGTTGAAACAAGTTTAAGAATCATTGTTTTATTGTATAGATCCTATCCCTCTAATCTAGATATGAATAAGATTTTATACTTAGATTTTCTAAATGTGCATTATTCAGATACAAATAATATCATAGAGTCTATTCATCCAAAATCTCAGAATATTGATTGAGAAATATTTGTTCGAAGAGATACAATTCAAGATGGTCTAGATTTATTATTCCGTAAATGACTGATAGAAAAATTATATTTAGATAAATGAGTATATTATAAAATATCTGATAATGGTGTACCATTTATTGATTCTTTAGATTCGAAATACTCAAGTAGATTAATAGAGAACTCAAAAAAGATTATTGATATGTTTTGAGATAAAGAAATTTCATTCTTGGATAAAGTTATAAAACAAATACAACACTAAACGAAATATGATGTGAAAATGATATATAATAAACGAACTAAGGTTAACATGAAGCTTTGTTAAAGATGCATCCGTTTCCTTTTGAAAAGGATTAAATGTAATTTCTTGACCTTCGAATACATGAAAATCATATATATTAGAATGTATAAATTATATGTTATGATCTTCAAAGAAACCTAAAGCTATTAGCCAATCAAAATGATATGAGTTTATATATCTAGAAATACAAATTCCAGATTCTCTTGTCTATACATTAAAATCTGATTTGAAATGATGAGATTTTGAAGTTTATCAAACATCAATTGAAGATTTAAGTCAAACAGATATAAAAACTGTTAAACTCAAAAGAGAACACAAGGCATGACAAGAGGATGAAATATCTTTTTTCCTTTTAAGGTTATGTAATTTACATAATAGGAAACTGCTTTATAAGAAGGATTGAACCACGCATGAGTTAACATATCGAAACATAGCAAGGCTGATACTTATTAAAGAAACAGAAATAACTAAGGAAGGATCTCCGATTTTATCATGACAGTATCCAGAAAGAACAAAAGAGGAAAGTTTATTAAAGTTCCTATTAACATGAAAAGAAGACTCAGATATACAAAAAAATGCAGCAGATACAACTATTAGTAATAGGAAATGAAAGCTGCAAGTTCTAGAAAGTATGATTGGAAGATTAGGTTGAGTAGATAATTTATATGATGTAAAAGAATTAAAAAATACACTTAAGGACCTTAATAATGATATAGATAGTATATCGATTGAATTAGATGAATTAAATACATCAATTAATGATATAACCTCAAAAAAGATAGAATTAATAGATGAGATTAGAATATTACAAAGTGAAGAGAAGGAATTTCAATTAGATATTGTAAGGTCTGAGGTATTGAGTAAACACTATAATAGTGATATTCAAAGACTTTCAGCTACTATAGAGTCATGAGTAATGCTTACCGATAATGACCATGAGAGAAACTGTCCTTTATGCTCAAATAAAATAAAAAGTTCTTGTAGTGAAATAGATATAAGAAACATTATCGATTCTTGTATATCAGAAAGGAAGAAGATATTTTTATTGAAAGATGAATTAGTAGAGTCTCGTAAAGTTTTACGAATGAAGCTAAAATGAATTACCGAAAAAACTCAAGACTATCAAGAAAAATTAGCAGAAGTAAATAATGAGATTGATAAAAAAATTGCTTCAAAACTATCTGATAAGAAGCTTACTTTAAAATATAAGTATGAAAAAAAGAATGAAATTATAAATAAAATCAAAGTAAGCAAAGAATTAAAGTTACTATTATCTCAAAAAGATAAATTAGAGAATTTCTTAGAGAATAATAAAGATATAAAAATAGATTATGAGTTTATTAAATCTCAAAATACGAATGGCTTTTGTCATGTATTGCAATCTATTTTGGAGAAAATTCAATTCCCAATAATGGATTTAGAGAATAATAAAATATCAATATCTTTAGAATCTTTAGATCTTATAATTAATGGAGAGGATAGAAATATTCCATGAAAATGATATAGAGCTATTACGTATAGTGTTTTTATTATTGCACTTATGGAATATGCAAGAAAGCATGATATCAATATAAATTCTATCATACTAGACTCACCTATTCTAAGTTATAAGGAAGCAGAAATTGACGATATAGATGAATCTGAATATGTGAATATATGATTAAACTTGTATGATTTTTTATCTACATATAAGTGAATAGACCAAGTTATTATTTTAGAAAACAAAGAACCTCAAGAATCTATTTTAAATCACATAAATCATATTCATTTTACAAGAAATGCTAATAATGGAAGATATGGTTTTATACCTTTAGTAAAATCCTAATAAGTATATTGTGCAATCGGAGTATCTATATATTATAAGATGACACAAAAAATATAAATGAGAGACTAGTCTCTCATTTATATTTTTAGATTTTAAATTTCTTTAAGAGAAAAGCATATAGTTTCTCTTGCGTATAAGGTATTTGGTAAAAAATGATAAATTTTATATTTAAAAGAGTTATAGCTCTTTAGTTTTCTTTAAGATATAAAAATATCCTACACTTGACTTATCACATATTCCGAATAATATCCCTGCACAAACAAATTAACTAAATCAATGAAGAAACTACTTACTTTCATACTCCTTCTCTCAGCACTTTCTGTTGGATGTCTTTTCCCAACATTAGGTACTTTTGCTATGAATAGTATGGATAGTGGGATGCATCAGAGTATGGATCATGATATGTCTGGTGATATGACAATGCCTTGCCAATCTAAAGATGATTCAGCAAGTATGCACGAATGCTGTGAATCTCCATTTCTAAACTCTATAGCTTACAATGGAAATTCAACTCTGTCAGATCCAGATGAAACAGATGATTCTAATGATACTGATCCAAAGATTCTTTCTGCTCTCCATGAAAGTCTCATCAGCAATAATATCCATAAACTCAATTCTCCACCTAGATATGCAGAGTTGCTTTATGATGCCCCGAATAATACCTATATTCGCTTAGTAGGTATAATTAAAAATAACAGTTAGAAAACTCCTTTAGAAACACAAATGAATTATTTGTGGTTTTTGCAGTTATGCAGGGAGTTTTTTTAGTTGTTATAAATCAAAAAATGAAAAAGATAATTGGAGGAGCTATAGTATGTATCGTACTTT
>CALLPL010000003.1 GCA_938015455.1 uncultured Candidatus Altimarinota bacterium
GATAATGGAGGATTTCTGTATAAAAATCTAACAGAGAGACTGCTGCTTGATTATAGAAAATCAATTGGAGTGATTTTTCAGGACTATAAACTCCTCGAATCGAAAACTGTCTATGAAAATGTAGCTTTTGCTATGGAGGTATCAGGGTATAAGAATAAACATATAGAAAAAAAAGTCCCACAAGCACTGGAACAAGTAGGACTGCTCATAAAAAAAGACACCTTTGTACAAGAGCTCTCAGGTGGGGAGAAGCAGCGAGTCTCAATCGCAAGGGCTCTCGTGCATGATCCAAGTATCATCATCGGAGATGAACCAACCGGTAACCTCGATCCTGATGCAGCAGCTGGGATTATGGAAATCTTCTCGGATCTTAATAAGGATGGAAAAACTATAATTATAGCAACCCATGATAAAGGCATCGTAAATCAAATGAAAAAAAGAGTCGTAACCTTTGATAAAAAAGAGGTCGTCAGTGATATGGAGAAGGGAGTATATAATTTGAGGAAATAGTTCTAGTTAGTCATAAAACGATCCTCAATTGTTGGGTATGTACTATAATCCTGAAGCTTATTAAGGTCAAAAACTACTTTTACCACAGCGCCATTATCTCATAAATATCGCTGATATTTTATAATAAAATGAATCCTTTGGATTATTTTTTGAAATATTCCATGTCATCATGGATGGGAGCCTCATGATTCTTTTTTTTGCTGAGTATTATAAGCATTTTTTCAGGCACCATTATCACTTACAATTATTGTGAGAGTATTTTTTTGCTCGTTATAATAGATGTTTATTTTAATTCTCCCGTGCTTATGTTCTAAGCTTAATATTCAGCTAGTAGAATTATGAATAAGATCTTCAATGATAAGATCTAACATATTTTCCAGTGATTTAATTTGCCCCTCCTTTATTTCCTCTTCAGATACATCAGGAAGATTTTCTAAAACGCGCTTAATAAAATGATCTCAGAAATCAATTTCAATTGAGGAATCTAAAATTCTTCGTAACTTTTCACTTACTTCATTAAAATATTCTACTTTTGGAACAGGTTTTTCATTTGAAAAGTCTATTACATTAGAAGAAAGTAGTTGATTTTCTAGTATAAGGCACATTTTATTTTTCAGTAAAGCTACTATTCATATAATATTTCTAGACTCAAAATATTTAGGAAACTATATATGTATATACCACTTGAAAAGCATCCCAACTTACATATAATATCTTTAATTCATTAATTTTATATAAAATATTTTTAAAGAAAGTCAAATAATATGTCAATAAACTTATATGATAGTCTGTGAGTCCCAAAGTCCGCGAGTCAAGATGAGATAAAAAAAGCCTATCGAAAGCAGGCAATGAAGTATCATCCGGATAAGAATAAAGGAGATCAGGCTGCTGAGAAGAAGTTTAAGGAGGTAAACGAAGCCTATCAGACGCTTTCTGATGCAGAAAAACGTCAGCAATACGACACTTTTGGTTCGACTGGATGAGCTGGGAATCCATTTGCTGGGTGATGAAACCCTTTTGGCTGATCAAGACGGACTCGCAGCTCTTGATGAGCTGGATGATGATTTGAAGATATTTTTTCTCAGTTTTGAGGATGATGAGGCTCACAAAATGTTGAATTTGATTTTGGAGATTTATTTGGAGGTGCCTGATGACAATGAAGGTCCAGAGGATCATCGCAATATGATACGAGAGCTGATGCTCCTAAAAAGCCTGTAAGCCTAGATTTTGAAAAGACTTATGAAGTCCCAGTATTTGATATGATACTTGGATGCAAGATAGAGGTAAAATGAGTCTATGGACAAACAGCAAAGCTCAAGATACCAGCAGGAACAAAGTCTGGGGCTAAATTTAGAGTCAAAGAGTTTGGGAAATCAGAGGGGCCTAAGAAATGAAATTTAATTATTAAAGTTGAGGCCCTGATGCCAAAGGATATCTCTGCTACCGATACAAAACTTCTCGAGCAGATTAGAGATAATATAGGGTATTAAATATTCAATATATTTCCCAATATAGACTTTACCCTTTTGTCATATTTTGTAATAGTCTTACAGTATCTTCAGGTACCTCTCAAAGCCTCATGACGTCTTTATAGTTATGAGAGTGTATGAATTTGAGTATTTTTCATGTTGTTGGATCTAAGTGTGTTTCTGGGAGGCTTCAGAGGCAGGCAATGAGCTTGAGCTGCGTGAGTAAGAGTTTAGAGTCTCCTATGAGTTTAATATTTTTTATGAGGTATGAGAGGAGATCAAATATTTCATAATGGGGAGATCATATAGGGAGCTCTTTAAGAGTTCTGGAAAGTATCTTGAGAAAACGTTCTATATCACTATATAGACGCTGTTTCGAATCAAAAAAGGATATGATTTTGATATTCCCAATAGAGTGTATCTCTCTACCCGTTTGAGTCGCAATTTCGGAGTGAATGAGGTGACCAATATCTATTGGTTTTTCTCTGATTTTCTTTTTCTTTTTTACCTTAAGTATTCCATAATCACGAAATAATACTTTGTAGAGAAGTTCTTTTTCAGAGATTTTCATGACCTGTAGTACGATTCACTCTGCTTTAAAAACACTCATATATCTAAAAAAGAATTGAATTTGTTAAAATATACATATAATTTTATGGAATTTTACAATATATCAAAGTATTTATGGCAGTGCAGCCGATCAGCGAAGAAGAAGTAGATGCAATTGTTTTAGGTTTACTCAGGCTGCATTCACAGGCTGTGAAAGTAAACCCTGAGGAGTTTCTAGATCTTTTGAAGCATTCTCTTTCTCTCAATACAATGGAGAAAAAACGAGTAGTGGATGCAGTCCCTACTCTCTCACAATTTCAATTTGATGAACTTTCAAAAGTATTTACAGAGGAGCGAGAGAAATTTCGTGAACTTGCAAAAGACCATCCAGACGATATAAAGAAACTCCTTGCAAAACAGCAATCAGAGTGGCTACATTTAGGGGACCTCTATAGATCAGAGTTAGAAAATAAAGGAAAAGAAGAGGAAGATAAGAAAAAGGAAGAAGATATAAAAAAGAGTTTAGGTCTATAATATGAAATATGGAAGAGTATCGATGTTCGCCTTTGTAGAAGATTGAAAAGTTTTTCTACAAGAGAGAGGAGATTACGCGAAGAGATGAGAGGAGTGGTCATTTTTTGGAGGACACCTTGAAGAAGACGAAAAGTTTCTCGAGTGATGTCTAAGAGAGGTACAAGAAGAATTAAATATTAGTATTGAGAAAGAAGATGTAATCCTAGTAGGAGAGTTTTCAAATATAGTACATGAGGTTTCTGATTATTTGAGCCATGTATATATATCAAAAGCATACCAAAAATATCGAGATAATATAAAGATCCAAGAGTGAGTGAGTGGAAGATTTTTTACTTTTGAGCAAGCAATGAAACTTAAGATTTTTTCTCATGACTATATGGTTTTAGATAATATACAAAGGTTTTTAGATAATGAATTATAATTTTTCTACATACATTGAAAAACCTCAGAGAGTTGATATGTATCTATCAGCTCTTTTTTGAGAACTTTCACGTAGCTACATCCAGAAACTTATAGATACAGGTTGCGTAAAGATTAATGGTGGGATAGTGAAAAAGAATCTTAAGCTTCAAAGTAGGGATGAGGTAAGTATTATGGAAATAATTGTGAGTAGTGAAATACTTGCAGAAGATATTCCACTAGATATCGTATATGAGGATGAAAATATATGTATTATTAATAAAGATCCCGGAATAAATACACATCCAGTTCCAGGGATAGAAGGAAAGAGCTGAACTCTTGTGAACGCTCTTCTCTCTCACTGTAAAGAAAAACTTCCAGTAATTTCAGGGGAAGAGCGACCAGGAATAGTCCATAGACTCGATAAACATACGAGCTGAGCTATCATGATTGCAAAAAATGACCAGATGATGCATTATTTGTCAGATATAATTAAAAATAGATCTATCAAGAAATACTATATTGCAATAATAAGCTGAGTATTAACGCAAGAGAAATTTACTATCAAATCAGAGATTGGGAGGCATAGAACTGATAAAATAAAGATGACTACTAAGAATCCTATGAATCCAAAGCATGCTATAACTCATGGTCAAGTCCTGGGGTATATCGATGAAAGGTATAGTATCCTAAAAATTGATTTAGAAACAGGTCGAACTCATCAAATCAGAGTACATCTTGCAAGTATAGGGTATCCGATACTCTGAGATACGGTGTATTGAAATCCAAAAGTAAACAAGCACGTTGCGACGATATATCAACTTCATAGGCAAGCACTTCACGCGTATGAACTTGAACTTGAACTTTATGGCCAAAAAGAAAAATTTATCGCTTCACTAAAGCAAGATATGAGCTCTATGATCTCTGAGGAAATAGACCTCTAAAAAATTTTGTATTTTCCCTGAAAAGAGCTATTATTTAGGGGTGATACTCACTAAATAATAGAACTATGTTTAAACTCTTTTGAGTAGATGATGAACAGGAAGGAAATGAAATCCAGATTAATGGAAAACAGCGCTACAAGTGAGATTCCTCAATGGTATCTCGTTATGATGATGACGAAGACGATTATAAGCATGAAGAACATATTGTCCCAGAGGAAGAAGAAGTAGGGCAAATTGCTCTTGATGTACTTGAAAATCACCAAAGTATTTATATCTTAGTGCCAGTTGCAGGAGTGGAGCTTGCTGATATAGATATTAGCGTACATGAGACAACCCTGACTATTTCATGAGTGAGAAATAAACCCAAAGAGTTTTATGAACATTCTATGCAGGTAAAAAACCAAGAATGTTTCTGGGGAAGATTTCTCAGAAATGTTATCTTGCCTGAAAATATGGATTTTTCTCAAGTCCGTGCTGTTATGGAACATAATCTCCTGGTTATACATATACCAAAAATTCGTTTTGATAGCCAAAATATAAAGATTAACCGAGTAGAATCGTAAAATGATTTTTCGAAAAAGTAAAAAAACTGTAAAAAAAAGTGTAGGAGGAATGGATAAGCTCGTCACAGGTATTATTATATGAGGAGCAGCTGCTTCTATATTTTGAGTAAGTCGAACAAAAAAATGAAAAAAACTTGGAAGTAAACTCTATGATTTCTTATGAAATTCTATGAAAACGTGAGTCAGTATCTTTTGAAAGGTAACTATTAAAATTCTCTCAATTTTTCAAAAAAAATAAAATTATGCGCTATATATACTCACTACTTATTTTTTGATGTATGCTTTCTCTTAGCTGAGCAAGCTTTGCAGACGAATGAGAACTATCTTGTGAATATCTTTGAAAACTTGATCAGTGTGTAGTTGCAAATAAAAATGGGAGTGCTCTCTCAATAAAGGAATTTGTTTGTTTAGAGAGTAGGGATACAAGTCGTATACTTGATCAAATTATTATTGATACGAAATTTCGTGTTATCGATGATGAGGTAATACTCTTTTTAGAAGATTTGAGGAACAATAAAGAGAGAATAGTATCTGAACCAAACTGAGTAATTAATGACGTTACAAAGTTCCTTGCAAAGGAATGATACTACTATAGGCAATACAAATGAATATGTCAGTCAGGAGTTCTACAAGAACGTCTGAGCTGTAGTGAAGAAATACCAAATGTTGTAGGAGCAGAATATTTAAATGGTGGGAACTATGATTCTCGCTCGTGTATGACACTTGTTGAGACAAAACTGGATATATATAATCAAATTGCCAAAAATATTCTTCCACTCAGCAAGAGTACTGTTCAAAACGATACAAAACTGCTCTTTATACAAGAGGAGAGGACAAGATATGATGTATTGCTTGATCTTATGCGAGATATACTTTGATTTATCGAACGTCTAGCAAATGGGATTACACACTATACTCCTAACCCATACCAAGGATCATAAAACTTTTTTAAAAAAGTTATTATTTCTTTTTCTTCTTATTTTTCCCATTTTTTACCTGCTCTTCGAGTTTCTCTTGTTTCTTTTTGTTTTGCAGTTTCCTACAGTATGGGCAGGTATCCCAATGGGATTTAATAGACTTTTTGCAATTCCAACACTTTGATGTCTTTACTGCTATAAGCCAGAAGCGTACAATATACCAGAGTAGGAGAAGTGCTATAAGAAAGAGTATGAGTGCAAGTATAACGTAAGGATTTATTCGTACTTGCTGCTCTATGTATCGTACTGGAAATTCCTTTGCAGCAGAGAATATAATAGGATTTCCATTTTCATCCTCATACTGCATTTCTATATTTGCAGTGATGTTTTTTTGTTGCCTGACTTCACATACTCGTTCCCAAAACATAAGGAATCAAGCATTTTCTTTATTCTTTTGCGTATAGTATTCACCTGGAGACCAATAGTTCATTACCTGATCTCCTTCATCATTATAAGTTTTATATGGAAAACCTTCCCAAGCAGACCCAAATACACGCTTTGTTTTTGGAAGAACATTTCCTCATTGATCATTAATAGGTATATAATCGACAATATTTTCTCAGATAATAGTTCAGGCATCATTACTTACTACCTCTTTTCCAACTGCTTTAATAATACTTCCATCTTCGTCAGTGAGTGTTACTTTTCATATTGGTTTTACATGAGAGTTTCCATTATTATTTACTGGGAATTCAAACTCAATTCAAAAGTCTTCATCAAAGAGTTCAGGGTCATAACTGCCAGAATCTCATCATGGAATCTCAGAATCTCAAGGACCTTCAAATAGGAGAGGATCTGTATATCAGAAACATTTTCCATCGAACCTGCTAGGAGTGAAGTCTATGAGACAGTCATCCGGGTTTTCATAGAGGGGAGATCCATCTTCATCGTCTCATACATACCAAGAGTCGTCATCTGTAGGTTCATTGGTATATACTCATGAATCTCCCGACCAGTTCGATCAACCTCATCATCCACCACCTCAACCTCAACTGCTACTTCATCCTGATATAACAGGAGGTTCTATTTCAACGTCTACGATTATTTCTCATTCTACGTCCACGAGTATTATAATCCCATAATCAACATTGATTCAAACGTTTCAACTCGTTGATGTTTCCGATCCAGGATTACGAAACAGGACTGCACCGTAGTGTCCTCCTGGAGTAGCATTTGCTGGAACATCGATAGTCAGATTTATGGTTTTTTCTTCTCCTGGAGCCAGCGTGACACTTGGAGCTGAGAGCGTAATCCAGGTTGAGAGCTCCTGATCTGGATATACTAGTTCTGATTTACGTACGAGACTTGGAACTCAGTTTGGTCCATTTGCTTGAAAATCAGATTTAGTTGTAGGGAGAGTGACCGTGTCAGGTCAATTATTTCTAATACTTGCTGGAAGAGTAATGGATTCACCGGGCTCTACATCCAATTCATACTTGATTGGGGTAACGGTGTAGTTTATAGCTGCCTGAACCTGCGAGACACAAATAGCCAGTACACAGAGAGTGAAGAGAATAAAACGAAACATATATAGGAGATATCATAAAGTATTATGCTTTATATTAGGGAAAAAACAGGAAAAACAAAAAAGTCTTCCCGTGAGTGGGAAGACTTTTTAAAAATATATTTCGAAATATATTAGAAGTTACCAGTTACTGTGAAAGTAGCATAGTCTTCGTAATCTCCTGCTGGAGTTTCAGCAGTTGTAGTAGCTGTTACTGTGAACTCTACATCATCAACGAGGTTAGTCGCTTCTGGTTTATTCGTTGAGTATACCGTATGTTCTGTAGTATCATCATTGATTTCTACTGCAGTAGCGAGTCCAGTAGCTGCAAATGTTCCATTAGATGAATCATCTGTAGCGTTTGGAGTAGATTCCCAAGTATATGACTCAGCAACTCCATCAGCTGTGAGGTCATTTATTTGTACTGACGCGTCAGCAAGATTGGTAAGACCAGCATCTTGACTTCGAGCAGTAATAGATACTCCAGAGACAGCATTTGTACCGATTTCTAGGAAAAGACTTCCACTAGAAGGTACACCAGGAACAAGATTTCCTAGATCAATTTCTTCAGCTGAGATTTCCATATTAAGAGATGGAAGAACTCGAGCCTTGATGAGGATGTCTGTAACTGCACCGGAAGCAGTTCCAGGAAAAGTGTCATCCCACATAATAGCTGCATCAAACGCTCCACTTCCCGTTACAGAACCTGTACCGATTTGTGTCGCTGCTGATACACCTGAAAGAGTTGTTGAAGCAACCGCAAGGAGTGCGATAGCTGCAAGAATCTTTTGTGTTTGTGTTTGCATCATAACTTCAAAAGTTATAAAAATAAAATATTGCTAGCAATAGGGCAAAACCCTTAGCTATACTTAGTGTAACATACTATTTTACATAATGTCAAAAAAAAGACTTGCCATGACACGTCTTTTTCAGAAAAAATTAAGTTTTTATAGATCTCAGAGCTAATAAGTCAAATTTATACCAAAATCAATATTTCATAAGTAATCTCCTCCTGCCTGCATAAGCTCAGAGATAGCTCAGAGTTTGAGGTCGTAGGTGTAGGTATTTTTATCTCCATCGGTATTTATATTCTTGACTTGCGTTGCTACGAGTTCATCTGCCCCAATAGCTGTTATACTTGAGCTATAGGGAGCGAGGTCATACCCAAATCATGTTGAGCCATCCCAGGCTCATAAACTCTCAGTGGTATAGATGAGAGTAGGGAAGGGGGTATCCATGGTGACATCAAATCAGGCTCAAACCGTTTTCACGGTGAGGGTTACGGTATCTGAGAATGTAGCTGTGGAATCATTTATTTCTCCTATATCTATTATAGGATCACTGACAATAAATTCTGGTTCATCAACATAAAATACAACTCCGGTTGAAGTAGAGTTTCCATTGAGGTCATCAATACTAAAGTACATTTCATATTTCCCGTAGGGTATATCGAGAGTAGGGTAGTTGGCACTTCATGTCCCTACAGTACTTCCTGAGAAGTTAATATAGGTCCCTGCAATATCTGCACCCCAAGTTGTCCCATCCCACTTTGATAGCTTGAGAACGGCCGAACTTGTGTCTATCCCGACTCATCAATTATTTTCTGTTACAGCTCCACTTCCATATGCTCCATCGACATCAAAGTAGTCGAGAGTGATATCAAAGTCATGTTTTGGAAGTAGGTCATCTGCTTTTGGAAATGTATCATCAATAATAGGTGGAGTTGAATCAAAATAATCTATAACAATTTGATCAATTTCTACTTTCTGGCTTCCATCTGAATTGAGAAAGGCCTTCCACTTTATATCTCCTGTTCCTGGAAGAGTATTAAATCAGGCAATATTTGTATTGATAGTAGTAACATCATTTGAGTTTACACTTCCAGCAGCTGTTGCCACCCAAGCTCCACCATTATAATAGTACCATGTTACTCCATCATCTTTTGAGAGTTGAAACGATACAGTTCATTCATTATATGTTCAGAGGTTCAGAGTCATTGAATTAAAGTAGTTCGAATCTATAGCATTATCAGGGATGATATATGGACTATCTGATGGATAGGATTCTCTTACAACTGAGAGAGAGCTTCATTGGTACTGTGTAAAAAATAAATCATTATCTTTTTTATCTATAGCAGTTGATGTATCGTAGAGATTAGTATCATATATTTGATCTATGAAAATCGGATCAGTAGGATCTGATACATCAAAAGCTACCACAGAATCATTACTATAAGAAGTGAGATACGCATATCATTCATCAAACACAAGTCCTCTTGGTCTACGCAGTCTCATGCTCGGGTCATTATCGAGATCTCACATATATGTAGGGTTCGTTGGATCAGAGATATCTAGTATCACTATAGCATCATCTATATAGGCTACTACATAAAGATAATCTCCATCTACTCTGAGATCCCAGGCACCATTGAGTTCCATTATCCCACCATCTACAATCTGAGTCTCATATACTGGAGCATCTGGATCGCTTACATCTACCACGACTATTTTATCCCCAGTATAATCACTTATAAAAGCATAGTTTCATTTCACAACAACATCATTTGGAGTACCAAGTACTCAACCATCTTTATAGAATCACCTTGGGACAGGAGTAGCTGGGATCGTGATATCAAAAATCTGTAACGAGTCACCATAATAACTTACTACATAGAGATAGTTTCATTGTATATAGGATCCTCTGGGATTCTGTAGCTCAACGGTGGCACTATCAACTATAGTAGAAGTAGATACTGGGTTGGCTGGGTTTGATACATCTATAGTCTCAAGTCATCTATCCCCATATCCAGAGACATATACATAGTCTCATTTTTTTGCTACATCCCATGATCACCATAACTCATTTGCAGAACTATTATCAGATATAGATCAAGCATGAACTGGGTTACTCGAGTCAGAAATATCTACGATCTCAAGGGTACTAGATCCATATGCTCATATATAGGCATAATCTCCATCTACTTCTATACCAACAGGGTTTCATAATCTTGCTGGTCCGCTTTCAAATTCACCTTGAAATGCTGGGAGAGTAGGATTTGAAGCATCTATACTTTGCATTGTACTATTGGTATAAGATACTACAAATACATCAGTCCCACTTACTGCAACACTATTAGCTGCATCGAGCCTTCCATTTACTGAAGCAGTATCAAGTCTTCAGACATGCGTAGGATTTGATGGAACACTGATATCTACTATCTCTAACGAGTCATCAGCGTATGCTGCGACATATGCATAATTACCGACTACCGTTACATCTCTCGCACCATTTAAAAATACTCACGGATCACTGTTTTGAATTGATCCTACTTCTGAGGGAATAAGTGGATTACTAATATCAATAACTGAGAGTCCGTCATCAGTATATGCCGCGACATATGCATAATCTCATTCTACATCTAATCTCCAAGCCCCTCGTAGCTCTGTAACTCAATCATCTATGATTTCTGCTACAAAAACAGGAGTATCAGGATCTGATATATCTATTACCTGAAATCTATCTGATAAATATGATACAACATATGCATAATCTCATACTACTTTTACATCATTTGCTCAATTGAGTCTGAGGTTATCTTGGATAAATCATCTTGTTACTGGTGCAGTTGGATCAGTGATATCTATTATTTGAAGCGCATCATCTATATATGATGCGACATATGCAAAGTTTCCTACTACATCTATTGCTCTTGCTCAATTAAGCTTTGTCACTGCTGTATTGAGTACTTTTGTTTCATGCTTCAAGTTTGTTGGATTGCTAGCATCTATTATCTCTACGGCATCTCAAGTATATGATACTGCATATACATAGTTTCATGATTTTACTAAATCATATGCATTATATATTCTTCTGTTTCCATTTGATCAGATATATCCTGCTGCAGACATGTTCGTAGGATCTGAAATATCTATAGAAGTAACAGCATGCGATCCATATCCACTTACATAAGCATAATTCCCATCTATTATGACTCTTGTTGGTTGATCCATAGCTGCAGGACCGTTTTCTAAGTGTCATCTATGAGCGAGAGATCATTTCAACTTTGCGCTTCCTCCATGAATATAAGTCTTGGTGGTATCAGAGAGAGCATAGGTAGTATCATCATCAAAGTCATAGCTATCCGTGACAGCATAGGCAGTTTGTACTCCTCAAAAAGGGAGCAGCATCTGCGCAGTAAGAAAAGCGATAATGATGTAAGAGAGAGTTTTCTTCATACTGTAATGATAGCATATTTACTTACTTTTTTTATGTAGAGCCTTATATTTTTGCATCAAAAAAGATGTACTATTTTTCAAAGACTATTTAAATATAGTTTCTGTTCTTATAAAGCTGCAGAGCTAAAGATATTTTCTCAATAAATTATTGAAAACTCTGATAATCCCTTTATAATTTTGGTATATAAAGATATTTAATAATCAGGATACTATGAAGAAAACGATTCTCAAGACATTCTCGTATCTGCTCATACTGTGTTTCTCATGTTCTTTCTTTTCTGCAAATGCTTGGATAGGCCTTATTGCTGAGACTTGAGATATTCTCAATATCACAAAATGGAATGACATGATTTCTGAACTGAATCAAAAGGTAGAGCAGTCAGATATACTCGCAGGTTCATGAGTCACTGTAACTCCAACAGGATCAGGTGTAACGATCTCTGCAACTTGAGTTGCATGAAACTCTGTACCATATATATCAAATCAGTATACCTTTACGATGCAACCATCGAGTACTACGGACTTCTCTATTACGGGTTTGAACTTTACTCCAACAACCACCGTATCTATACCGAGTTGGGCTGGGACTATCAATTCGACAATGGTAAATTCACCTACCAGTATAGATGTAAATCTTACGTCAGGAGTCACTGAGACGAGCTATGATGTTGTGGTTGATAACTGATGAATAGATAATACAGCCTGGACTGGAAACGGACAAAATCTGATAGAAGTACTTACGAGTACCTGGGTAGACTTGAGAGCTGGATGAGATGTTTTTACAGATGGAAATGCTGCGGGGAACGATATCAGGTATAGAGCAGGTATGTCTATGACTCGTGATGCTAATGGAATGTACTTTACAGGTTCGAATCCATGGAGTTCATGGGTGAAGTTTGAGAATCTTGCTTGGGCGAGAGGTAGTGGGCAAACACTTGAATGGATATTTACGACTCCTACGGCTGCTATGATGATAGGGATAGGTTCAGATGCTACTGATGAAACAAGTACGACCCAGTATTATCAGTCAGAGCTAGTAGTCTATTTACAGAATGCTTCGACTATGTGGTGACTCTTTGGGAATAACGGGACTCCTGGATGAGCTGGAAGTCAGGGAAACTCTACAGCTATTTGAGGATGTGCTTCTTGAGTATATAAATCAAGGTTTACCGATGATGGTACGGTCTGAAGTTCTATTTTTACCTTGTACTGTCTTCCTTCTGCATGATTAGCAGATTGGGATAATACAGCTACTGTTATCACTACATTTGCTGTATGAGGAACTCTAAACCCTGATGAAGTAAATATTATGCCCTTTATTATTCCAAGAGATGGTGGAACGCAAAGATTTATTGCGCTTAAGGTAGATTAATAATCTAGCTCCATTCAGATATCAATAGATCACTGATAGTCTCCTCCAGCTTGCTGAAAATCTATAAGTGCTCCTATTTTTAATCTATAAGTGTAGGTGTTTTTATTCCCATTTGTATTAATAGAGGCAGTTTGTGTTCATATTAGTACAGGGCTTCAAAAATTAGTCAGAGTACTCGCGTATGTTGGTCCAAGATCATACCCGTATCAGGTAGTACTAAATCCTGGAATAATCTCACTCAGGTTTATCGGATCAGTATTCTTTTTTAAAAATATATCATGGGCCGCTCAAACTGTTTTGACAGTAATTTCTAGTTCATTTGAAAAATATGAGCTTGTATAATCAATAGTTCACATATCTAATACCGGAGTATTTATAATGAGTTCAGGTTCATCTATATAGAAAATATTTTGCTTTGAGCTCATATTTTCGGCAATATCGTATATGTTATATGTGGCTCTGTATTTTCCATATGGAAGACCTGAAAAACTGTAGTTTGCTGCAGTAGTTGTTTTTGTAGCAGCAACAAAATCTACATAGTCATCTGATATATCATCTCACCAAGAACTCCCATCCCATCTTTGAAGATTAAGATTATTTTCAAGAGGGTATATCTCAATCTCACGAATATTTATGTAGCTACTTGCTCCGACCGAATCAAGTCTGAGTGTACTCACATCATAAATCTCTCACAAAGCTTTAAAGTCTATATCTATCTCGGTCATCCCAGTAGTACTTCAGAGAGTGTGAGTGTAGAGCAATCCTCATGTTGCATTGTAGAGTTTTATAGTAGCGTTTGAAAGTCTTTCCGTGCAGCAACCAACTCTGTTGTAGATCTTCATAGCTCATATCTTTTCAGCTGTTGCCCAATCAAATTCTATAAAGGCATTTGGAGTATTTGAATGATATTCATAATCATACGCTCCTGTAGTTGATATTATTCCGTTTACAATAGACTCTGGATGAGGAGGGACTCACCATGTGGTAGATGGAGTATGTATAATAGTAGCGTTTGGAGCAATATTTTTATCATAGCGGATATCTCTATCAGGAGTAGTGTCGATTCCTGATGCTCCAGCCTCGATGTCAGTATAACTGATGTTGATATCATGAGCTCATCATGGGAGTAAACTCCCAGATAGTGGAGTAAAAGTTCCTATAAGGGGAGGAGTAATATCTATTTCCCATCTATCTTTAAAATACGCATCTACGCTTGCCACTTCAGCTGTGTTGAGAGATTTGTCCCAAGAAATTATCTCTCATATACTCCCAGAATAATGGTTTCACTGATAGGTGGTAGCTATAGCAATTTCATTTTCTAAATCTACAGTATCGTTTTGAGTTGCTCAGATCCCAATAGTGCTTCCTGTACTGTATAGACTACATCAAAAGAATGTATCGAATCTACAGATTCCATGAATTTCTTGCATATTTGTACTGGTGATATTTCCTGCAGATACTCCATCTAGATATCATACTACTTGTGTATTATTATGAGTGAGAGTGATATAATAACTTTCGTTCGCAGTGATGGCACCGTAATCAATGACCTTGTACTGGTCTCATGAGGGCCACTCTATATTCCAAACTCAACCATAGAGCTTTCAGCCAGATATTTGGAATCCATATCATTTATGATGACTTCATTGTTCATATATAGTCTGAAGAGTTGTGATGTCTGTTCCTGTTTCTATTACGAGAGCAAAGGATTTCTCGGGGAATGTCTCATCGAGATTAATTTCTATTTCATCTCTAGTTTCTAGGAGTTCATTTGTCCCATTAAATACTATTCAGGGGAGGTGAGCGTTGATAGTATTGAGCTTATATTCAGGTTGCAATGAAGCGCTACTTTGAGATCAGGTGAAGCTATTTACAGCTTCTTGCCAGTTTACAATATTTGTTCCATCGCTTGGTTCTCAGGTTACTATACTCCCATCAGCATTTATATCCTGAGCGTCGTAGTGAAATATGAGATCTGAGCTATGAGGAGCCACAGCAAAGGCAGTATTTACGATTCAAATATTTCCAGCAGTAAATATCTGAGATATGACGAGGATGTAGATAAGAACCTTTTTCACGTACGCGTATACTATATTATATATAAATATCTACATTTATTTTAACACACTCGGGAGATAAAAAACGACTTCATGGCTTCTTTTTTACTCAATAAACTCTTTACAAAGTGCCCCTCTGTTCTAAAAATATTAAGTTTCTATTAATTTGTAGAGAATTATTGAAAAATAGGGAAAAGCGGGTAGTATTTTGGAAAGAAATTAACAAAACCCTATGTCTCTTGAGATCATTCAAAAATATGCTATTCGCGCAAAAAAAGCCTTAGGCCAGAATTTTTTGGTTGATGAGGATATTACGAGAAAAATATCAGAGGGTATAGATATTATGTGATCTGACATTGTAGAGGTAGGTCCGGGATACTGAGTCCTCACAGAACAGTTGTTAGCGAAGAAACCTCACTCTCTCCATCTCGTGGAGTTAGATAAAGACATGATAGAGATCTTAGAGTCGCGAATATCTGAGGGAGAGCTGCAATCAGAAGGGATAGATTTTCAGCTTCATAAGCAGGATGTACTAGAGCACACTCCGATTTTTCAGGAATATCACGTCATAGCAAATATCCCCTACTATATCACTTCTCCCATACTCAGGCACTTTCTCTACGATATAGATAACACCCCGAAGAGTATGCTCATACTCATGCAGCAGGATGTTGGGGATAGGATACTCCAGAAGCACAAGAATAAGAGCTCAGTGCTCAGTCTCATAGTCCAAAAGAAATGCATAGTCACCGAAAGACTCCTCGTCCCAAAGGAGAGTTTTATCCCCATACCAAAGGTAGAGTCATCAGTGCTCCTCTTTGAAACACATAATGACTATCAGGAAATAGATGATGCGGTCTTCCTAAGACTGATCAAACTCTGATTTTCACAGGCCCGAAAAAAACTTATCAAAAATCTCATAAATTGATGATGCGATGCTGGAAAAATCCAGCCCTTTTTTGAGAAAAATAAGCTCTCTGAGAATATCAGAGCAGAGGATTTAGATATTGAAAAATGGTGTGAGTTAAGTACTCGAATATAACTGTCCAATATGAAAAAAGAAAAACACATAATCCAGTTTTTGGCGTACTCAAAACCTCATATTTGAGGTGTCGAGGATGTCTGAGATGGAATATTTCGAAAATGGACACACTGAGAGAGCTTTATTTTTAGCGGATGTCTATGACAAGATAGCTATGTCGATAATAAAATAGGATCTGAGGAAAATATTGAAGATCGACAAGAAAATAAGGTCGTTTTTCCTGATTTTGAGATAGTAGACAACTTTCCAGTACCGAAGATATGGACAAAATTGTTCTGGAAAAAGTGGAAAGAATTACAAAATAATATAGAGGATGAAGAAAAGACATACCTGATAACCCATACACGTTTTTTCCTCTCTAGTTTTTTGTGAGGAATATTCGCAAAAAGGAATAATTGTACTTGGATTCACATCGAACATGGATCTGACTACGTAAAACTTTCATCTCCATTCAAAACGAAGATAGCATATCTCTATGACAAGACTTTATGAAAATGGGTACTGAAAAAAGCTGATAAAGTATTATGTATTAGTAGTGCGAGTAGTAATTTTGTAGAAAAAGAGTTTTGAGTTCAAGGAGTGAAAGTATGGCTACGATGAAAGGATATTCCAGAAACTCCTGAAAAACATACCTCAGAAAAGGTTTTTCTTTTCATTTGAAGACTTGTACATCTAAAATGAGTTCAGGATCTTCTGAGAGCTTATAGTGAACTTTCGAGTGAACTCAATCTCGTAATCATTTGAGATGGAGAAGAAAAAGAAAAACTTATAACTCTAGCAAAAGATTTATGAATCTCTAGTAAAGTAAAATTTTTATGACATTTGCCTAAAAGCGAAGTTTTGAAATATCTTTCTGAAGAATCGTGTATAGTCGTAAATCCGAGCTATCAGGAATGAATGCCAACGACCGTTATCGAATGACTCATGACAAAAAATGTAGTCGTTGCTACAGATGTATGATGAACTTCAGAGATTTCTAATAAGGAGGATCTTATACTCACAAAAGCATGAGACGTGAATATACTCAAAGAAAAACTACAAATTGCAGAAACAAATTATGAAAACATACAGGGGGGATCGTATAATAGTGTAAGAAAAAGATTTTCTTGGGATAAGAGCTTAGAAGCATTATATAATCATTTCTAAAATGCCAAAGATATCGATTATCATGTCTGTGTATAATGAATCAATAGGTCAACTGCAGAGATCTATGGATTCTGTTTTGTGACAAAGTTTCCAAAGCTATGAATTTATAATTGTGCTTGATAATCCTGAGAATATTAAGGGAAGAGAATATATTGTGTCTCAGCAAAAGGCTGATAAGAGAATAATATTTTTAGAAAATGAGAAAAACATAAAACTCTGAGCTTCGCTTAATAGATGAATAGAGCTTGTAAGGTGAGAATACATAGCGCGTATGGACGGGGACGACGTCTGTGATCCTAGAAAACTTCAAAAACAGGTAGAATATTTAGAAGGAAATAGAAACGTTGATCTCCTCTTTACTGGCTGGGAAGAGATAGATGAACAGGGAAATACACAAGTCCGAATACCTAGCAGAATAGACTTTCAGAATATTTCTAAGACTTTTTTTTACAAGTCTCCTCTCTTGCATGCAAGTATGATCTGTAAGCGGAAAATACTTGAGAAATCCACCTATCCTGAGATAGATAGACCTGAGGATTTTTCACTTTTCTTAGATCTTATTCATGCATGATATATCTTTGATATTCTGGAAGAGAATTTATATAGTTTTTATATTCAGACCCAAGATATAGAAAAAAAATATGAGAAAATCAGAGTTTTTAGTTCTAATTATTTGAGAATACTTTTGAAGAATACATCAAAATTTTGGAAGAATATATATTTCTGGTGGATGTTTCTTTTAGTAATTATTCAGTGGATTTTAAGCAGAAATAGACATATTTTTAATATATTTTTTATAAGATTACAAGATATATATAAGGCATTAATTATATGAGACGTTCACAAATAGAACGAATAGTATCTTGATCAAAGTTTTTCCATCAGCCATTTGATACAAATATCTTTTCGCGAAATATTTTAATATAGCTATCTATTTCATCTTTGTCTTTAATAATATTTTTATGTTTGAGTCTTTTTAATGTAGAAGAGAAATCTTCTTTTTTTGTAATATTCTCAACCCAAGGGTTATTGCTGTAGAAATTACTTCATAAGGTGAGGACTTTTTTGTACTTAGATAGTGCCTGAAGTCAGATACTTGAGTTAACGCAAATAAGATATTCGGATTTGTTGATATAGTCCCATATATCTCATTTTTGAATCCAGAGTATATCAGAATATTTAGATTTTAAATGAGAGTAGTCTATTCGGCCAATATCCATGGGGTGCTCTTTTACAATAATCTTATGATCAGGAAGAATATTTTTTATATCATCATAAAAAAAATCTAGTATATCATCCATTTTTTGTATGAGCTCATTGTTATAGAGAATCTGAGTGTCATCGTGTACTTGGAAACCTATAATAACATATTTTCATTCGGGGATGCTTATAGAAGTTATATTCTTGAGAATTTTCTTTCTCCTATAATTCTCCAAAGTATTTTTTATTATTCCTCAAAAATATTCATAGGTTTTTATAGGGTTTTGTGAAAAAGATCAGAGTATCCAGTAGCTGTATAATCATAACTCTATATTTGATATGCATTTTCAAGAAATCAGGGTTTTTCAATCTCATGAATATTTAACAGTATAGAAAGATTCATAAGGAATATTTTGTATCTTACTTAAGGCATTGACTCAATTCTTAAATATCTGAAGATCGTTTCAAAAATATCAATTTTCAAAGTAGTAGTTTTGTACTCATTGGATCTTGATATCATGAAGTACTCCATTCCAAATAAGGAGCTTATCTATTTGCAGCTTTCATAGATTTTCTTTTAGGCAAAAATTCAGTGCATGCTTTTTAAATTGGTGTTTCTGGAGTGCATTCGCGTCGACAAAGTATACACTATATCAGTTTTCTCTCAGAGTGAGAGCTATAGATATAAAAAGAGGGAGAAAGTTAGTGTGTATAGATGGAGCGTAGATTCAAAACATAATTATTTTCTCAGAAAATACTTTCTCCAAAAGGGAGATACCCACTTGTATATTCCAATTTTTTTTGTAAATGAAATACTATATCTAATGATACGTATTTTGACTTTAATGTATAGATATTTTATATGAGGGATAATACTTCCTCATATCTGCTTTTTTAAACTTAGAGATGCTCACTTATTTATTATGTGTTCTATTATTTGGGCTTGCTGAACATCCTTTTCTCGTATTCAAGAAAGCTTCTTTGTTTTTAATAATTTGAGATTTATAAATTTTTTTCCTCGAAAATAAAAATGATAATCAGGATTATGTATTAATTCACTTTCAGGTATTATTCAATAATTTTTAGAGACAATATCGAAATCTTTATCAAGGCGAATAGGAGAATCTGTTATCTTGATAGCATTTCTTTCATTTTCCAGAGTAATGATGTCTATATCACTACTGTTAAACTTTTGAAATACTTCGATAACTCAACTTCAAACTATGCAATAATGAGTAAGAGAATATTTTCCTAATACCATAAACAGCACATCTAACCTTTGGAGAAATAGCTTTCTATAAGAACTATTTTCACGTAGTTCTACATGCTGTAAGTTATTGTAGCTCAAAAAGATATTAGAAAGATGAATATTTTCTTGATCACTTTCAGGTGTGTGCAGTAGGAGGTATTTTTCTCTATCATGATATCACTTACGGAGCTGTTTTTTTATCTCAGAGAGGTCCTTATATCAGCATCACTGTACGAGACTAAATGATATTTTAGATGATCGTTTACTTTCTAAGGCTGATATTTTTTCTTCAATACTCTCATTGAGCATAATATCATTATAGGAGTAGATATCTCATATAATATGCCTCAGATTCTTTGTTGTCAGGTTCTCTTTAGCGATTACTGTGCAGGATTCTTGTTCTAATAAATCTATAGGTATATCAGGATGGTAATGATACCAAACTATGAGCTTTCCTCAGAAGAGTTCTTGATATTTTCTAAGAATCTTCAGTCTTTCATCAAGAGAAAAGTTATTATCTTTAAACCAATCATATCACCATGGCTGTACCTCTTGGTCTTCTATCTTTAGAGAAGGGCTAATATCGAAATATATACAGCAGGCAAGTCTATGAGCTCCAGAGGATAGTGATCATTTTTTGTTGACTCCGATAGCATGTGATGCATCGAATCATGTATCCTGGATTGACTCTATAAGCTTTTTGAAAGACTTAATAAAATCATCTCATGTATTTTTGTTATCTTCTATACTCCCTACACGCAGCTTGATGTGTTTGAGGTATAAGGCTTCATAGAAATCATAATTTTTGTCCTCAAGATAAGATTCGATAAAAAGTATTTTTACTATTAGATCGAGTCTATCATGAACAAGGATGTTTATATCATTTTGCTTCATTTACAAACCTTTTCATATTTTTCCTTTGAGTATATTTTCAAGTTCTTCTAGATCCTCTTTTGTATCAATACCAATGCTATCAAAATCCGTCTCTATGAGTTGTATCTTATAGCCGTTTTCTAGAATCCTCAGCTGCTCAAGACTTTCCAGTTTCTCAAGTGTTGTCTGAGGGATCTGTACATATTTTAGCAGAAAGTCTCTTTTGTATGCATAAAGTCCCAAGTGTTTTCTATAATTATCAATATTGAGACTGAGCGCTTCTAGATCAGCAGTTCTATCAAGGGGAATTATACTACGGGAAAAATAGAGAGCTTTTCCAGAACTATCACTCACTACTTTTACGTTATGTGCTTTTCTAACTTCTTCGAGAGAGTTAAATCTTGTCTTTGCAGTGCACATAACTGTATCGGTATCACTTTTTGTGATTCCCTCGATTATTTGATTTATTGTTTTTGGATCGACAAGAGGTTCATCTCACTGAATATTCAGTACAATATTATATTCAGGATATCTTTTTGATACCTCGGCAACACGGTCACTCCCTGTTTTATGGGTGTTAGAAGTCATCTCAATATCTTGAGTGAATTCTCCTGAACGCTTATAAATAGACTCAGCATCTGTTGCGATAATTACTTTATCAGCTTTTGATTTGACGCAAGCTTCATAGGTCATCTGGAAGATAGTTTTCCCATTTGAGAGTTCAATAAGATGCTTTTCTGGGAGTCTCGTACTACCGAGCCTACATGGAAGAACTATAAGTATTTTTTGTTTCATAGTTTTTACAGGGATATATTTCTAAATAGGAGAGAGTCTTCCTCTAGTCTAGTTGTATTTCAGTAAAAAACGATGCCTAGCCATTCTAATAAGTTATTTGTAGATCATACTTGTGGAATACTTTTATCTAAGAGTCATTGAGGGTTTATATCAGTCACCATTATATTTCTCATGTGAAGTACTTGAACTACCTTGAGGCTTTCTTGAAGTATTGATCCAGCATCATTGATACTTGCTATCAGTCATCTTGCTTGCTCTCATTGAGAATAGCGATCTAGTAAGCTCTTGTTTACTAGGTCAACGGTATTAAATAAGTGCACATTTCCAGACATTAGAAGTTCATGTAATCTTATACAAACATCTTCTCGGAAGCGAATTATTTGTTCGACTCAGGCATAGTCTTGAAATAATTCCCTGAGTATAACAGATTCCGTGACCCCTCATATCTGTATTCAATGTATCTGCTCCTTTATAGGAAGAATCTCTGTCATTATTTTCTGAATTTCTTAATTTCTATAAATAAGGCTTGCAGATAGGACTTATTTACAAGTCCAAAAAATAATACCCAGGTAAGCCCAAACAGCAAAATAAAAATCAGATTTCACATGCGCGATAACTCGAGGAAATAATTTTGTATCAGTAGATGAGAAATATAACTTAGTGACATAAGTAATAGGAGATTAGATCAGATAGATCTTATGTTGTATGTAGTTGTATAATTTTTTCGCAGTGAGAGTTCTGATAGTATGAATATAACAAACCAACCTATTCATGTTGCTAGAGCAGCTCATACGACTCAAAACATTTTTAAAAAGAGTATGTTCAAGGCTATATTCACAAGTAGAGCAATACTGGTAATTTTGAGTTTTGTTCATACCTTTCACAGTCATCCAAGAATATTGAAATTTATTTGTAGTAAAAAGTTAAAAATAAGGAAGAAACAAGAAAACTGCAATATCTTACCTGACAAAAGAAAAGCCTCTCAAAAAAGAACATATGCTATATCATGAGAAAATGTGAATAAAAAGAATGAGAAAAACATTCAGCTAAGTATAAGCACATTACTCAGAGAAGACTTAAGGTTGAGAATCTTGTCATAAGATTTTTGAGCAGAGAGTTCAGAGAATATGGGAAGAAGAAAAGAAAATATTGGTCCAATAAGGAGAAAAGGAATGGTTATCAAACTTAAATATACTGAGTAATATCCTGCTTCACTTGTAGAGAGGAGTAGGATAATCATTTGCATGTCTATTTGTGAGAGAAATACTCAAATCTGAGCTGAAAGAAATACAACCAAAGCGTAGCTAAAGAAACTCTTTGCAAGATCTTTTGACCAGATGACTTTTTCACTTTCGAGATAAGGAGAGTAATATTTTTTTAAAAATAAAAGTATAGCAAAAATAAGGCCTCAATATAAACTTATAACCCAAGCGCTTGAAAAAAACGATAACTGAGAAATATCTAAAAATAAAAAGACTCAAACGCTCAGTAAAAGAAATATATTTCGAACAAACTCTACAAATTTATAATAGAGAGTGTTTTGTACTGCGAGGAAAAACTGTGAGAGGATATTGAAAATATTAATTCAGAGAAAGAAGAGAGAAAATACCTTGATAGACTCTCCTGCAATAGGATTTTTAAAATAGCTTTCTGCTAGGAAATCGGCTCAAAAATAAAATAAGAACATCAAAATAATTCAAGAAAAAACTTGAATTATATAAGAGTAGCAAAGTAGAGATTTTATGTGAGCATACTGTTTTTTTTCTATATATTGTGGCAAAAAGTACTTAAGAGATTCTCAAACACCTAAGTCTGAAAATGCAGAAAGAAGAGTAATAAGACTGATTATCCCATATAAAATACCGAGTTCTGATACAGAAACTTCTCATGATATAAGGATTTTAACTACATATCAAATGGGAGCTATAATATAACCAAAAACATAAAGCCATATTCACTTCTTTAAAAATTTTTCACTCAAGGATGTGTGCTGATCTATCAATCTAACAGACTATATGATAAAAACTATAGTGAGAGTATAAGCTAGAAAAAAGAACTTCCAAATTTGGAAGTTCTTTTTTGTTAATTACTTTGTTTTTACTTGTTGATACTCTTTGAAATTAACTCTGCAATACCAGGTTCAAAAGCTCATGGGATTATTTTTTCTGGAGATGGGGACTCAACATGAGCTGCAAGTGCTTCAGCTGCAGAGATTTTCATATCATCAGTGATATTCTCGACTCTATTTTTGAGAGCTCAAGCAAATATCCCTGGGAATACAAGGGAATTATTTACTTGGTTTGGGAGATCGCTTCGCCCAGTTGCTACGATTTTCGCTCATCCTGCATATGCATCCTCTGGCCATATCTCAGGAGTTGGATTTGCAAGCGCGAAAATAATAGCATCATTTCTCATAGTTTTTACCATTTGAGTAGATAATACTTCTGGAGCTGACACTCAAATGAATATATCAGTATCTACTACTGCTTCTACGAGTCATCCTCTAATACATCATTTTCCATTTGGATCGAGAAGACATGCTGTATTCGTGATATTCGTCAGTATTTCTTTTGTTGGATTAAGTTTCTCTCTCCCTTTGTAAAGAGTTCCACTCGAATCAACTACTACAATATCTTGTACTCCGTATTTAAGCAAGAGATTTGTAATGGCAACTCAGGCTGCACCAACTCCATTTATTACAACACGTACATCCTCCTTTTGTTTATTCACGATCTTAAGCGAGTTAATGATTCAGGCAAGTACTACAATAGCTGTTCCATGCTGATCATCATGAAATACGGGGATATTTGTTTCTGCCTTAAGTCTTTCCTCAATTTCAAAACAACGAGGAGCAGAAATATCTTCTAAATTTATTCATCAGAATGCTGGAGCAATAGCCTTTACTATGTTAATTATCTCTTCACTATCCTGCGTGTCTAGAACCAGAGGAACAGCGTTTACTCATCAGAATTGTTTAAATAGAGCACATTTCCCTTCCATAACTGGGAGGGCAGCTTCTGCTCCTATATTTCAAAGTCCGAGAACAGCTGATCCGTCAGATACTACGGCAACAGTATTTGCTTTACTAGTATAGATATAAGCTTTAGATGCATCCTTTGCTATCTCGAGGCATGGAGCTGCAACTCCTGGAGAGTAAACTGTTGAGAGATCATCGAGGTCATGTATTGGAGTTTTGAGTTTCGTTTCAATTTTTCATTGAAGCTTTTTGTGGAGATCAAGAGCTTTTTGAGAATAATCCATAAGGCTTTATTTAATATATAAAATATTTAATTCTACTCTATAGCAAGATACTTAAATAATGCTAAAGTATAATCTATAAAGACTGATAAAAAAGTAAAGCTCACTGTTTAAAAAATTTTTACAAGTCTATCAAAAAAGGTATGCTAAAAAGCAGAAATACAGCTTACTTCAAAAAAATCGCTATGCTGAATAATATTCGCTATATTGTGCTCATTTTTATGGCTTTACTGGGGATGTACTTTTATTACATAGTATTTCCTCACCCACTAGATAGATCATTTTTTCTTATATACTTACTCCTCATTGGAATAGTGTATTGAGTGTATAAATGGATTCAGGGACTGATTTTTCATAATACGATCCAGGTTCGAATATCTCATTTAGTATATTTCTTTTTGAGTCATCTCTTTATACTTTGTTTATGTTTCTTTGCTTTTCAGTGAACAGGTTTTCTGTTATGAGTTATCTTATTTTTTAAGATTTTATTTTTTTTAGGGATGATTGGGCTTTTCTGGTCCACATTCTACGCTCTATGAAGGAGCAGTCTTTGTGCAACGAAATTTTTCAACATTAAAAACGAAAGTTCTCTCACTCTCGCTTCTCTATGATTAGGGTTTGGAATGTACATGATGGGGGTTTTCATTCTTTGATATATCTGACACTACACACTTACAGCTGTTTCACTCTGGATACTTATTTGTTGCTGATTATCTTTTCGCTGCTGCTCTCAGGTTTGGGAGTCACGTAATATAATTATTAAGACTTATGATTTCTGAGGAAAACGTGATCCTGAGTCAAAATGAGTACTTTCTCTTCTCATTGATGAATTACATTTTTGAGTTCTTACTTTTGTACTCAGTATAAATTTTATTTCAGTTTATAGACCTTTTCCTATTGGATGGGATGATTTAGGGGCATATATGAACTATCCTAAACTCCTCTCTGAATCGTGAGAACTCCTTGCTCTATGAAAGATGTATCTCTGGGAGCTCTATACAGGGATTGGGTTTTTAGTATGAAGTCAGACATTTGCATTTTATCTTAATTCATTTTCTGGAATTATACTCTGTTTTGTAATGTACGTAGGACTGAAAAATATATTCCAAAATGATAAGACTGTTTTTGGGGTATCTGTTAAAAATAATGAGACGCTTTTCGATATCCCTCTTTTTTGTACTATGATACTCATGATGGTTCCTATGAGTGTATTTCAGCTTGCAAAAGATATGAAACTCGATTATGGGCTTTTGGCTTTGAGCTCAATTGCTCTATTTCTCATGTATGAACTACTTTTGTGAGAAAAACATTTTTCACATAAAAAATCCTTTTGACCCTTAGCGCTAATAGGGTTCATAATTGGAGTAAGTTTTTCTATTAAAGTTACTTCGCTTTTTCTCCTACTTTGAATTCTGGGAATGCTCTTTTATAAAAAATTTGCTCTGACCTGACTTCTTTGATTTTTTTCATTATTTTCAGGAATATTTACATATCTAGGTCTCTGGAAAATAATGAATGTAGTCATTCCTAATGATGGAGGAATAATGATGCCTATTTTTTCTTTTTGACTTATAGGATTATGAATATTTCTCTTAATATATAGCTACTATAAGAAAACAGCAGGTGAGCTCTCATGAGCTCATGTTTTTACTGAAGCATTATGTATCATAATAGGTTTTATGATTGCGCTTATCCCTTGGGGGATAAAACATATTTCTGAGCTCCCAGAAGGGAAACAAATTGCCCTTTGAACACTTATTTCAGGGTATCCTGAAAGGTATAACCCAGACTATACTCTCCTCTTTGATACGCTAGAACTTCAAGAGCGCAGAGAAGCATCATCTATAGGAATACAGACAGATGGAACAACGAGTAACGAAGATTTTGGAAGATATTTTGGCTATGAATGAGGAATTAATAATTACCTCAAGCTCCCATGGAACCTGAGTTTTCAAGTCAATCAAAAGGGGGAGTTTACGGATATTAGTTATTTATTTTTTGTACTCATCCCAGCTCTGTTTTTATTCTTGCCTTACAAAAAACCAGAGTATATATACCCTATTCTAGCTTTCTTAGGACTCCTACTATTATATTATATTCCTAATCCACTGTGATCGCAGATAAACTCTCTCTTTGGGGATATTTCTCTTCCTGCCTGATATATTTTTATATTTTTATTTGTAGTCTCTCCCTTTATATATCTTTTTTATACTTTAAAGAGATGAAGTCGCTCTATAGAAATACTCCTTATGACTTTGGCTTTTTCCAGTATATATGTTTTTCTCTGGGCTATATCTGCGTTTGGGGTTGTTTGGTACGGTATTGTTATGTACCTGGTATTTCTCATGTTTATCGCAGTAGTATTTCATTCTCTTGAGGAAGAGTGAGATAAAGAAACAAGCAATAAACTGAGCTATATTGTACTATCTATAGTATGAGCCTATATAATCCTCTCTGTTATTCCTCATGGAGTAAATAACTTGAGAATAACTTCATATACTGATTACAAACTTTGAAAACAGAGCGAAGAAACAGCTATTTTTACATTGCATCCAGAGTATTTCCCTATCTTATTAGAGCTAAATATTGATAACGCATATCAAGATGAAATGTTTAAGAAATACAGAAATCAAATACTTGAAGTTATTGATGATGTCCCAGAACTTGCTAACTATATGCCAGCAATATCTGGGAGTCAAAGCCTACCGAATCTCGTTACTCTCACAAGGAGTCTTATGAATAATACAGGATTTAAAGGACGCAGTGAAGTTGAAAATATACAACAATTACTCTATGAGCAGGTAATATATCCACCTGATGCCATAAAAAGTACAAAAAATATTTATAGAGTAGGGACATTTCTCAAATATTTTGTTTCAGAAAATACTCAGAGATTCTTTGAGGATAGTCTCTTAGTACAGTTTGAAAATCTTATATACGACATAGATAATAATGTTACATTAGAACGTTTTAAGAAACTCGATATTTCTTATCTTCTCATTGATCTCAATGCAGCAACAATAGATAATGATAAAGAGAAAAGACTTACTACTCGCTATGAGCATATTCTAAGCTTTATGACGCATAAAGACCTCAGGCTTATAGAAGCAGATAGTGTATGTTTAAGGCTTGGTCTTGATATATTTAAATCATGAGGAGATATAGATGCATATATGCAAATAGCAGGAGTAAACTATGGTCCATATGATCAAAAAGTAGCTAAAAGTAATGCCTGCTTAAGAGAACTTATTAAATGAATACAGTCTACAGATACTCCAGAATATCTTATAGGATATAAAAACTATCTGGAACAACAGGGGATTATTATAACGGATTCAAATAAAGTAGCAGAGACTCTTGCACGCTTTATCCAACCTGGATCAAAGGCATTATTTGAAATTAGATAAAGATCTCTTTATAAAAGTTTGCATTATATATTTTCTGGCTATAGTTGGTGCTTATATATATTAACTATAGCTAACTTTAGTATGTGAATATTTATTGTAACTTTCAGAGAGACCTTAGAAGCAGCAATTATTATTGGCTTGATTTTTTCGATGCTCAGAGTATTTTGAGTTGAGAAAAAGAAAAAACGATACATCACTCTTTGAGTGATATTATGAATTATTATGAGTTTCTTTTTTGCTGGAGGATTTCAGTATTTCTTCTGAGCTTTTGAAGGGAAGAGTGAAAAAATATATGAGTGAATCCTTATGATAGTTGCGTGTCTCCTGATTACACAGTTTATTGTTTGGACCAATACCAATTTTAAAAATGCAGGAAAGCATATTAAAAAGTCAGTAGAATATATTGTGACAAGCAAACAGCTTTGGATGCTCTCGATACTTGCTTTTGCGAGTGTAGTTCGCGAATGAGTTGAAACAGTTATTTTTCTTAATGCTCTTAACTTTTCACTGGTGAGCAAGGACATATGGTTAGCTCTTAGCTGAGTTCTTGTTGCTATAGGAGTTTCATATATACTCTTTTTTACTATTCAAAAGATCAGTATTACAAGGGTACTTAGAGTCACAAATATATTATTTATTCTTATAGCAGGATGATTACTCGCTCATGGAATTGTAGAATTTCAATGAGCCTGAGTGTTTCCTACTATCATAAAACCATTCTTTGATCTCTCATGAGTGCTCAGTGAATCTGAGGGATTATGAGCTATACTCAAAGCAGGATTCAGCTATGATGCGAATCCGTCACTCATTGCCTTTGTAGCTTGGATCGTCTACTTATGATGACTTGGGTATTATGTTTTTTGAAAAAGAAAGATTTAGGCTCCTTTTCTTAAAGCAATTTCTGCCCATTTTTTTGTATAATCAATACAACCTTCTATCTCAACAGAGTATCATAATTGTTTCTCTAACTTCACTATCTCTATATTAAGAATACGATAAGCTTTCATATTTCTTTCTTTTGCTATAGGCAGGAAATAGGTTTTTGTCTCTTTGATCTTTTTGATTACTTTTTGCTTATTACTTGGATCCCATTGAGTTCTCAAGTTGTGTATTCTATCAGCAAATTTTACATTTAAAACATCATCCTCTAGATTTACCATGTTAGAGAAAAAATCATGATTCCTTAAGTCTTTTGCATTTTCCTCTATAGAAGAATATCTTTGATGTATTTTCTTTGATAATTCGATCTTCGTGTTTCTTCTTCACTCTAGAGGGAGGATTTTTCTTTCTTTAATTCATTCTACCGTTTGAACTAAATTTAAGTCCTGGGGAGATAGTATATAACTCTTCCAGTCACTTTTCGATAGCTCTTGAACTGCCGTAGCAACTCTTTTGGGAAAATTATCTCAACGAACTCATCAAATCTTTACGGAGAGCATTTTTTCCAAAGCATCAGCATCAATATCAGTGTCTTCTATGATATCATGTAATAAAGCTACTAATACCTGAAAAATAGATACATCGTCATTAATTTCTTTATTGATAATTATCTTTGTGACTTCTCTTAAGTGTTCGAAATACCTATCTCAATCGTCACGATTTTTTCATTGAAATTTTTCTTTAGCAATAGCATATGCAACATTTATACATTGCATTTCAGCTGCTCTTTCTTTCTTATCTTTATGATTTAGATCATGAGGTTCATCATATATAGCTTCATAAGCGCTTAACCAGAGTTCTTCTATGTTTCTTTTTTTACTATGCGATGCGTTTCATGTTTGAGTAGGAGTATCCAAAACTTATGAACTGAATAATTTAATTTTATTCAGTATAAAATTAAATTTATATATTGCAATACTCTATTTTTATTTTTTAATATTATTTTTATTCCAAAAATTATTTCTGAAACTATCATATTCTCATGCTATGATGGCTTTACGGGCATTTCTGCACAGTTCAATAAGGAAGTAGAGATTATGGTAGGAGAGGAGACTCATCCCGTATATTTCGTTTTCGATGACGAGATGCCGGAGATACCCACGAGAATAATTTTGACAAACCTTACAACTGCACAGATCGTCTAATTTTTCATCAGAGAGTTTATTTGCTTCATTTTTTACTCTTACATTTCCATAACTTCCAAATGCTGTCCCGTGACGACCTATACGGGTAGGGAGGACACAGTCGAACATATCCACTCATCGATATATTCACTCTACGAGGTCTTCAGGAGTTCAGACTCACATGAGATAACGGGGTTTTTCAGTAGGAAGAACTTCTGCCATGATATCTAGGGTTCGATACATATCTTCTTTAGATTCTCCTACAGAGAGTCACCCAATAGAGATTCCAGGAGTATCAAGTCTCTTTATAAACTCAGCAGATTCTCGGCGAAGGTCATCATATACGACTCATTGTACGATTCAAAATAAGGCTTGTTCATGGAGACCTTCTTTTTTTCTGATTTCATTATTTTTTAGCCACTGAGCTTTTGATCTCTCTGCCCATCGGTGAGTTCGATTCATTGCAGCTCTTGCATACTCAAGTGAACTTTCTCCAGGAGCACATTCATCAAAAGCCATAATTATGTCTCCCCCTATATTTGACTGTATATCCATAACCTTTTCAGGAGTAAAAAAGTGCTTACTTCCATCGAGATAGCTTCGGAAATGCACTCCATCCTCGGTGATTTTCACAAGCGAATCTCACTCACGAGTTTTCCCAAGTGAAAATACCTGGAATCATCCACTATCTGTAAGAATAGGCTTATCATAATTTTGAAAGTTGTGGGCTCATCAAAAGTGTTTTACTACATCATCTCAAGGTCTGAGATAGAGATGATAGGTATTATTGAGGATGATCTCTGCTCCCATCTCATCAAGATCTTCTTTTGAAATTCACTTTACCGTAGCCTTAGTGCCAACTGGCATAAATATCGGAGTTTGTATTTTTCCGTGAGCCGTTGTAATCTCTCAAGTTCGAGCGTTTTTATCGGTTTGTTGTAATTCGTAGTTGAACATAGTACTTTTTAGTCTCAAAAAATATTCTTGAGACTATCTTAAAGTATTTTTTAAAATAATTTAGATAAAAATCAAAAAGAACTTGAGTATTTGAATATATAGAGTCTAAAAAATTACTTTTTCACTTTTTCTTTCAACTTTTCAGTATTTTTCTGAAGCTCAGCATTTCTCTCTCTGATTTGGGTAGGAGTGTAGAACTGGTGTCATTGAATTATATCTAGAGAGGCATGATGCCAATCAGGATCCTTGATTTTGATATTTTTGATGGTTTCTCTCTCTTGTTTGAGTCTCTCTCATGCCTCAAAAAAATCATTTGTTCAGAGATTATCCATATCTGCGTCTTTGATAATTTTTTCTAGAAAGTTTTTAGGTTTTCTACTTGGTTCTGTTGCGATAATAAGATTTTGGATAATATGAATATCCTCTTCAGGATAGAGAACGGTGCGAAGATAATTCTGGGCTATTTTTGCTCAAATCTTTTCATTGTCATCATACTGTATTACAAAACCTGTGTCATGGAAGAGTGCAGCTATAGTTAAAAGCTCCATTTCTTTTTCAGAAATTTTCTCTTTCTTTCCAAGGTATATAGCTCTTTCCATAACACTGAGGGCATGCTCATAATGATGGTAGTATAGAACATCAAGAGGAAGCATGAGATAGTTGACATAATCCTTTATGTCCTGTAGTAAGTCTTTATTCATACGTGATTTACCTAGAAGAAATATTTATAATATCATTATACGCTATTAATATAGATATTGCAATGAGCGCTATAAAGAAAAATATATGAATGAGATTTTCAATTCAGGCAAACAAGGATTTTTTTCAGAATATCTTTTCTAAACCCGTTCGGACCCATAGGAGCAATAATCTTCCTCCATCAAGAGCTGGTATGGGCAAGAGATTAAAAACTCAAAGACTTATAGATATGATAGCTCAAAGTACCAAAAGTAGTTTTCCTCCACCTGCAAGCGCGCTAGAGATTACTCATACGATTCCAATTGGACCAGCAACTTGCTCAAGTGCCTCCGTTCTATCCTCTGGGGTTTCAGGAGCAAATATATTAGATCCTAGGATTCATAGGCCACTGAGAGTCAGTCTGATTTGATAATAGGTCTCTAGTACCCCATATTTTACAGAATCCCATAATCAATACTTGTATTCGAAGCTTTCATTCAGCTCATAGTTTGGTGAGAGATATGAGCCTATTTTTCAAGTTTCATCAGGAATAATTTTTATATCTCATTTTTGAGTGCAGTTTTCGTTTTCTCATACTCATGTACACGACTTAAAGATAAGACTCAAGTTTATTAAAGTATTTTTTGATGCCTGAATAATTTCCTGAGCCTGTTCTATTGTAAACACTGTAACTCCATTTATTGCTAAAAGAGTATCTCATTCTTGTATTCATGCTGTTTCTGCGAGTGAATTTTCCATAGGGATGAGGATTATTCCTTCCTGCTTTTTTATAATTCCTTCTTCGATAGATTGCTCAAGAGTTGGAATAAGTTTGGATGGGAGGTCAGTTTCTATAAAGCTATTGATTCACACAGGCTTTACTCAAATGAAAAAGAGGACTATAAAAATCACTGCAGCAAGCAGAAAGTTCATAAAAACCCCAGCAAGGAGCACGAGAGATTTTTGAAATATATTTTTTTCGTAAAAATTTTCTCAAGGACGCAGATTTTTTAATCTTGCTTTAATAAGCTTTCTTTCTACTTTAGAAATTTCTCCTCAAGTTTTATCGTAAAGAGTATCTTTTTCGATAAGCTTTTTTTGAAGCGATTCAAGAGAAAGAAGCTTTCATTTCTTTGAGTAGTATTCAAGTAAAAGCTCGTTTTCACCAGCTATTTTTACAAATCAACCTAGTGGAATCCAGTTGAGTGAAAAGAGAGTTCCACTTTTATTCTTCCAGAGTTTTTTTGCTCTAGGAGGTATTCAGAGACCAAATTCTTCTACGTGTATTCCGAATATTCGAGCTGTTTTATAATGCCCATACTCGTGTATGATAACGATGATCGAGAACATGATTATGGAGATAATGATTCAGATGAGTATCATTTTGTATTACTTAGTGGTAGTTTTCCCGTATTTTACGAGACTTATGAGTTTTTTCAAATTCTTTTTTTATGAGGTCTTATTTTTGATTTTTTGGCTATTTTTTGGTATAATATATCTAATATTTCTTAAGTCATGATTTTATGACTGGACCAAATGCTCCTCAATCTATAGAGGATAATGATAATATGACTTCAACAGGGAGAGAGAAATCCTTGGTGAGTAAGTATGTTGCATCGAAACTGAATAACAAAAATGAGAGACTAAAATTTACCAAAAGTTTAGAGGGAAAGAAGACAACTCCAGACTTTGTTCTCTGAGAACTGGAACTGTTTAAGAAGCAGGCCTGAAATGAAAGATTTAAAGATCTAGATTTTACTGCTGAGAATGTCTCGATGGAGGAAATTCAAAGAGAAATAGCAGGGTTCCTAGCTGAAATACATTCAAAAAAAGTCTCTTTAAGAAGTACTTTTCTTCAAGAATATGATATTACCCCAGCAAGCTATGATAAGAACATTGCTCAAAATATAAACTCTCTAGACTCAGAAGAAACTCTTGACGGGCTTCAAAACTCAGATGTAGCGCGTGACGAATTTCTCGCAAATCTATACAAAAAAAATGCTCCTAAAAGGAGAATCGTAGTAAATGCCCTGAATGGTTTTAATTTAGAGG
>CALLPL010000004.1 GCA_938015455.1 uncultured Candidatus Altimarinota bacterium
CTCAGATATTTCTCAAAACCAGTTGAAATATTATGTTTCTCTCATAAACTTACGACCAAGAAAAAGACTTGGCTACAAAACTCCTTATGAGGTCTTCTTTAATAAAAAACTTAATCTGTGCGATTCCTGTTAGAAGCTAAGGGATTATTCGTCGTCAGGGAGTTTGAATCCTCTCTCTTCACGAATCTTAAGAGCAAGACTTGATGGAACTTCACTGTAGTGATCAAATTCCATAGCTGAGGTTGCACGTCCTTGTGAAGCCGATCGTAGCTCTGTTGTATACCCAAACATTTCTGAGAGTGGGACATAACAAGTAATAATTTTTGCCATACCTCTGTCACCCATTTCTTCAATTCGTCCTCTCTTTGAGTTAATTTGACCAATAACATCCCCCATGTACTCCTCTGGAGTATTAATTTCAACCTTCATCACTGGTTCAAGTAGGATAGCTTGAGCTTTTTTACAAGCATCTTGGAAAGCTTTTGAAGCTGCGATTTTAAAAGCAAGTTCAGATGAATCAACATCATGAAATGAACCAAAAGTAAGAGTTGCCTTAATATCTACCATAGGGTATCCAGCAAGGAATCCTCGGGCATATGCCTCTTTGAGCCCCTTATCAACACCTGGGATATATTCTTTAGGAATAACTCATCCAACGATCTTATTTACAAATTTATTCACTTTCTTTGCTCCCTCATCTTCTTCATCAGCTTCAGTATATGGTTCAAATGTCATCACAACATGTCCATATTGTCCACGACCACCCGTTTGTTTTGAGAATTTATGCTCTACATCAGTAGCAATATTTTTAATTGTTTCTCTATACGCAACTTGTGGAGCTCCAACATTACATTCTACTTTAAACTCTCTCTTCATTCGGTCAACAATAATATCAAGATGGAGTTCTCCCATACCTGAAATAATTGTTTGTCCTGTTTCTTCATCTGTTCGTACTCGGAAAGAAGGATCTTCTTCAGCGAGTTTTTGAAGCGCAGTACCCATTTTTTCTTGATCAGCTTTTGTCTTTGGTTCTACAGAGATAGATATTACTGGCTCTGGGAATTCCATAGATTCAACGAGGAATTTTTTATTAACGTCACACAGAGTATCACCTGTTTTTGTAGCCTTGAGACCAATAACCGCTCCAATATTTCCAGCTGTTATCTCTGGTATTTCTTCACGAGTGTTTGAGTGCATTTGTACAAGACGACCAACTCGTTCTTTCTCTCCTGAGGTAGCATTATATACATATGATCCTGATTTTAATGTTCCTGCATATACTCTGACAAATGTTAGCCTCCCAACAAATGGATCTGTTGCTACTTTAAAGGCAAGAGAAGCAAGAGGAGATGCAGCATCAACCTTTATTTCTTCTGTTTTTTCAGCATCATCAATATCAGTTACTGTAAGCATACCTTCATTCACCTCAATTGGAGATGGGAGATACGCAACTGCAGCATCTATAACCATTTGAACACCAATATTCTGAAGCGCTGATCCACACGTTACAGCGTATAAATCATTGTTACATACTCCTTTTCGAAGTCCTGCTTTAATCTCGTCAACTGAGAGATCTCCATCAGCAAAGTATTTTTCCATAAGTGCTTCATCTTGCTCTGCTACTTTTTCAATAAGTTCGAGTCTGAGTGCATCAACTTTGTCTTTAATATCAGCTGGAATATCTATTTCTGTGACATTTTCACCAGAGTCCCCCTCAAAGTGGTATGCTTTCATTTCTATAATATCAACAATACCTTCAAACGTCTCAGCTGCTCCAATAGGATATTGAATAGCTACAACCTTATTTCCAGCAAGTCGTTTCTTGATAGAATCAACAGACATATCAAAGTCTCCACCCATTTTATCCATTTTATTTACAAATGCGATACGAGGAACGATATATTTATCTGCTTGCTTCCATACCGTTTCTGATTGTGGTTCAACTCCTTGTGATCCATCAAATACAGCAACTCCACCATCAAGTACGCGGAGCGATCTTTCTACCTCAATAGTAAAATCAACATGGCCTGGAGTATCGATAATATTTATTTGATGCTCTTTCCAAAAACAAGTAGTCGCAGCAGAGGTGATAGTAATACCTCGTTCTTGTTCTTGTTCCATCCAGTCCATAGTTCCCTCACCATCATGAGTTTCACCAATTTTATGAATTTTTCCTGTATAATATAAAACTCTCTCTGTAAAAGTAGTTTTTCCAGCATCAATATGGGCAATAATTCCAATATTTCTTACTCGCTGTAATGGAGTAGCACTCATAGTTTCAATAATAAATAATTAAAAGTGTTTTTTATATTCGTCAAGTTTCTGCTTACTGCAGGAATACGCTATAATTTGTATTTGTTTTTTGCCTCGAGATTCTATAGGAAAGAGTCTCGAAGTCAAATCTATATTTCAAGCCCTTCGTCAGACCATTTTTTTTCCAGTTCTGGCATATTCTTTTTTAAAGTTTTTTCAAGCTCAGAAAGTATAAACTCGCTATAACTCTTAGATTTTCACTCACTAATATGTATATTAAGTTCTTTGAAGAAAAAAGAGAAAACACTGCTTGTAAAAGTTCGAATTTTTTCATCATACAGTATAAGTCCCAAAGTTCTTTGTGTTACAATAGAGGAAACCTCAAGACTTGTCACTACTTCCATATCTTCGATCCAACCGTTCACCCTTGCTCTCACTTGAGGAGGGATAGCATGATCATTAAACTCAATTGGATTTTGTGTGACCTCATAGTTAAAGATGATATCTGGCTTCCCACTAAACTTTCGTATCTCTTTGCTAATTGGCATATATATAAGTGAGAGAACTCAGAGTAAAAAGTTTGTCCCATATCCCGCATCCAAGCATACAAACAGATCATCAAGGAGACTGTCATATTTCTTCTTCAAAATCATTTCTACCAAAAAACGAGCTAAGAGAAAATCATACCTCTTTGCTTTTTTTTCATCTTTCTTTGTTCGTTTAATTCCTGCTCCAGCCTTTTTTGAAGATTCTTTATAAGCCTCTGAAATTCCTTCAGATGCCTGATTTCCTCATCACTCTGATGATTCTACGGGAGAAAAATCCTCTATGCTCATCTCTACTATTTAAAAGCCCCAAATATGTATTACACGGGATATTTTAGCACTATCACGGAAATATTCAAATAAAAGTCAAAGCTCTCCCAAAAAAACTCCAGATACTTCTTCTTGATCAAAGCCAATTTCTATAAACAAGTTGATACTTCCAATCTTATGAATTTCCTTTATCTGAAAACACTGCTTAATAAGCTGCTCATATAGCTCAAAGCCCGTTTTCGGGCCTCCATAGAGAGCTGAATCTGGCTCGTACGCTATAACATCTGCTCACATATTGGCATGATCCGCATCCTTGATATATGGGAGATTAGCTGTAACACAAAGATTCTTTCATCTGAGACCTTCATCGTGATATACTCATTCTAAGAGATCACTTCTCATGAGGGAAATATCTACTTGATGAGTTTCTATATTCTTTTGAGCAACAATGAGGGCATCTTCAGAAATTTCGAGCCCATAAGATTTGGAAAACACGAGTGGGTACATCTCTAAGATAATACTCGTAGCAATACAGGTGCTCCCTGTTCAAACATCAATATACACTGTATTTTTTATATCCTTATCCTCATTCATAATTCGAAGAGCTTCACTCACTAAAAGCTCTGTTTCAGTGCGGGGGATCAATACTCTCTCATCTACGTAAAAATCTCGAGAATAAAAATTTACCTTTTGTGTTGTATATGCTTCAGGGACTCCTGATTGAAATTTATAAAACGCTTGTTGTACCTCATAAATATACCTGCTTGATATATCTCCAAGGGTAAAGAGTGTTTCTCTTGGGATATCTAATATTCGACATAAGACTCCTTCAATTTGAGCTGGAGCGAGTCACGCATTTATTCACATATCAAAATATTCTTGTTTTCTCATTATTCTTCGAAAGTCTTTTTTTGAAATATTTGTACCGTAAAAAACAGAAGTACCATAATATATATCATAGCATGTACGCTGTTAAAGAGAAAATAATTTAAAGCAAAATCCTGGAAACTCCCAATGACATCTTTAATATTCATTGCCTGGAGTGGTGGAAATATTATCTGGAATACTTTAATAGCCATAAGTCATGCACCGTCTTGAAGCTTTGAAAATATATCTATGAGAAGACTAAAGCTATGGGATATCAGGTATACCATCAGGCTCACCATAATCGTCATCATATTTCCCATAAATGTTGAAAAGAAAAATACGATCGCAAGTAAGATCTCAAGCTTTAGGAATGTAAAAAACAAAGCCCACAGAATAAGTCCTGATATGTCTATCCCCTGGAAGAGAAGTACTCATAAATACAGTATTGCCTGAAAAAATACAATCAAAGCAATGGTTCCTGAAAATCCAAAAAATTTCCCCAAAATAAAGTCTTGTCTCTTAATTGGTTTACTCAATATTAAGAAAATTGTTTTCCCTTCTACTTCTTTAAACAAGAGCTGACTCCCAACAAAGAGTACTCCAATCAATCCAAATATCTCTATCATCCCGAGGCCAAAATCTACAATAACTTTCTCAGACTCACCAATCGTGAGTTTTCAAAGTGCAAGAGAAAATATAATAAACACACAAGCAAAAAAGAGAATCAGATACAAAAATCTGTTTCTTACAATTTCCTTAAAGGTGTTTTTAGCAATGTTCAGCATAGATGGGATTTATTAGAGTTCTTATGAATCAACTCTCACTTGAATTCTCTCCCTCTTCAAGGGAAAGAGGCTACAGTTATAAAGTGAAGCCCCTTGCTCTTACCAAGAGTAAGGATTCAGGAAAGAGTTATGTCTTGTATTTCCAAGCAGTCTAGCAAGTTTCTCCCAGATTTCAAGCTTTACAAGGTTTATTTTTATTTGACTAATATATATATATGGTGTAAAATATTTATAGCCCTCACGTGAGTGAGTTTGTTAAAAACAAATCTCATCCAATGAAGGGTGAGGAAAGGATGATATTATGTCAGGTCCAACATTTTTTGGATTAATACTTCTACTCGGTTTGATTGGATACGTAATCGGTGTCATAGTGAGAGCCGCAATGAAAGAAATAGGCTCATATCGGTTCACTTATATGCCTATTGAGATATTAAGTATGCTGATAGGAGTATTAGTCGCCAGTTTTCTGGCAATAATATTCTCCTCCTAAATCTTTTTTCTTTTGGGCCCTTCGGGACCCAAAGGATTCTTTTTTTATTGAAAGCAATATTCTAAAACCTCTCTATTCCCATTCACAAAACTCATAGCATCCATAGATTTCTTCCCTTCAAGCTTTACTCTTAAAATCTCTAGAATCTCTCAATCGCTACAAACTATCCCATAGTGATTTTTTGCAAGCTTAGTGAATTTACCTGACTGTAGTTCCGCTTCATATTCAAGTTCTCAAATAAAAGGCCTTACTTCTTCTAAAACTAACCTCTTCCCCTCATATCAAGTATATATCCCTGGCCAAGGAGTATAAGCCCTGTAAGTGTTATATATCTCCTGAGCGGATTGTTTCTGAAAACGTACTTCTCCATCCTCACGAGATATCTTTCCACAGTACGTTGCTTCTCCATTATTTTGAGGAGCTCACTCTAGTTCTCAACTCTGTACTTTTTTGAGCGTGTCTACGAGTAAACTCGGTCAGATATCAGTAAACTTCTGAAAAATATCCAGAGAGCTGTCATCAGGATCTATAGAGACTTTTTGAATTTGGAGAATATCTCCCTCATCCATTCACTCAGACATATACATAGTTGTGAGCCCTGTTTCTCTATCTCCAGCTTTTACAGAAGCTTGAACTGGGCTTGCTCAGCGATACTGTGGCAAGATACTTCCATGAAGATTGATACAGCCATATTTTGGGATATCTAGGATCTCCTTAGGTATGATCTTTCCGTAGGCTACTACGACAATGAAATCAAGATCATGTTTCTTGAGGTTTTCTTGTAGCCCTATCTCTCCTTGTAGGAGAGAATTAAGAGAGTTTGGCTGCATTACCTCTATTCAGGCATCAAGGGCAAATTGTTTCACTGGAGTTGGAAAAAGTTCTTTTTTTCGTCATACAGGTTTATCTGGTTGAGACACAACGAGAGCAGTATCTATTTCAGAATACTCTAAAATTCATGAAAGGATATTTCACGCAAACTCAGGAGTACCAAAAAATGCTATCTTAATCATGCTATATTTCAAATACTTAAAATAATCTCTAAAATCTTACTCTTATTACTATCTATTGCTAACTTTATTTTAGGTACAAAATCAAACTCATACGATACTATTCATAATGCTGAAAGCCCTACCATAACTCCGCTTTCTTCAATGCTTCATTGTGTTTTAGACTGAGCAAGATAATTTGCACCTCAAGAGAGCGTAGCGAGAAATCATCCGACAGCTAACTTCTTCAAGCTTTCACTCAACTCTCAGGGAAACTTGTCTACAGTTATATCATAAAGATGCATACATCATAAAGACATTGCAAAAGTATGGGCACATTGTATAGATCAGGCCAAGGCAATAATTTGGGTATCAGCTCATTGGTTTAGATGCCTTTCCATTGCAACTATAACTCATAATCCAGCTCAGGCAAGGGCAGATTCGGCAAGTTTCCTCTTCGGGGTTTTGTAAGAACTGGCCTGTGAGTTCATAGCTACTTTTTAAACGATATCTTCTTCACTCTTTCTCAAATGTATGAGAGAAATATGACAAAAAGCGCAATAATAACAAATACTATGATTTTTCCTGTTCTATCTAGGAATAGTGCTGTAACTCCAAAGAAAAAACTTAGTGAAAAAACAAGAACCAGGATTTGATCTCTTGAAAAACCTATATCTTGAAGCCTATGGTGTAAATGAGTAAAATCCCCTCCCATAGGGTTCTTTCATTTCCAGATTCTGCGAGCAATTACGTATACTGCGTCAACAGCGTATATACCAAATACTGCAAGTACTGTTGCAATCTTTCACCCAGATATTATAGCAAGAGTTGCGAGCATAAATCAGAGAAACATCGTTCCAGAATCTCACATAAGTATCTTTTCACGGTAATCAAAGTATACAAAAGGGAGTAAAACTCATACAAGTATAATGCTCATCTGCATAATAAATTCAGCATTTTCTCGTCAGCCTAGGTAGCTATCTGTCAAATAAAGCTTTACTCAAAGTAAAAAAATAACAAAGAAACAAATCATGGAAAGCCCTGAGGTGTTCCCCTGAATTCCATCGGACCAGTTCAGTGCGTTAAATACAAAAACATACCAAATAATCGTAAATATGAGGGGGATAATAAAAACTTCTTTCATATCAAAGAGCATAAATGACCAGGTTTCAAGGTTGATGACTCCTCAGAATATATTACTCACATATCCTATCTTGATAGAGGTTATCCCGATAACAGCTCCAATAATGATCTGTAGTAATAATCGAGTCTTAGCGCTTAAAGATAGCATATCATCTGCAAAGCTCATAAGGGTTATTGCTGCTCAAAATATCCAAATAAGAAACAGTTTATAGCTGTAATCTACAAAGAAAAAACTTAAGACAAAGAAACTCAAAAAAAATATTACTCACATACTATAAGGGATTGGGGATCTCTTTTTTCAGTATTTTTTTGGATTGTCGAGTATGTCGAACTTTGTAAATACCCTTGAAAACAAAGTTATCAAGAGGTATGAAAGACAGAGTGAAGCAAGAAATGTAACGAAGTATGTCAACATGTCGAGATATTAGAGATATTTTTTAAAACTTCAAGTATATACAAGCAGAACCGTAAGGGGCATCAAAAAGTAACTTATGGTTACCCCATAAATACTCCCTTGCATATATTCTAGGTATATTCAGTATCCTGAGCCTAACACTAGAAAACTCAGTCAAAAAAATCATTGAAAGTACCGAATCCTAGGATAAGTATCTTTCATAACTAAACAACCCGTAAATAATGTAATTCAAAGCGTTTGTAGTATGAGTTGTCCTGTAAGAGTTGGTTCAAATATGAAATATGCTCATCCGAATATAACAATATTTCATATTATCAGCGTAATATTATTAATCCAAGTAGTATCTTTTTGATAATGATAGAGGGTGATATTTTTGTATACTCATAAGAGAAATCCAATGCTCCCAAGTAAATACTGTCATTGCCAATTAAAGAAAAAGTGGTATAAGAACAAAAGGGTAAAAATAATATTTCATATGAGTTGAAATATAGAAGCCATTTTATATTCATCCTCTCCCATTAACTGAATCATCATCATGATACAAAGGTCCGCAACAAAATATACTAAAAACACCAAAGATACTTCTATGATACTTCCTGAGTCTGTCGTATATATAAAGAATAACGCTATTAAAAAAACAGCAAATACCCATCCATTTTTTCTAGAAAATTTTAAAAATTCCTCTGTGAGTTTTTGAAACATACGGTCTACTTTGAATTATTGTCATGATGACCTATGCTCATAGTTTTTTCAAACTGTAGCTTTTCACACTTTTTCGTATCAAAATTTGAAAGTATCTTCATAAGTTTTTTTATTTAAAGCAGCAGTCTGAAATTTTTGCTTTTACTTGAAATGGATTATCAACATAGGTAAGTCCCGTCACCCAAGGAGCTTCATCGTCAGCACCAAGGTGGGCATTATCAGAGAGATCTGCAATAATATCTACATATCCATAACAAAAAATATTCCCAAATATTCCAGACCGGCTTATCTGGATTGCTTTGATTCTTCCTGCTGGTATTTCCTTCATTTGATTATGTAAAATTCACTTTTGTTTATAGGTAATAATTCCTTTCGGGCTAACTATCGTAAAATCAAAGAGGTATTTGAGGAGTTTGTGAACAATACGGAACCAAACCATCAAAAACCATACTGAAATAAGTGCAAAGTAAATAGAAGTAAGTGCTTGAATATAATTTAGAAATACAATCATCGAAATAAGAATTGTAAAATAGCCAAGAAAATGCCCTATAACCTTGAAATAGAGATAAAAACGAGATCTATGAATCACGAACATTTTTCCATCTCATAAACTCTTCTTTTTCTCATCGATAAGACGTTTTTGAAACTCTGTATCGAAATTTGAAAATATTCTCATAGCATAGGTCATTAAGAGATATGCTCACTGTGAACTATATTAGGCTGTAGTATATTGATTTTTAGCTAAAAATCAATGAACTAGGAGTATATTGAAAAATTCTTGCAAAGCTCTAGAACTCTCTTCTTTTGTGCCTCAAGATGAGTCTCGTTATCATGATTCTGAATAGCCTCAGAAAAGATATCGGCTATTTCTTTCATCTCTTCTATTCCCATTCCCCTTGTAGTTGCAGCTGGAGTACCAATTCGGATTCCAGATGGGTTCATAGGTGGTCTAGTATCATAAGGGACCATATTCTTATTTGCAGAAAGTCCTACAAGTTCGAGAGCACGTTCTGCATCTTTTCCCGTTACCTCATAGCTTGCAAAAGTATCTACCAGCATCAAGTGATTATCTGTTCCTCCTGAAACGATCTTAAATCATTTTTCTTGAAGGCTAGAGGCAAGAGTTTGAGCATTCTTAATAACCTGTATTTGATAGTCTTTAAACTCTGGCTTGAGGGCTTCTCAAAATGCTACAGCCTTTGCTGCAATGAGGTTCTCATGCGGTCATCCTTGGAGTCCTGGAAATACAGCTCTGTCAATAGCCTTTGCATGCTCTTGCTTACACATAATCATTCCACCTCGTGGTCCTCTGAGAGTTTTATGGGTTGTAGTCGTAACAACGTCGCAGTACGGAGTAGGATTTTCTATAACTCCTGCAGCTATGAGTCCAGCTATATGAGCTATATCTGCCATAAGAATTGCTCCACATTTATCAGCTATCTCTCGAAATCTCTTCCAATCTAGGCTTCGTGAATACGCAGAAAATCCTGCAATAATCATTGCTGGTTTTGTCTGTATAGCTAACTCTTCAAGTGCATCCATATCCATTTCTTCTGTATCTTTATCAAGAAAGTATGGGATAATTTCATAGAGAATACCTGAAAAATTCATAGGATGCCCATGAGAGAGATGCCCTCATTGATCAAGTGAAAATCAAAGTACCTTGTCTCCTGGTTTTAAAAGTCCCATATATACAGCCATGTTTGCTGGACTTCCAGAGAGAGGTTGTACGTTCACATGTTCAGCTCCAAAGAGCTCCTTTGCTCTACTTATCGCAAGGTTCTCTACCTCATCGATAATATGGCAACCACCATAGTATCTTCTTCCTGGGTACCCTTCCGAATATTTATTAGTGAGGATACTCCCGTTTGCCTCTAATACATCTTTTGAAACATAATTTTCTGAGGCAATGAGCTCGATTTCTTCATCTTGTCTTCGAGTTTCACGGGCAATCATATCTGCAAGTATGGGGTCATTATTTTGTAACATAATTATTGATAGTAAAAATATAAATAAAAATCCTCTATCTCTCTAGAAAAAATCCTAAAGAGATAGAGAACGTGTGAATCATTATTGTCCGAGGAGAACGAGCTTTGTAGTAAGTTTATAATTCATGGTCTATCGTTTCAAAATGTATTATACTTTCACTATAGGAAGCTTTAGAAAAATCACAAATTACTCTTCTCATTTTTCATTGACGCTTTCATTATTTTCAGGGAGTTCTGAGCTTCGTGTTTCCTCATATGCCTCAACTGTGAGGCCGATAGTTTGTTTTTCTAGGTAGATATTCAATATCTTTTTAGCTTCTTCAAGCTGTCTATCATACTCATTTTCATAGTCTTCCTCTAAGAAATCTATTCGTATATCAGCCTGTATCCCTTCATCATCTATATTTATCCCATTAGGAGTAAACCATTTAGCAACTGTAAGCTTGAGCATACTCCCACTGTTAAGATCAAAGGGCTGCTGAACCGAACCTTTCCCATATGTTTTTTCTCCAACTAAAACTGCTTTGTCGTATTCTCTAAGGGTTCAGGCCGTTATTTCTGAAGCACTTGCTGAATAAGCATTTATCAGAACTACGATCTTTTTATCGAAAATATCCCCATCATTTACACTTTTATATTTTTGATTAAAGACTGTATCCTGATAACGGGTCTCAACAAGATCCTTTCAAGAAGGAATAAATTCTGATAATATCTGAACAGCTGTTTGCAGATATCATCCTCCATTATCCCTCACATCGATAATAAGGCCTTTTGCTCAGGATTTTTTCACATTTTCTATAGCTTTTCTAAACTCCTGTGCTGTAGTTTCCCCATATTGGTTGATAGCAATATAGGCAAGCTCGCTGTCATCAAAGTATTCTTCTTCTACGGATGGGATATCTATTTCTGCTCTTTCTACACTTATCTCTATAGGTCTTCTTTCTCCCACTCTTAAAATTTCTAACTTCACTGTACTGCCTGCTGGTCATTTTATTTTCTCTACTGCATCATATAAACCTAGATCTACTATATCCTCATCATTTGTTTTTGTAATAATATCTCATGGTTTCACTCAGAATTTTTTTGCTGGTGATCCCTTTAACACTCTTTCTACCTCTATTCCTAAAGAGACTTTCTCGACCACTGCTCATATTCCCTCAAAACTTCCATTAAGCAGTTCATCAAACTTCTCGTACACTTCGGGGGTCATAAACTCTGAGTGTCTATCCCCGAGAGCTTCTACCATTCATTCTATAGCACCATAGACAAGTTCTTGTTTTTCGATAGTATCGTCTCTAAAGTATTCCTCTCCTATAATATTGTATACATCCCAAAACTCTCTCATATCTAATGGGGTTTTATCTCCTACTCTTGAAGTTTTTCACAAGTTACTAGAAAATTTTTCGGCTCCATACCAGACACAAAGACCTCATAGTAAAAAAGATGTCAAAAAGACGATAAAAATATTTTTCATAAGTATAATTAAAGAGAAACTTTTTTGTAAGTTTCTTAAAAAAGTTAAATAGATTTTTTACATGTTTCACTATAGCTTTTTCGAAGTAAAAGCAAGTCAAAGAGTTTTCTAAACTTATGTAAATAAAATGTGTGAAAACTCTTAATAAAACTCTTTAAATTCACAAAACCTTCACTCTACTATATCTAAAAATGTAAAAAAGTTTCTATCAAAATATGTGAATTTAAAGCAAAAAACTTTTTTACATCAGACATTATTACTACTACTATATTATATATTTGTAAATTATATTAATATATGCTAATCTATATGTGAATAACTCTAATATAAAAACCTATGTTATTTACATTTCTGAAAAAACAAAAAAACAATAAACATCAAAGAAAACTTATTGAAACAATGATTGTTTCTCTGAATATTTCGCAAGGCCAAAAAGATTTATATCTTTCTGCCCTTGATGTACTCTCCGTTGAAGAGTCTGAAACGCTTTACAATAATCTTGTAAAGTTTGTTGAAAAGATAGAAATGAAAGAGATAGCTGAAATTAAAAAAGAAAGCTTTTCCTCTATTGCAGGAATGAGAAAAAAAGAAGCCGAGGAAAAACTCGAAGAAATGAACGGGTTTTCATTTTTACTTCATAATTTATAGATTATGCCATTCGAAAATATAGATGTACCAGAACAAAGTACAGAAATAATTGGAAAAGGAGCTGAAGAAGCTATGAATGCTCTTTTGGTTCGTGAAGACTTGGTTCTTGCAGAAGCTCAAGATATAGTTGACGGTGGATTACAAACTTTAGAATTTACTCATAGAAACGAACATGAATGCTGTGATTTTATTAATACTTGATTTCCAGATCTTCAAGAGTTACAACTTCTTACAAAATAAGTAGTTTTAAAATGCAAAAATATAAAGTCGTAGCATCAAAGTCGCAGAAAAAATATACCATGATCATTTCTGCAAACTCGGATCAAGAAGCCCGAGAAAGAATACACAAAGAGTGATATTCAATTTTATCGAGCCAAATAGCAAAAGATACAGATGTTGTAGGACAAAAATTCTTATTTCAAGTAGAATCAGGAGGAAAAATAAAAAATGGAGTTATTATTGGAAAAGATATTTATAAAGTATACATAAAGCTGAGAGATGAATTAGGATATAATATAATATGTCTCTATCCCGAAGGAGATGAAGCTCATAATAATGCTGAAAAAAAACAGAAAATATTAAGGCAGCTAGAAAAATGATACATGCTTCAAAAGCAGCAAGATGAAATAGTGGAGAAAAAACAAAAAAAGGAAAATACCTTTTATCTTAAGAAAGAACTCGATGAGGTTTCTGTATTAATCCATTCTGTAATAGAAAAGCTAGAAAGACTTATAAGTGAATCATGAAAATATAATGTTGATAAAGTAAGGCTCGTAAAGCTACAACAACTCTATAATAAACTCATTCAGATTAAAGGGTCTACGAACCTTTCAAAACTAAGAGAAATAGGAGAATTGGCTCTGATTAAAATTTGAGAGATAGAGCTTCAAAGTATAGAACAAGATAAAAATGAGGAATCTTCATTTCTTCTTCAGGAAACTAATGATCTTTTAAAAAAGATATGATCAGATCAGCATTTTATTAGAAAAGATAAAGATATAAAGCTGATGATTTGAAACTTTTTTCAAGACTTGAAAAAGTCTCTTTCCTTATGAGAATTAAAGAAGTCTGCTTTTCAGAGAAAAGAAAAAGAACTTATAGATACTCAATCTTATGGTTTTTTAAAAACAGTTCTTCTGCTAGAAAAATATAAAGATAAATTAAAAGAAAATACAAAGGATATACGAAAAAACGTAGTACTTTTTTTAAATCCTTTTAGTAATTCAGAGAAAAAAGCAAAACTTTTACTTACAAGAAAAGTCTTAAAGCAGAATATTTCTATTCTTAAAGCAAAGAAAACGTGATCTTTGAGTTCTTATACAGGGGTGAAAAAATGATATCACAAGCTTACAGAAAATATATTTAATAATATTAAGTACTTTAGAAAAGTACTTCTTTTTGGGATTGTGTTTTATAGTTTACTCTTTCTAATCTCATGAGTATTTGTGAATTTTAATATAGGACTTCTTCTTTTTAACACCCAGGCTCTTTCACTTTTTCTTATATTCTTTTTTCTATTTTTCCTTTTTACTTTTTCAAGGAATATTTTTCTTACTCTTCTAAGTATTGTATTTTTCTCGTTTCTCTTTATATTTTCTAGGATCAATTTTTAGTTTTTCTTGTCTTCATATTTATGAAGTTTCTTCTCTTTTTTCTAGGACTAAGCTTTTTTTTTATATTTTTTCTTTTTTCCTGACTCGAAGGGAGAGAAGGGATATTCCAAAATCTTTTTTTTGAGGCTCAATTATATGTTCTCCTTTCTGTTATTTGTATACTAAGCCTTGTAAGAATACCGAAAAAGTTAGATGATTCAGACAAAGAGCGAAAAAGTATTTTTTCAAAGTATAGTTTTTCAAAAACCGACTTTATTGACTACACCAAACTCTTTTTTGGGCAATATATTTACTATATTGGGACTTTTTTATTTTATGTATCACTTTTTCTTGTTCTTCAAGCTTTGATGTGAGAAATAGATATTCCAACGATTTTTCTTTGTTTTAATATTTTAGTACTCACTCTTTATTTTTTCGAACATAAATTTCAATTATTTCAGGATCTTATACGTATTAATACCTTAGTAGTTTCACTTTATTACATTATTCGGAATGCTGAGTATCTTTTATCTTCTAGTTGAGTTTTTAGCTTTATCGATATTGTGAATATGTTATTTGTTTTCCTGCTCTTTTATCTCTTTATATACTCATCAAAACTAAAACCTTATCTCTTGCTACTTACAAGTTACGCTTTTCTATTTACTCTCCTATTATGAGTAGTTGTCTATAAGAGCTTATTCTGAGATGCTTTGTGAGGTATTTGTCTTCTGAGCTTTTCTTTTTGAGTAGCGTGTCTTCTTTTCACTAAAAATATTGCTTGATACCTCTCTGTAAGCTTATGACAGATTCGAATTTGGGGGTTACTTTGTCTATATACCTTTAGCAGCTTAAGTCCACTATATATTTTTAAGGAAGACTTTATTGCTTTACTATTTATAGTACTGACAGGGACTAGCTGTTATCTTTTATTTATTTTTCATGAGAGATTTCAAAACTATGTCTCACTCTTTTTTTCCAGTTACTCACTAAGTATGACAGCCTTATGAACATATGGCTTTCTCGTTATACAGAGGTATGAATCATACTATATGTTTATTTTCTGCTTTTTACTCTCTTGACTCTTTCTTATTTGAGATAAATGTAGTAAAAACCCTCATGTATATGACAAGTATTTTTTCAGGAGTTTTTCTATAATCGTCAATCTTATTTGAGTTATTTGTTTCTTCTTTTTTATTGAAGTTTCTATACTCAAACTAGCTCTCTTGCTATTTGGTGAGTGTCTATATTTTTTTTATAGCTACTATAGCCTTCGTAATAATAAAACTCTATGGTAAAATACTACTCTGATGATAAAAAGTGAACATATATAAACACAGTATGTTTTTTAGAAAACATATCAGAAATACCACTTCTTGACTTTTTAAACCTCTCCCCAGAAATACTTTCTCATATAAGAAAAGCATTAGAAAAAAATGAATCTTCATTATGCGAATTCTTTCTTTGATTAAAAAATTGTGAGAAACTTTTTATCTTTATTTCCAAAGAAAAAAGCTATGAAGCAAAAACGCTTTTTCTAGGGAAGCATTTCCCCAAACTACCAGATGAACTTTCTCTCTTAGCACAAGAAATAGATCAAAAAAAGCTTCTTCTAGAAGTATGCCAACTCTCACGTTATGAATTTCAGGATTATAAGCACAAAAAGAAACACAGAAAAACAGAGCTGCTCTGCTCTACGGATGAAAGAAAAACTCTTCAAGAGCTTCAGAAAACTATAGAGAATATCTACCTTGCTCGCGATCTTGGTCAAACTCCTGCAGCAGATCTTACCCCAGAGTCTTTTGCTGATATTGTAAAAAAGACAAAATTTACAAATACAAAAGTTAAAGTTCTAAAATACAAAGATATTCAAAAACAATGACTTTGACTCATAGAGTGAGTTTGAAAAGGGAGTATCAATAAACCTTGTATGGTAATACTTGAACATATAACAGACAAAAAACTTCCAGTGCAATGAATAGTCTGAAAGGGAGTGACCTTTGATACCTGAGGAAATCAACTCAAGCCAGAGAATTATATGTATGATATGAAGGCTGATATGGGCTGAGCTGCTGTTACCTTTGCGCTTATGAAAGAGTTAGATAGAAAAAAGATAAAGAAAAATATTGTTGCTTGCCTCTGTTTAGCTGAAAATGTAGTATCAAGCAATGCCTATAAACCTTCAGATATTCTGACCAGCTATACAGGCAAAACCGTAGAGATAGTACATACTGATGCCGAGTGAAGGTTAGTTCTTGCAGATGGGATTAGTTACCTAGGTAAAAAATATAAAACAAAAAAGATGATGACTATAGCAACACTTACATGAGCTGTAATGGTCGCTTTAGGGTTTCGCTATGCAGGAATTATGTGAGATGACGAGGAGATGATAGAGAGTCTGTTAGAGTACTCTAAAGATCATACGGAAAAATACATACGACTCCCACTTGACGATCACTTCATGGAAAAGACGAAATCAGATATTGCTGATTACAAAAATCTAGACAGGACAGTTCATGCTTGATCTTCGATGTGATGAGCTTTTCTCAAAAACTTCCTAGAAAATAAAGAAGATTTCATTCATATAGATATTGCAGGAGCATATATTAACGAAGCAGATCCTTATGGAAAGATGCCAAAATGAATGACGTGATTTTGAGTAGAAAGTCTCTGAGATATTATGTCAGCCTAGTGTATCATGAGAATACTCTCACTCATTTCAGAACTATTCTCAGAAAAAAAGTGTTTTAGTTGTAGAAAACTGGGACACTTTTTTTGTCCAAAATGCCTTGATGATATAGAATTTTATAAACCATACTGTTACCTCTGTAAAAAACCATCAGACCAGTTCTACACTCATAAAGATTGTATTCCTCATTTTCCTCTTAGGCAAGTTATCGTTCTTACTCGTTATAGACATCCAGGAATTAAGAAACTCCTCAGGCATGCAAAATACTATGGAAAATACCAATGATATAAGGATCTTACCAAATGATGAAAGAATTTCTTTCAGGATAATGTAATAAGTAAAAATTCTATTTTTACTCCAATCCCTACTCCTCTAATGAGGAGATGGAAACGAGGATATAATCAAACACAAAAGATTGCAGAATACCTCTCAGATATAGTCGACATACCTGTCAATAACAGGGCTCTAAAACGCTGAATCTATAGTAAGCAGCAAAGTCACCTCTCCCAGTCAGAGCGAAAGAAAAATCTAGAAGGGAGTTTTCATGTAATAAAGAATAGTCTTTCAAAAGACACGACCATCTATCTCATTGATGACATCGTTTCCACCTGATCAACTCTTCTTGAAGCCACGAAGATCCTCAAAAAATGATGATTTACGGATATTCGGGCAATCGTATTAGCGAGTGATTAGTTGATATTTGTATAGAAATATACTATACTATCTAAGAATATCTCTATTTCTTTTTATGCAGGCAGAAACACTAAATATAGAGCACCCTTTCCCTTCACTATTTGACTATGCATGACCAGTCAGATGAGATGTATGATGTATATTAGACTGAGTAGATTGTCAGTTCTCTTTTACGTCGGCTAAGGATTTAGGTGATGGGCTCTTTAGTACTCAAGTAGATGTATGTCAAGCTTGAAAAGCAGAAGTAGATTCATATGAAATTAGATTTTATATGAACCCTAAGGGTTCTGAAATAGAGGTAAGATGAATAGTAAACGATGAAGGTGAACCTACTACTTTGGAAGTGGATAAGATAAAAGATACACTTTCTTATATTACAGCTACAACTCAATGGAGGTATTTGCTTCAAGGTATATCGATAGAACAAACTGAAACGGAGACTTGATCTGAAAGTGACAGTGTAAGTTGAAATTTATGAACAGTAGACTTTAGATGATGACAAGCATTAGAGATTAGTATAAATACTACAAGAGAACAAAAGATTTGACCCAAACAAGCAATATTACATATAAATATTGGAAATTCTATATGGAGAATTCATTGCGGGTATGATTTCACTAGATCCAGATCTAATTTTTTTGATGGAGCAGAAGTTCTAGACACAGTGATTTCGAATAGTCGTTTTACTATAACTGATACATATCAACTGCCCACCTTAATTAGTGGAAAAAAGAAAGCAAAAAGTCAAGATTTATTACCACCAATATCTATATTTCTATATGAAGAATTACCAAAATACATACAGGCTAAGTTAAGAGAGGAAAATAAATCTTAATATCTTGCATAAACTCATATCTGAATACAATGAAACCTTAGTTTTAAATTCTAAGGTTTTTTCATGTCAAAGTTTCTGGAGGTCAAGGGTGCGCGAACGCATAATCTGAAGAATATTGATGTGAAAATTCCTAAAAATACACTTACAGTCATCACGGGACTTTCAGGTTCTGGAAAATCTTCATTAGCGTTCGCTACTATTTATTCTATTGGTCAACAGAAATACTTAGAGAGTCTATCGAGCTATGCGCGAATGTTTGTCGGAAATAACCAGGATGAAGCCCTATACGATGAAATACTTGGCCTCTCTCCAACAATATCTATTGACCAAAAAACAACGAATAGAAACCCGAGGAGTACGGTAGGGACTATTACCGAGATATATGATTATTATAAACTTTTGTATCTCAATATCTGAGAAAGAAAGTGTGTTAATTGCTGAGAATGAATTAGAAAAGACTCACTGAAAGATATAATATGACATATCTCCAGTTTTGAGATAGGAACAAAGTTCTTTCTCTCAAGCCCTGTTATGAAGGAGAGTAAATGACCTACAAGTGAAAAAATAAAAAAAGAAGTTCTTGATGCAGGATTTATTCGATTTCTAATAAATGACGAATTGTATGATGTGAACACTGATTTTGACCTCCCAAAGTGAAAAATACAAGTTTCTATAGTCGTTGATAGACTAGTAGTAAAAGATTTTGCAGATAAAGAATCTTCAGATACAAAACGCTTAAAAGATAGTATAGATATTGCCTATAAAACAGGGAAAGGGCATATGTCCGTTCATATTGTGCAAGAAAAAAAGACTCAGAAACAAGATTTCTCTCAGGTTTTTGTTTGTTCACATTGTGGACATATCCCAGAAAAGTTGAGTATATCATCTTTTAGTTTTAATTCCCACCACTGAGCCTGTCCTGAGTGTCATGGTCTTGGAGAAAAAATGGTATTCCTTGAAGAAACTATCGTGAATCCTCGTCTTTCCCTTTCTGAGTGAGCGATACTCGCTCCAGGATTTGGGAATTATTTTTTTGCACTTATAGAAGAAGTTGCAAAAAAACATAAAGTTAGAACAAATATTTCATATAGTGAGCTAAATGAAAAAGAGAGAAATATAGTCATGTATGGTACTTGAACAGATACTTATAGTGTAAATTTTGTAAACGAACAATGACGAAAAAATACCTATAATTCAAAATTTGAGGGAGCAATTAATACCCTCATGCGGCGCTACTATGATGGTGGAGTAGAACATGGACACTATGACGACTATATAACAAATATTGAGTGCCCTGATTGTAATGGTTATAGATTGGCTTCGGAGCCTTTGAGTGTTTTTCTTTGAGGAATACATATTTGAGAACTTACAAATATGAATATTGTTGAAGCTCAAAGCTTTGTGAAGAATCTCTCACTTTCTCCTGAGCAGGAAAAAATATCTGAAAAGGTAATGAAAAATATTTGTGAAAGATTAGAGTTTCTTGAAGGAGTAGGACTTTCGTATATTACTCTTTCCAGGCGAGCGAATACTCTTTCGTGATGAGAGGCTCAACGAATTCGTCTCGCAACTCAGATAGGTGTTAAGCTTGAGGGGATTATTTATGTACTTGATGAGCCTTCGATAGGTCTTCACCCAAGAGATAATGACATGCTAATTAAAAATCTTAAAAAACTACGTGATGTTGGGAATACACTCATCGTTGTTGAGCATGATGAAGATATTATGCGAGAAAGTGACCACATTATAGACATAGGACCTGGAGCTTGAATCCATGGAGGACAAGTTGTAGCTGAGGGAACATTTGAAAAGCTTTGTCGTGATAAAAACTCTGTTACCTGACCATATTTGAGTGGAAGGAAAACGGTAGTATTAGAAACTAAAAAACGCAGTAAAGAAAAGTATCTTACAGTTCATGGAGCAAAACATCATAATTTAAAAAATATTACTGTAGATATACCTGTTTGAAATTTGACAGTAATAACCTGAGTTTCAGGTTCTGGTAAGTCAAGCCTTATAAATGATATACTTGCAAGTTACTTAGCAAATACTCTTAATAGGGCAAGTCGACCAGTTTGAGTACATGAAAAGATAACATGAGTAGAATATTTTGATAAGGTTCTTGCTATTGATCAATCTCCTATCGGGAAGACTCCTCGCTCAAATCCAGCAACTTATACCTGAGTTTTCACATTTATAAGAGAAGTATTTGCTCAAAGTTATGATGCAAAACTTCGATGATATGCTCCTGGGCGCTTTTCTTTTAATACCCGTGATGGACGATGTCCAGAATGTGATGGTGATGGAGTAAAAAAGATTGAAATGCACTTCCTCCCACCTGTATATACGACTTGCGAAGCGTGCGAATGAAAGAGATTTAATCCTGAAACTTTAGAAATAAAGTATAAGTGAAAAACTGTTGCAGACATACTTGCTATGACTGTCGATGAAGCTTGAGAGTTTTTCCATGCACATCCACGAATCATGAAGATTCTTGATATACTCATAAAGGTGTGATTAGGATATATTGGACTTGGACAATCATCGACAACCCTTTCTTGATGAGAAGCTCAGCGTATTAAGCTTGGCTCTGAACTCTCAAAGAGATCTACCTCTAAAACGATCTATGTTCTAGACGAACCAACAACGGGTCTTCACTTTCAAGATATTGAAAAACTTCTTCACATTCTTCACTCACTTGTTGATAAATGAAATACCGTGGTAGTTATCGAACATAATATGAATATTATTCTCAATGCTGATCATATTATAGACATCTGACCAGAATGATGAGATAAATGAGGAACACTTATGGCTACAGGAGATATAGCAAGTGTGAAGAAATGTAAAAAAAGCTTTACTGGACAAGCAATTCTCAAATACGAAAAGAATTTTAAAAAGTAGAGATGAAATACCTAGAAAAAAATAAAAACATAACGGAATTCTCAAATTTTCGTACACCAGCTAGAGCGAAATACTTTTTTGAAGTATCTTCGAGAAGTGACATCGAGAAGGTGTATCAAATATGCGCTTGGGCGAAGTCAGAAGGTGTTTCCATACTGTTTATAAGTGGAGGCACGAACATGCTTTTTGCTTTTGAGGAATATGATGGAGTGGTAATTAGAAATGTACTTGTATGATGGAATTATGATAGTGAGACACATATATTAGAAACATGTTCTGCTGAGAGCATATGGGAGATAGCAGAAGATTTAGAAAAAAAACATAATCAGGACTTGTGGCATAGATTTATATGACTTCCAGGAAGTATTGCAGGTGCAGTATATGGAAATGCTTGATGCTTTGGACTTGAGACAGAGAATAACTTCGTATCATGTGAGGTATTGAACTTAGAAACAGGAGCCATAGAAATAATTTTAAAAGAGAACATGTGGTTTTCTTACAGAAGCTCAAGGCTGAAGGAGGAAAAAAAATACTTTATTATATCTGCATGCTTTGATCTTTCGGAAAAAGTAGAGAAATACCATTCAGATGTTGATAATATAGACTTTCGCGAGAATAAACAACCAAATGGCATGAGCTGTGGGAGTTTTTTTAAAAATCCTAGTAGAGAACAATCGGCTTGATACTTGATCGAACAAGTATGACTTAAGGGCTATAAGATTGGAGGAGCATACTTTTCTGAAAAACATGCAAATTTTTTGATGCATGATGGACAAGGAGTTTTTGGTGATATGATTGATCTTATAAAACTAGCGCAAAGTAAAGTGAGAGTCAAATTTAATATTGAACTTGAGAACGAAGTACAAATAATTACTAATAAAAAATAATGAGTGAAACAATGCGTCTTCAAAAATATATGAGTCAAGCAGGTATATGTTCTCGAAGAAAAGCTGAAGAATATATAGAAAAAGGGCAAGTTTTCATTAATGGAGAAAAAGCACAAATAGGTCAATCTGTAGATCCTGATAATGACAGTGTAACACTCTGAAAGTGAGCAGAACTCTCTCAGCAAAAATATGTCTACTATAAATACAATAAGCCACGTGGGATTGAAACAACCTGTGCTCAAAAATGAGGAGAATCTATTATAGATGTTATTGATATCAGAGAGAGGGTGTTTCCTGTTGGGAGATTAGATAAAGAAACAACCGGTTTAATCCTTCTCACGAACGATGGACGAATGACAAACTACCTCACGCATCCACGCTATGAGCATGAGAAACAATATATAGTAGAAACTTTTGGTTCTATTAGTGATGAGCAGCTTACTCAGATGGCAAGCTGAGTCGAAGTACTTTGAAGGAAAACAAAAGAGAGTGAGGTTGAAAGAAAGGCTGCAGGAAAGTTTTCTATCATACTTACAGAGTGAAGAAATAGACAAATTAGACGCATGGTTGAATCTGTTGGGAGTAAAATAAAAAAACTAAAGCGTATAAGAATTGAAAATATCACTATTGATGGACTGAGAGAGTGAGAATACAAAAACCTCTCTTCTGGAGAAAAGCAGGAGCTTTTTAAGATACTAGAGCTTGATCTCTAATTTTATTTCGAAGCCCCTTTAATAATAAGAATTTCTTTTCGGAGGTTTAGGGCAATATTTTTAAAATAGATTTGCATCTCTGCTTCTGAGTTAAATTTCAGATTTTTGAATGCCTTTATCTTATTATTTTCAACTCGAATCCTATCAAGACTTTTGATGATAAGCTTTTCAGACTCTGTGAGATTGTTTTTTTGTGAGAGAATAGCTGTGATTTTTGTTGTTAGATCATCAAGGATATTTGATATTCTTTTGCCAACTCAAATATATTCTTGCTGCACGGTTTGAATTTTTAGCTCGTGTATCTTCTGCCTTTCAGTGAGATATACTTTTACGCGACTATTGAGTATTTTTATATCAGCAACAATACTGAGCATAACTCCTTCTACAGTTCCTGGATTTACTTGCTTATTCTGTATCATTTCAAGGGCAACAAGCATGTCGTCAAGAATGATATTAGTATCTCGCATCATTGGAGTAGTTCATCTGGTATGAATTTTATAGACATTATTGATGTCTTCTTTATATTTGAGAACATAGTTTTGTAAGAGTTTTGCCTCTGATTTATGCTGTTTTGATACATCGAAGTAATTTGAACTTATGGAAAGACTCTCACTATATTTTAAGGCAAAAACAGAATTTGCACTCAGTATGAATACAGATATGATGATGAATAGAAGTTTTTTCATAAAAAAGAATCATATTAATAGATGCTATTATAGAATTCTTGAGTGCATTGCAAAATGTTTTATGTGATTTGTTTTATATTTTCAAATACTATGTTTATCGTTCTTGATCTTGAAACTACAGGACTATCCCCGAGAGAGGATACTATTATTGAATGTGCTTTTATAAAGATTAATAGAGAAACTTTTCGAGAGGAGTCTAGATTTACGACGTATATAAATCCAGAGAGAGAGATCCCCGGACTTATATCACAAATAACAAACATTTTTCATAAGGATGTTGAAGATGCCCCAATATTTGAACAGGTACTTGATGAAATTCAGGATTTCATAGAATGATTCCCACTCATCTGACATAATGTGTCTTTTGATATTCGTTTTTTGGAGTCTCACGGAGTAGACTGTTCTAAAAATCCTCCCATTGATACTTTTTTTCTCGCAAATTTTTTATGCTATAAGTTAAAGTCCCTGAATCTGGGATACTTATGTGAATCTTTTGATATAAAGCTAGATAATGCTCACAGGGCTATTGATGATGCTCTTGCAACCGTTCTTGTCTTTCAAAAACTTATAGAAAAACTACAATCGTTTGAGGCTAAATTTAAAGAAGTCTTTTATTACTACTTTTCTCTCTGCCAAGATACAGGGGTCCGTATCTTAAGAGATGAGTATTTGAAGAAATGAAAGAAGCTTTTATGAGAAGAAGATATAGTAGGAAGCTATATTCTAGGATTAAAGAAGAACTATTCCTCAGTGGAGAAGATGTCTCATACCAAAGATGCGATTGATATACAGAGTTTTCTAGATGAGATTGATGATTTTGAAGTTCGTGATAGTCAAAAGCAGATGCTTTCCAAGGTCGATGAAACCTTTCAAAAGTGAAAAAGGATACTTATAGAGGCTCCAACGGGGATATGAAAGACTTTTGCTTATCTATTGCCTGCTTTAAAGTATTCTCTACGTTTTAACGAAGCAGTTCATATTTCTACGAGTACAAAAGCTCTTCAAGATCAAATTTACTATAAAGATCTCACATTTCTCAGAGAAGTTTTCCCTCATGTATTTTCTTTTACAAAATTAAAGTGAAAACGGAATTACCTCTGAGTATCATCATTTCTAAGTTTTTTGGAATCTGCTGAAATACAAAGCCCAGCAAGAATAGGGTTTATATTAAAAATATATTTGTGGAGTTTAGAGAGTGATTTCGGTGAACTTGACGAATTAGATTATTACGGTGAAGAGTGGAGTTATCTTTCAGATATAAATGCTTGAGACGCGTATGTCTTTGATGCAGGAAATATATACAAAGAGTCAGAGTTTGCTTTCCGTGCAAGAAAGAGAGCGAAGCAGGCAAATATTGTGGTTACGAATAACCATATTCTTTTTCAGGATATGTCATCCGAGTGAAGTCTTCTGTGAGGGGTGAAAAATCTAGTTTTAGACGAAGCGCATTCACTCGAAGATATAGTTACAAACTCTCTTAAGAAAACTTTTTCCTTTCAGATTTTACAAAAAACTTTTCAAAAAATAGAAAAGAAAATATGAAAGTATAAAATATCAGACAGTGATATACTCACAAAAAAGCAACATATTCTCTTTGATTGTGCAGAACTTTTCTCTGTATTTGAAGGGGCAGTTTTTGAAAAGTTTTCACTTGATGCAAAATATAAAAGCCTTTCTTTGAAAGACATGTTTTTTGAGGATAGGCCAGAAGTTCAGATACTTGATCAGAAGATTATTCTTGGACTAAAAGGCCTTCAGCAAGATATTGCAAACTTAGGGGATGATGTTGCTTTACTTTTTTCTAGAGAATTGCAGGAGATTAACTTTATGATAGAGTTTCTTTGAAATATAGGTTGAAGTAGGGATTGTGACAAGTATATCTATTATCTCAGCCATGATAATGACCGAGGGACACAGATTCATTATACATTACTTAGGCCTTGATCATTTTTGGATGAATATCTATGGTCAAGGCTTGAGAGTGTTGTTCTTACAAGCGCAACTCTTCAGATGGGAGGAAGTTTTTGATATATACAGAAAATGTTGCAAGTAGAAGAATTTGAGACTCTCACACTTGACTCAGATTTTGATTATAAAAAACAAGCGCTCGTATTTATTCCTCAAGATCTTGGAAGCGTAAAACATAATTTACCTCAGGTATTAAAGTTTCTAGAGGCTTTCTTTTTTATTGTCAGGGGGCAAACTCTTGTTCTCTTCACAGCATTTTCTGTTATCAGAGAGGTCTTTAGTACACTTAAGATTCGTTTACAGCAAGACGATATTCACCTTCTCGCACAGTCTATAAGTGGGAGTAAAAATAAGCAAATTGACTTCTTTAAGGCACATTCAGAAAACTCTATTCTCTTGTGAACGGATACTTTTTGGGAAGGAATAGATATCCCAGGAAGAGATCTAAGATATTTAGTGATTCATAAGATCCCATTTAGTGTCCCATCGGATCCTATATTTACTGCTCGATCATCTTTGTTTCAAGATAGTTTTGCTGATTATGCAATACCAAAATCTATTCTAAAACTCAAACAAGGTTTTGGAAGGCTTGTGCGAAGTAAGGATGATACTGGTATTATAGTATTTTTAGATGATAGAATTAACACTACTATTTGGGGAAAAAAGTTCTTCGAGGCTTTTCCTAAGGACATAAAAGTACGCTACTGATCGACACAAAAACTTATAGAGCTTTTACAGGGAAATACATAAAGAAAATTTTTCTCCCAATGTAAAGAGCTTTTTATGGATTATTTATAGTCTTTGTGCTATCATAGGTATGTTATAACTCATATATTATCTATGGCAGGCAACAAAGATAACTCTTCACCACAAGAGGACTTCAATACACAGAATATTTTTGATGAATTTACGGAGTCCCAGGATATTGGAGATGAAGTAAAAAAAGTTGAAGCGTTAGCGGAAAAAGATGTTTACTATTATCTTAAAAAACTTTCAAGATTTTTCTTAGTATGTAACACCTTACTATTTTTAGGTGTTATTTTCTCAGTTATATATGTGTATATCCAAGATTCAGAAGATAAGAGAGAGTATAGTCTTCTCTCTCCTATTTGTTCTTTATTCCTATGAAAGTGAGAAATTTGAGGAGGCAGCTGTTATGGTGTCGCGTGAGTCTTACAAGAATACAGAGAAAAAGTTGATAGTGAATCAAGCATTCAGGCAGAAAAAATTCTTCCTCTTTTATGAGAAGTATATGCACTTGAAAACTTTAATTTTTCTAAAAGAGCATCCTTCCTATTACAGAAGACAGAGGAGCGCTTAATGACTATAGAAATCCTTTCAGCATTTGATGAATTAAAGACAAAGTTTGCTCCAAGGGATAAATCAGAAATAAGCTGTTATAACGTTTCTATTTCAAGTGTTAATAATATGCTTGTAAGTTGTGATATATATTCATCTGACTGGGATAGTAGCATAGCTAATTTAGAAGATGGGAGCATATCTTCTAATTCTTGATGAGGAACTTCTATTTCACGAGCAAGTAGCTTCATTGACTTTCTAGAAAACTACTCAGAGTCTCCATTTAATATTCTTGATAAACCATGAATTCTTACAGTTGAAAATGTTCAGAATTGACCTTATACAAGAAAAACAACTATACAACTCCAGCTCCAATACAGTAGACTCTCAGATTTACCACTTTAAAAGCCACCATGAAGCTCACAAAACGAATGAAAAGCTCATTGATTCAAGTAACGATTACTCATGCCTTTTTACTGTGTACTTTTATATGAGTGATTTTGCTGTTTTCGGTCCCTCGAATAAATGCTATAGAGGAGCAGAAAGAAGAGCTTGTTGAAAAGTACGAACATTTAAAGAGAATCCAATGAGAATGACTTTCTTATGGTGATCTTAAAACAGAGTCATCCAAAGCAGGTGGACAAGACAATTATACTAAAATATTATTAGGAAAAGTAGATAAAGAGTTTTATAATAGTCATTTTCTTAATACCTGAGGAAAGAGTTATTCGGATTTCCTAGAAGATATAGAAGCAGAAATCCTAACTACTAAAAATGGAGAAGAGTATAAGCAGAGAGAAGATATATTTAATAAAATTTTACCGTACTATACTTCTAATGAAGGCTTAAGTGGTGACTGACTTACGGACTTCCACTTTGTTAACTATGTAGAAAAGTTACTGTATACTTTTAACCTACAATCGGAGTGAGACATATGAGTTGGAAAAATTGAAAGAGTTAACAAGGATGAAATCAAGGAATCTCTCCTTGAGGAAGATATCTATAAAATTCCACTAAACTTTAGAATAACGTGACGAAAATGAGATACGTTTGAGTTTTTACACTTTTTAGAGAATGTAGGATCAATAATTATAGAAGATGAGAAGACAAAGGTTTACGAGGATGACTTTATTAAGAGAATATTCCAATGAGACGAAGCAAAGGAGGGATATAATATATACACTCGTCAAATAGTTGATATTGAATCTTTGACATTTTGAGAGTACCCAGATTCATCCTCTATTAAGAATGAACAAGACTTTATAGATCGAATGAAATGAGAACAATCACGTGAAAAAGTAGAATTAGGTATTTTGGTAAACTTTTATGTTGCGGGTCTTCCTTGATACAAAATGGAGTGATATGTTACTGACTTTCTACTAACTTATGACGCTCTTTTAAAAGAAATACTCTCAACTCAAAATAAATACAAGGCGCAAGTTTATGATCTCTCAGAAGGAAGACAAATACAGGCTGTATCTACTTTAGAATCCCTCATTCGTTCACTAAATTCTCTTGATGAAGACATATTAGACATACGAAAAGAACTGGCTAAGCGCGAAAATATAGAGGAACTCTACGATGATGTAGTTTGATACAATAAACAGTTGATGCAAATAGAAAAGAAATACATGCAACAAAAAGACTTACTAATAAAATAATTATTCTATGGATTACTCAAGCAGTCTCGAAGAGCTAAAAAATCTCGTATATAAAGGTGATAATATCCAAAAGATATGTGATACTATTATTTTGACAGCCGTATTAGGAGATGCTTCAGATATTCATGTAGAGCCTCTTAGTTCATATGTAAGACTTCGATATCGTATTGATGGTGAAATGAGAGAGGTTCTTGAATATCAATCATTCCTTCATACATGAGTTATTGCTCGTTTTAAAATTCTTTCTGAACTTAAGATTGATGAATCACGTATTCCTCAAGATGGACGAATAAGTCAAACAATCGATGCAAGGCCTCTTGATCTGAGAGTTTCAACTCTTCCTACGGTTCATGGTGAGAAGATAGTTATGCGTATAGTAGATAAGAGTAAAAAAATCCCAAAACTTGACCAACTTGGAATTGAGTGAAAGAATCTAAATCTTCTTAAAAAAGCTATAGCGCTTCCAAATGGTGTTATTTTGACGAGTTGACCAACATGATCATGAAAATCAACAACGCTCTATTCTATTTTAACTATATTAAACAATTCTAGTATTAATATAATGACGCTTGAAGATCCTGTCGAGAATCAAGTGGACGGTATTAGTCAGAGTCAAGTAAAGCCAGGGATTGGTTATTCTTTTGCAAATGGACTACGTACGGCACTCAGGCAAGACCCTGATATTATCATGGTATGAGAAATGCGAGACAAAGAGACAGTTGATATTGCTATCGAAGCATCTCTTACAGGTCATTTAGTTTTGTCTACGATACATACAAATAATGCTTCTGAAACAATCACAAGAATACTCAATATGTGAGTTCAACCGTTTTTGATACCGGCATCACTGAATATTATTATTGCCCAAAGACTTGTAAAAAAATTATGTCCACATTGTAAGCAAAAGCTCGGGCTCAATGATATAGATAAAGAAACATTGAAGGATATAAAACATTCTCTTTCGATCACCCCAAAAGATGAGTTAAGTTCGAGGGTAGGAGTGGATATCTTGAAAGCTCCAGTATTCTATAAACCTAAAGGGTGTGATAAGTGTGAAGAAAACGGATACAAGTGAAGAGTTGGTTTATATGAAATGTTAGAAATTACCCCAGGTGTTAAAGAGATGGTTTTAAGAGGTGATTCAGCATATAATATTAATAAGCAAGCAATCATAGATGGTATGATATCATTAGAACAAGATGGTATAATTAAAGCACTACAATGACATACTAGTCTGGAAGAAGTTTATAGGGTTTCTAAGTCTCAGAATCAGTAATTTTTTATTAAAATTTTTATGGAAGATATAATTATATTACAAGAGGAAGAGGGGCAAAAAAAGTCTCTTGATGAGAAGATCTTAAGTTCTAACAGTACTCAGGATACAGGATCGTTTATGGACCGCATTAACTCCTTATTTCAGGGCTTCTTAAAGATAAAAACAAAAGAGAAGCTTGTTTTCTATAGGCTTATGGCAACCATGCTCAATGCGGGAATGTCAATTATTAAATGAATAAGTGTCATTGAAAAACAAGAAAAGAATCCTCGTTTTAAAAACATACTTTCTGATATGCTGCTTTGACTTAAGCAGTGAAAGAACCTTTCTGAATGTATGGATGAATATCCTTGAGCTTTTTCTCAGGCTGAAATATGAGTTATTCGTTCATGAGAAAAAACTTGAAAACTTAATGAAGTTATGCTCTCGCTTGCTGACCAAGTTGAAAAAGTTGCATCTGTTTCAGGAAAACTTAAATCAGCACTACTCTATCCAGCAATGATTATGTTGGTTGTATTCGGGGTTGTGTTTATTATGATGACGGTTGTTGTGCCAAGACTCCTTGATATATTTGAAGATAAATCGTCACTCCCAGCGTCGACGAATGCTCTTATCTTTTTATCAAATGTTTTTGTAAATTATTGGTATGTTATGATAACAATAGTCGTTTTTGTTTATTTTTGAATAACATATTGGAGGAAAACACCAAATTGAAAATATAATTATGATAAATTCCTCCTTCACATACCCGTTCTCTGAACGGTAGTTCAAAAAGTAGTTCTTTCTAAATTTTCACGTGTTTTTTCTGGGCTTATGCTGTCAGGGGTTTCAATAGTAGAATCACTAAAGATAGTTGCAGATGCTGTATGAAATGAGGTATATAGGCAAAGGATACTTCTTTTGCTTGAAGATGTACGACAATGAATGAAGATGTGAGAGTCCTTAGAGTGAGATAAACTCTTCCCTGATATTATGGTGCAGATGATTCAAGTATGAGAAAAATCTGCAAAGCTAGACTCAACAATCATTAAAGTAGCTGACTTTTATGATGAACAAGTTGATAATATGGCCACAACTATCAATAAACTTCTCGAACCATTCATAATAGTATTCCTTGCGGTTGTTGTTGGCTTTATAGCTATTGCTATCATGCAACCAATCATGAATCTTGCAGATACAGTAGCAAATAGCTAGGATACAATTCGATGAGTTTAGGTCTAAAAAACTTCTATTTTTAAAAAATAGAAGTTTTTTACTGTGAAGAATAAGTGAAAACAAGCCGTCACTGGTTGATTTACTTAGCGAAAGCTATACTATTTGACACGTTAGTTATTTGGTCATTAACATGATCTGAATTTAAATAGTATATTATGTTAATATATTAATTTTAAGTTTTAAAAACCTTTGTAAGTTTTTGTTTAGCACAACTAGGGGAGAAAGTATTTTATAGTTTTAGAATATTTTCTCCCCTAGTTGTGCGCATACAACTTAGGGTTAAGGCTTTAACCGTTCAATGTGAGTGAATTGTGTTTATTTTTGTAACTCGTATACACTATGAGTACTTTTGTTCAAAAAGTTACTTCTGCTGTTGCTGGTCTCGCTATTGCATTTTCAGTAGTAAGCCCAATAGCTGGAGTATCGGCTGCGTACAGTTCAGTACAAGCAGCTGACAAGCTTGCGACTCTTGATGTTATCGTTGATCAATCAGCAAATCCTGCTGATTATAGACTCGGTGATAATCTTCCAAGAAAAGAAGCTACAAAGGTTATGATGAACCTTTCTACTGATATAGATGTTGTTGACAACTGTACAGGAGAATTCTCAGACCTAACAAGCGCAGATTGGGCTTGTAAATATGCTGAAACAGCTCTTGCTAATGGCATGGTTGCTGCAAACGCAAACTTTCGACCTGACGACCTCGTGTCAAAGATCGAAGCTCTAAAGATGGTTTTCCAAGGAAGAGGTCTTGAGAGAAATAATGATGCAGATTGGAGAATGGGATATGTTTCTGCTGCAGTTGAAATGGGTGTAGCTCCTGCTGCATTTACTGACTACGATGCTGCTGCATCTAGAGGTGAAATGTTTATATGGGCTGTAAACGCTATTGATGCTGGTGAAGTTGCTGATCCTAGTGATCTCCTATGTGAGATTCTTGGAACATGTGATCCAGTAGTAGTTGAACCTACTGATCCAGTAGTAGTTACTCCACCTGTTACAACAGGAGGTACTGCTATGATTTCACTTTCACCACAAAGTCCATCAAATGGTCTTGCTGCAGTTAACACTCCACGTGTTGCTATGCTTACATTTGATGTAACTGCTGGTTCAAGTGATGTTACTCTTGAACAAGTAACACTTTACCATGTTGGACTTGGAGATAGACAAAATGTAGATAATGTAACAGTTTATGACTCTAGAAATGCTTCTGTTTCTAAAACAAAGAATTTCAACCAAAATGATCTCGATATTTCTTTTGATAGAGATATTGTTGTTCAAGCTGGTACTACTGAGACTTATACTATTGCTGCTACTCTTACAGATAATGGAGCAACAAATACTACATACCAAATAGAACTTGGATCACTTGAAGCAAGTGCTGCAGTTTCTGGAAGTGGTATTGTAGGAGCTGCTCTTACACCAACAAACGTTTCTAATTCAGGTCTTCTTAAAGTAGAAGATGACACTGCTTCTGATACTGTTGAAATTGGTGATAGAGTCACTCTGGCTGGTTTTTCTATAGAAGAAAAAAATGATAATGAAGACGTTCTTATTAGAACTATTACACTTTTTCAAATTGGATCAGTTGATAGTGAATATATTGAAGATCTTGTTCTCAAAGCAGATGGTGTAGAAATAGCTACTGGTCTTATGGTTGATAACGATGATGAACTAGTTATGAATATAGACTATGTTCTTGCTGCTGATGATAAAGTTGATTTCGAACTTACAGGTGTAATATCTGGAGATGTAAATGAAACAGTTCATTTTGCATTTGAAGGTATTGATGATATCTATGCTACTGGTATGTCTACTGGATTTAACATTGGTTTCGATGGGACAAATGCACCTGGTGATTCTAGTGTTGATGTAGCAAGTGTTGAAACTATCGAAGGAGCTGAAATTGATGCTGTGTTTGATAGATCAGATGTTGATGAGACTAAGGTTGATGTTGATGATGTACTTGTTGGTACACTTGAACTTACAGCTAACTCAAATGACTATGAAGTAACAGAGATTCAAGTAACAGTTAGTGGTACTGCCGGTACTGCTGCTATAGATGATATGTATCTTGATGGTTCATCATTTGATAGTGTTTCTGGAAACGTTTATACATTCGAAGATATCGTTCTTTCTCAAGGAGTAACGGAAGTTCTTCCTCTTGAATTCGATGTAAAAGATGATATTTTACTTAACGGAACAAATGTTATATTTGATGTACAAATTACAGAGATTGATGATGATGAAAATAACATCACATATACTCTTACAAGTACACCAGATATAGGAGATATAATATCTTCTAACGCATTTGATCAACAATCAATTGATATTGAGACAGCTTCATTTGAGCTTACTCAAACTCAAGTTAATGATAGAGAAGTTGTTCTTGCTAATGGTATAGAAACGGTTCTTTATAAGGCAAAAATCTCAGTCGGAGACTCAGATACTATATCTGTTGAAGACTTTGATCTTACTCTTAATGCAGGATCTACTCTTTCTGTAGACCTTGATGATGTTATCGATTCAGCTACTCTTAACATAGGAGGTACAACCTTTGATGGAGATGAGGATTCTGATTCTATTGACTTCACATCTATTAACTATGATATTGCTGCTGGTACTGATAATGTTGAACTTCTTGTAACAGCTGTACTTAAAGATGATGATTCTATTGGTGTATCTGAAACTCTTATTATGGAGCTTCTTGCTGCTAATATTGAACTTGAAGATTCTGATGGAGAAGATGTTGTAGGAGCTAGTAAGGTTATTACTACTGGTTCACAAAACACTACTACTACTCTTAGAGAAGAAGGTACATTTGAAATCAAAGTTATCAACGAAGTTGATACTGATGATAATCTTGAAAATACAGTTCTCGCTGGAGAATCAGGTGTAGTCATCGCTGAACTTGAACTCGAAGCAGAATACGAAGACATGGATGTAGAAGAATTATTCTTTACAGTTGCTGGAGGAGATTTCTCTAATACATTCGATGACGCTATGATTATGAATGGTTCAGCTGTTATCGCTGATGGAGCTGTAATCACTTTTGATGGGACTAATACTCGAATCAGATTTGATGACTTCACTGTTGCTGACGCTGATGATCAAATGGACGCAGAACTTGTTGTTAATCTTAACAACATTACTGGAACAGGAGATGCTACTTCGGCTACTGCTGGTGTAAGTACTGTTACTGTTTCTGCTGCTGATGTCGATGTTGAAGGAGCTGATTCTAACAATACAATTGTTGCTGATACTACTGGTACAGTAGCAAGTGAAGCTGTTTCAGTTGTTCCTACACTTCTTGTATTCTCTGTAGTAGAAAATCTTTCTAATGGTCAAGCTAAGGTAAAAGTTACTGCTGACTCAGGAGCTAATACAGTTGGTACATCTAGTGAAACTCCAGAAGTAGTGCTTAACTCACTTACTTTCACTGACCTAGCAGGTTCTGCTGGAGGGTATATCGTCTATAAAGATGGTGAAGCTTCAGTACAAGGTTCTCTTGCTGCAGGTACAGGTGCAAAACCAGTTGCATTTGGTGCTGTTGATGTTCAATTTGATACATCTAACACATATATTATAGTTCCAGCTGCTACGGTAGATGAAACTTACTCTCTTGTACTTAGTGGTCTTGTTGCTAACTATGATGTAGTTGATTCTACTTCAACAGTTATCTCAGCTGGTCTTACTACGACACTAGAAAGTGATATATCACTTGGTTCTAAAACTTACTAATCATTCACTCTTCTTTTGAAGATGATAACTAGGTAAATTTAAAAACACCCTTACATTTCTGTAAGGGTGTTTTTTTGTGTCTAAATTTTAAGTATAAAAAAAGTAGGGAAGACTTACCTTCCCTACTACAAAAATACGAAATCTTATTCTTCTATTACTTCTATGATTTCAAGTTCTCCAAATTGTGTTGGGAGCTTTTCTCATACTTCAAGTTTAATTCCTGCGTTCACAAAGCTTGCAAGATCCTTTTTAGGGACTGTCTCTGGTCTAGAAAGTCCATAAGCTTCTTCTGGTGGGAGTACAAGAGTTTTCTTATCTCATAGCTTCATCCCAACCACTCCTGAATCAAATCATGCTATCATTCCACCTGCACCAACAGTAAAGGGAAGAGTTTCACCTCTATCAAGAGAGCTATCAAACTTCTCTCCATTCTCTAGGGTTCCCGTATAGTGAACCTCTATATCATCACCAGCTTCAACGGTATCTTCAACAGTTCATGAACCAGACTTTGTTATTTTCATCATTTCTATATCAAAGTTGAGGGTTTTCCCTGCGAGAGGATGAGGGTTTGTCTCGAGCACTATACTTCCTGTAAGTTCTTCTGCCATAATTCCTGTGGGGTTAGTTTCTAAAGTCGTTTCCTCAGTTTTTGCCTCCTGTGAACAGGATCAAAGTAGTCCAAGTATCACAAGAGCTGTGATAACATATATTCTTTTCATAGCTATATAAGTTAGTAAATTATGCCTTGCGTTTGAGTCGTATCTTCTTCGAATTTCGAGGAGAAATACTTCCACTTAGCATGGTCGTCAGGTATTTTATAAATTTTTCATCATTTTCAAAACCTTTTGCTGGACTTCGGAGTTTTGTAATATTTACTACTTGGAATATAACTTCTTTATCTAGTTTTAAAAATGTCTTTAATTCGCTAAGTGTAATATTTGGATTAAATTCAAGTTGGTAGTTTGTGCCAATTTTTTTTATTGCTACTATCTGGTAGTTCTGAGAAAGAATCTGGCACTCAAGTAAAAGAAAAAGATTTTCTATACTCTCAGGTATCTTTGTAGCTAAATCAACACTTAAAAATAAGCTATTTTTGAGATACTCAAGATCCTCGAAGTTTTCTATAAGTTCTAATTCACGGTAAAATTGTAGTTTATCAGTTTCAGTGAGAAAGTATGTATCAGGAATACTTGCTGAGATCATGAGGTCTATTTGTGTCTGGGGCTTTTTTTTCTTCACTTTTTCTTCACTATTCTTTAAATCTTCTATTTTTTCTTCGAGCATTTTTAAAAAGAGAGACACTCAAATCTCTTTACTTTGTCCACTCTGTCTCACTCAAAGTATGTCTCCTCCTCAGCGAATTTCGAGATCCTTCATTGCGAGTTCAAATCAAGCTCAGAGGTAACTATAGTCTACTATTGTCTGTATTCGTTTTGCTGCTTCTGAGTCGAGTTGTTCTTTCCGGTAGAGGAGATAACAATACCCCTGGGCACGTGACCTTCACACTCGACCTCTGAGCTGATGAATTTGTGATATTCAAAAACTCTGGCATTCATTAATAAATATAGTATTTACATTTGAGAAATCTATACCATTTTCTATTACCGTAGTTGAGAGGAGTATATCATACTCCTTATTCTTAAAGGCCAGGATTCTCTCTTCAAGTTCTTCTCCTGGGAGTTGACCATGTGTTATAATAATTTTTTTTGTTGGGAAGAGGTTTTGAATTTGTTTTTTATATACTTCTATATTTCCAACACGGTTATGGACAAAAAATATTTGTCATCATCTCATAAATTCAGTATTTCCTGCGTCTTGAATTATTTTTTCATTGAATGGTGTCACAAAAGTTTTGATACTTTTTCTTCACTCAGGAGGAATTTTGAGAAGCGATATATCTCTTACTCACGCAAGAGCAAGATTGAGACTTCGAGGAATAGGAGTAGCGCTTAGAGAGAGAATATCTATATCAGATTTCATATTCTTTATTTTCTCTTTATCTACGACTCAAAATTTATGTTCTTCATCAACGATCATGAGACCAAGCCTTTTACAGACTGTTTTTTCTGAAAGTATTCTATGAGTTCCTATTACCATATCTACAGAGCCATCTTGTAGTCATTTTAAAACTAGTGTTGCCGTTCTTTGACTTTGTAAACGAGAGAGTATTCATATATTTATATTGAGATCCTTAAAACGTTCGAGCGCTTTATTGTAGTGCTCATGAGTTAATACAACAAGTGGAGAAAGAAAAAGGACCTGTTTCTTATTAAGTAGAGCGAGATAAGCCGCATTAAAAGCTATCTCAGTTTTTCCAAAACCAACATCTCATACTATGAGTCTATCCATATTTTTGTCACTGAGCATATCTCAAAAAATATCTTCGATAGCAGCAGCTTGATCATGTGTATATGTGTATGGAAATGATGACTGAAAGAGGGAGGTTTCATCCGAAAATTGTAGTAGTTTCTTTCATGGACGAAGTTTTCTCTCGGCAAAGTTTTTCAAAAGACTCTCAGCTATTTCTCTAATATCTTCATGGATTTTTTTCATCTTTTTCTCCCAGACTTTTCCAGAAAGAGGAGTGAGAGGAGGATTTTCTGATCCTACATATTTGCTAACTCTTACTACTTCTGTTATTGGGACGAAGAGTTTATCGTTTTCTTTGTATGCTATTTCTAGATATTCTTTTTCTATTTTTCAAAGTTCTTTTTTAATAATCCCTTGAAAGAGTCCAATTCCATGATCAATATGGACTATATGATCTCATTTCTTTATCTTTAGTAGGAGATCAACATCAGCTGAGAGTTTTTTTCTTGTTCGTTTCTTAATAAATATTTTTGAAATGAGATCATCACAAATATATGTCTTGCTCATGAGCTTATCTGAGTATGAAAAACTCGAAAGTAGGTGTGTTGTTATATTTGTTACCTTAATGTGTCCAAAGTTATTATGAGAAAGAAACTCTCACAGCATCTTTCCATGACGAGTATATATACATACTTGCTTCTTTCGGTCTGAAAGAAGGTCGCGGAATTTCTCTAGATTTTCACAGTATACATTCTTAATTCACACATTTACAATTTCTCTAGTGTGAGAGCTACTATTTCCTAATACATCAAAACTAGAAGCCGCATAATCACTAGAAAAGAATCCTTCATAGAGTGGATGAAACTCGAGTGAATCAAGAACACAAAAAATATCCTGTTTTTTTATATGTTCTATAAGCGTGGGAGTATTTGAAGTCTCTTCAAATATTTTTTTAAGTGAAAAGAATTTTATTTCTTCGAGCTTTGAATGAGTTCACTCACTAATTGACTCTACTTCGTCTCCCCAGAAGCTGAGAGTAGTAATGTCTCATTGTGGAGAGTAGACCTTAATTGTATCTCCCTTTCTAGAATAACTTGAAGGTTTTTCATATTCATTAAATTCATATCAAAGATCCTGGAGTTCTCGAACGAATGTATCTATAGAAATAGAATCTCACGTACTAATCTGGAGTTCTTTTTCATAAGATTGTATATCTATTCCTTTCTCTATATCGTCAACACTGATACAGTATATATTTCCTGCTTCTTTTATGCTATGGAGATCATGGTAGCTTTGCAAGGTAATAAAAGCAGGTCAAAGATCTTTGGAGAGTTTGAGATATTTCCTAAGAGTTTCTTGGCTTGGAGTAATGAGTAATATGCTTTGTTTTTCTAAACTTGCGCGTAAAAGTAGGAATTTTGAAAAAAAATCCCCTGAGTAAGTATAGCTTATTCCTGCTTGTAGTGCTTTCAAGTACGTGTTTCTATTTTTAGTGGAGTGATTATACAAAATTTATTCTTTACATCAATTTTCTTCATGATAATATAGCGTATATATCTAAATATTTAAAACATGTATTTATTTTTTGACTGAGTTTCTTCGAAATGATATATCTGACTCTTTGATAACGAGAAAAAAATAATATGCTCGGAGTCTTTTGAGGTACAGTGAAATGAGAGTACAAAGATAATTCCTCTCATAGATATTTTTTTAAAAAAGAATAATACTTTATACAAAGATATAGAAAATATTGCTGTAGTAATTGGCCCTGGGAGCTTTACCTGAATTCGCGCTATTAGCCTAATTGTGAATACTCTGAGTTATACACATTCACATATGAGACTTACAGGGATAAGCTTTTTTGATCTTTATAATGACTTTCCTATAGTAAAATCTAGCTCAAAAAGAGATCTGTTTGTAAAATATTCAGATTCTGCTACAATAGAGATAGTCAAAAATGAAGACTTTTTCATTTGAGAATGAAAAAGTCTAGTTTATTGAGATGTTGATATAAGCAAGCTAACATGAAAATTAGAACTTTTTAATGAACCAGATTATAATAATATCTTTAAAAACTTAGAGTTGCAAGAGAATAAAATAGTAGCCCCGCTCTATATAAAAAAACCAAACATTTCTTAAATATCTATAATATGCCTCTCCAGTTACAAAATCTTAGATCAGGTGAAAAAGTTGATAGTGTTATCAGGCGACACTGGATTGTATTTGCTATGATTGGAGTGTATGCATTAGGAGGGGTATTTCTCTCAGCTGTTTTACTCGCTACAATGGGCAACAACTCTGTTACTTGGCTTGGCCTTGTGGTGTTTTGGATGTATTACTCAATGTTTCTCTATATTAGTTGGCTCAATCATGAACTTGATCTTTTTGTGATTACGAATAACAGAGTCATCTGTATTGAACAAAAATCTTTTCTCAATAGATCTGTTGGTGAATGTACTCTAGATAAAATACAAGAGGTAAGTATTGAAACAAAGGGCTTCTTTGCCAATATACTTGATTATGGAACCGTAACCCTTAAAACGGCAGGTTCAACCTCTAATTTTGATATGACATTCTCTCCAAAACCTATGGAGAGCTCTCGTTATATTAATAATATCGTTGATAGGTATAGAGATGATCATAGTTTTTCAAGCCAGAAATGAGTGAATAATGATGATGTGTAACTACTTGATCCACATAGCGTCACCAAAAGAAAAGAAACGATATTCTGAGTCTATCGCATGCTGGTAAGCTTTTTTAATATTTTCTGACCCAGCAAAACTTGAGACCAGCATCACAAGTGTCGATTTTGGGAGATGAAAGTTGGTGATGATACTGTCCACAAATTTCCACTGATAGCCTGGATAGATAAAGATTTCTGTATCAAGACTTCCCTGTCATAGTTGTCATCTATTGTTGCTAAAACTCTCGAGTGTTCGAACCGAGGTTGTACCTACTGCGATGATCCTCTTTCCTTCAACTTTATACTGATTTAATCTTTTCGAAGTCTCAGGATTTATTTCGGCATACTCACTATGCATATGGTGATCCTTGATATCATCTACCTCGACATTGGCAAAGGTTCCAAGTCCAACATGCAGAAGTACCTTTTCTATCTTCACTCATTTTTCTTCAAGCATTTCTATGAGCTTAGGAGTGAAGTGAAGACCGGCAGTTGGAGCTGCAACACTTCAGGCTTTTTCTACTTCATTATATACTGTTTGGTATCTTTCGTCAGGTGCTTTCGAGTCTTTGATGTAGGGAGGGAGAGGAGTTTCTCCTATCATGTCTACGATGTCTAGAAACTCTTTTCAGTTTTTTGAAAACTCTACAACACGTCACTTTTCAGAGGTTGATATTATTTTCGCCGTAAGTTCTTCATGAAGTTTTACGTGAACTCAAGGCTTGAGTTTTTTCCCTGGATATACAAGACAGTCCCAAGTATTTTCCGTGAGCTTCTTGTGAAGAAATACTTCACATTCCTTTTCACTATCCTCTATAGTACCTTTTAGCCTTGCCTTAATTACATGTGTCGAGTTCACTACCAGTACATCGTTGTCTCAAAGATGTTCCACTATATCATGAAAGACAGCATCTTGTATCCCTCAAGTATCTTTATCGAGCATAAGGAGCCGAGCACTGTCCCGAGGTTCAGCAGGAGTCTGAGCTATACGTTCTTGAGGGAGATGATAGTCAAATTCTGAGAGTTGCATAAAAAATACCTAAGAAATAATCTTAGGTATTTTATTGGAAATAAGAGAAAGACAAGTCTTACTGTTTATAGATGTCATTTATATCTCATATCTCTGTGAGAAAGAGAATATTATTGTTTCCAAGATTAGTAATAGGAAATCATCGTATTCCTTTATTTCCTATTATAGGTGGATCGATTTCACCACTTGTCAATTTTCTGATGATATCCTGTCATATGATTTGTTCGTTGTGGGCCTTTGTAAGTTCAAGTATTTCATCAATAGGCCTTTTGTCAGTCTTGTCTCATTCACCAAATACTATTTTGTCATCTATAAAACTTTGCTTGGTATAGTCGACACCATCAATAATTCAGGTTCCATTTCATAGTAAGCTTTTTCAGAAATCTCCTAATGAATCCCAAAAGTCTTTAGATTGGGTAGCGTTATTAAATTTTGAAATAAGATCTAGCTCTCAAACTCTCATCCCATATATTTTTCCTTCCATTACAAAAAATGGGGTATCTCCAGGATAAGTCAATGCTATAATTTCTTTTCACTCAGGAGTTGAGTATTTCTTTATATATTTTTGATGTTTTTTAAGTACTTCTATTACTTTTTCAATATCTCAACTTTCTCGAGCTTCTTTAGCCTCTCTGTCAAAGTTTCAAAACTCTGGGTTGGTGTACCAATTTACAGCTCAGGTTACAGCTCCAAATATCATACCTGCCCAACCAAGTTTTTTGAGGATTCATCATGGTATGGAGATAGTTCATTTTTTAATACCATTTTTTATAAACTTACCTCATACATACTTTAATCCAAAACCTCATACAAATGACTTAATCGCGACATCACCAAGATCAGCTCCCGTTACTCCTCATGAGTATCCAAGGACTGAGAGATGATTTCACAAGTAGGTTGCAAAGATAACACTTGCCATTTTTTCTCCGTAGATCTTGAGTACACCCATTTCATCCTCTGAAAGTATATCAGAATTATTATCATCTGTAAGAACCTCAAGAAGATAGTTTCCGAGGTAACGTCTTGACTCATAAGCGCTCTGTGTTCATCCATTTGCGAGAATGCCTGATATAGAGAATAATAATACAGGAAGACTTAATACATTTATTGTATTAAGGTCTGAGTTTCCAGATAGTATTGAAAATATAGCGAGGGCTTCATTTGTTTTTATCTTCTCCTTAGCTTCCTCTCTTTGTTCTGGAGAGAGTTTGAGTTTAGGGTGGTCAAAGAAATTTCCAGTCTTAAGCTCATTTTTGAATTTTATGAATTTCTCTAAACTTTCTATATCTTCAGGATCTACTTCTATTCATAGATTTTCTGTAACATTATCTCTAAATTTTTGATCATTAGACGGGTTCATATACTCGTCTTTTGTCACAGATGTTCCTATTTTTCATATTGCGACAGCAAGAGTTTTTGATACTACTCAATAGTTTTCAACCTCATCAAATCATTCTATTCCTCCAAACATGAACCCACTAACATCGCTTGATACTTCTCATAAGCCTTTTGCAGCTGGTACTCGTAGCGCTGATAAGCTTGATAGGTAGAGGATTGATATTTCTTGAAATTTTAATTCTTTCCAATTAAACCCTTCTTCCTGAGACTGTTGGTATATTTCTTTGAGTCGACCTTCTCCTAAAGCTTGTGTTTTTCAAAAGTGCCGCGCGAGACGTGTATTGATCTTCCCAGAAGGTTTGATGATGTTTCAAAGAGAGGACTTCGTAAGTCCAACTTTTAAGAGTAGTTGTGTTTTATCAGACTGATATTCCTCTAAAAGCGATGCTGCGTATTCTTCTTTTCATTCTGTATCTTTTAGAAGTGGGGCTGTATTGTTTCAGAGAGCTACAATATCATTATATGTTAACTCATCAATATTTCCGAGTATTTGTTCGCTGGCTTTTACTTCAAATTCTCCATGATCTCAGTTTAGTGCATATATGAGTTTTGCTCCAGTTCTATACATGATAAAAGTTTCTGTTCATTCTACCTCAGGAGATTTATCTCCTCCTTCTTCTTCCTTCTCTTCGTTATCAGGAGCCTCTTCTTTAGGAGTTTCCTCTTCCTTGGGTTTTACTGGTTTTACAACTTCTTTTTCCTCTTTCTCTCCTTCATCTTTAGCCGCTACAGCAGGAACTTTTGCCTTGATCCCTAGAATATTTCAAAACCAGCTTCCTTCCAGTTCACTCTTTAACCATGATACAGGATTTATATTTTCAGATAAAAATGCAACTCCTGTTGCTCCAATTCAAAAACTAGCAGCAATCTTTGCTATTACCGAGTCAGTAATGGCTTTTATCTTTCAAAAAATACTTCATCGAACAGCCTCTGTTGCAGTACTCTTTGCAGTATCTACTGCATCACCTGCAGCTTTTTCTATCGTTGTAGCTGCAGCCGTAGCAAGATCTTTGGGGTTTGTGTTTGAGAGAGCTTCTATAAAAGCTTTATACCTCTCTTCAAAGTTTTCCTCTGTCTTTTCAGTAACAGCTTTAAGCTTCATAAGCTTTATATCTATAGCAGCTTTAGCTTTAAGTGCCTCCATTTTCTCCTTGTAGTCTGATGACTCAAGTCGTTGCTCTACTTTTTCATGTTCATCTTCCCTGAAAAAATGACTCATAACCTCTTTATGTCCCATAGTATCTTTTATAAATAATATTCTCTTATATTCTAGCATATGTTTCTGTAAATAACAAAAAACCCAGTGATTCATCACTGGGTTTTTGATAAAGAGTTTTTATGCGGCTTTATTACCTTTTCAAAATAGAGATTTTGCGGCTTCAGGAGCCCATCTATATGTAGATCAAGGATCTTCTTTTACTCACTTAGCAACGTTAAACAGTTGCCGTGTTCAATACATTCAGAGTCAAACTGCTGCTGCAGTTCCTACAGCTGGCGCAGCAATTATACCAGTTGCTGTAAGTATTCCAGCTCAAACACCATAGTTAAGAGCTCCTTTTTCAGCTACTCCCCATAGTCATCTCTCAGCAAATTCACCAGTAGCATTCCATGCAGAAGCTCCAGCAGCTATTGCTGGCGCTATAGGTCATGCTAGGAGAGGAGTAGCACTAGAGGCTCCAGTACTTATAATATCTGCAACGTTTGTTGCTGCGTTTGATACAGTATTTACAACCGCTCAATCAGCTAGGTAATTCGCACCTACCAGAGCCGTTGTTCAGAATAGAGCACTTTTTAGAGTAGACATAGGTTTCCTAAAAGTAAGAATTAATAAAAATATTTTATATTAAATAATATATTTGTCAAATAAAAAGTATAATTTTATTCTATTGAGCATCTCTTAAGGCTCTGAGTGTATTTGATTCTAGTTCAACGAATTCATAAAACTCAGGGAGAGAGTACCTATTTCTTCCATAGAGTCTTGTCTCTATCTCCCATGACCGTAAAACTTCACTTCACATTCATAGCGCTAAATCTCACCCAGCAAATGCCATTCATTGTCAGAACTTTCAGAGTTTTTCAGCCATTTTTACGGATCACATTCATGTAAGTGCTCCTAGTGCAGCATCACTTCCGACGTCAAGAATCAAATCATCGTAGTTATCATACCCTTTTGGGTATAGGATTTCAGATATTCAGGCCATAGAGGCACCAGCTATTCCAGCTACAATAACAGGGCTTAGAGCAATTCCTGCAGCAGTAGCTGCTGCTCAGATAACTATAAATGCTCCAAATGCAGATGCAAACATTAGTCCCATCTTTCCTATTTCTTGAGCGATATTTATAGTACTATCAGCGAAATCCCAGAAACCTATTCCTTGTATATCCATGTAGAGCTCAAATATGTCACTATCTACTCCTGTGAGATTAAAATCTTCTGCTGATTTTGTATGAAACCATCCATCATCGAAATTTTCTTCAAAACTTTGTACTAACACTTGTTGTCAATCCTGTATAGCATTAAGAAATACCTCCCCGAGTTCATTACTATCTACCTTTGACTTTTTACTATTGAGTGAATCATGTACTCGCAAGAGAATAGCAATTTTCATCTTTTGTTCAATATCGAGATCATGATAGTTAGTTTTAGAATTTACAGTATCCATAATATCTGCAAAACCCATGTCTCTGAGAAATACCTCTCCATCATTTGTATCTCACATTCACACTGCATGCTTCTCGATACTTCCAGAAACTAAGCCTAGTACATCTATAGGGTCAAGATTTCACATCTTTGGATCCTCAACCTTGAAATTTGAATCAGGATCAGTTTGTATTTTGGAAATAATCCCGTTTTCTCTATGACACACATAGAGCAGAGCATCTTGCGCAGCTTCGGGGTCTCTATATCTATCATCAATTCTATTGTTATGGTACCAAGACTTTCCTGCTCCAGGATCTACTTGTTGGGTAATAAATCTACCTGGCCTTCCTGTAACAATCTTTGAATACTCTAGAAAATATTTATCTTCGACAGTATTTTTCTTAAAGGTATCAAGTACTACAGTATGAACCTTGTGTTTCCACGCTCTATATGAGCGTTCTACTTCAGTAGATTGGTACTGGTTTCTGTCGAGTTTATAATGAGTATCTGCCATATACTGGAGAGCTTCTTCCGGAGACATAGCTTCTATCATCAGATCAAGTACCTGAAATACTTTCGACTCACTCATGTTTGTAACGACTGATTCATCTTCAGGTGTTTTAGGGTTATCTTTTTTGCCTGTTTCACTTTCTTTAAACAGGGCAGCTCCTCACTCATAGTTTTCACTCAGACCCATTATAAAGTCGATATACCGTTTTGAATAATCTCATAAACGTTTTTTGTCTTCGACTATCCTATCTTTAGGAAATGCGTTACTTTTAAGATCTTCCTGAGCTTTTTCTATCACGCTTTGAGCAATCCCCTGTAAGTATACAAGGTCCATCCCTCACGCAGGGATATCTTTAAGATCTTTCCAAGGTGATATAGACAAGTTTCTTGGTGAAAAGGTATCATCTTCATCAAGAGTTCCATTCCACAGCACTCAAGTATTGTTTCTAAATATCTCTTCCATAGCATTGAGGACAATCTGTAGATCAGCGAGCTTGGCACTTATCTCTCTTACAGCTTCTTGTTCTTGTTTATACGCAAGTTTCGAAAGATCTTCACGACTGAGACTGACTTTACATACACTTACTTCATTGCTATCGAATTTTATCTCTATAATTGTAGTGGTTTCAACTCCATAAGTATCCAAATGATGAGTAATCAGATGTCAGGCAATTACCTCGAATCATAGAAATGCCTCTTTTGAGAGTCCAAGTTCTCAGTAAATAGTTTCTGATACCGCATCGATTTTATTTTTTGGGAGTGCCTTTTTGGAGTAGAGAGCCATAGCTATATTGTTTTTTATAGTTCGCTCTGAGCTTCAGGTTACTACAGTAACAAAATCCTTCGAAGTCGAAAGATTTTGTTGTTCAGTAGTATTAACTTTCTCTATTCACATTTTTAACTAATTATTCTTCATAATCTATCAAATCTTGCATTCTTTCTTATAAATGTTATGAGATCATCAGTCCCTTTACTTGCAGCTGCTTTGAGGTCACTTGCTATATTCTCTCTAATCCTTAGTTTCGATTCAACATAATTTGCAATCTCTTCATTAGACTTAATCTCATATCAAGATTTTTGTAACTGTGATTCTAAATCAGAGAGAGAAGTGATTGAACTATTAGTAGCATCGATTTGTTTAAAAAGTGAATTTTTAAGTTCAAACTCGTTCACTGTTTCAATCTTATCTCCAGAGATTTCATGATAGTAAAATATTCTTGATACGAGATCTTCAGCTTCTTGATGAAGGGTTCGAGGTTTTACAGAAACAGTATCATTTGTAGGGGGAGGAGTTCGTTTTACAGCAGCATCTATAGTAAAGTTCCTTGTGCTTCATTTTTGTATAGTATTGCTTTTTCAGTAGTCCATAAAATCACCCCATAGGACATCTGCACTTGTGCTATTTGGATCAATTCATTTTTCAACTGCGTAATTCTGAAAACCAGGATTTGAAGCTAATTGTTTTTTAAAGCCAATCTCACGAGTAGCAAGCTTGTATTCTAACTCTATACTAGAGAGAGTTTTGAGATCACCTGTTACTCATTTTAAATCACTAATTCTTTCTCTAGTTGACTTTAAATTATCCTCAAAAGAGGTAAGTTTTGTTTGATCAGTAACATCTACTTCACTTGGTCTAACTCCTTTTAGGCGTGTATCCAGTACCGTTTTTTGCATCTCTAAGTCTTCTCTACTCCTGATTAGAGCCAATAGTTCATTTCACTTATCAAATGGTTGAGCAAAGCTGTTCCAAGCATTTACAGCATCCTTGAATTTAGACTCAGGAGTAAAGAATACTTCTGTACTGTTTCTTATGTATGATTCAGGACTATATATATCAACTGCTTCAGCGCTCCTTAGAACAGTCTTTTTTGCAGCTTGTGATAGGGCACTATCATCATCGTAAAGTGTAAAATCTAGTGTTTTTGCTTGAGCTATAGTTATATCTCCAGCAATTATTCCTCGTAGTGCATTTTCAAACTGCACAAGGGCTATTTTTGTATCAGGCTCGAATGCTCTGTTTCTTACAGCGTCAATAGCACCTTTTTTTGATCTATCAAGTTTTATTGCTGTATCATAAAAGTCTTTTGCTTTTCCATCTAGCTTCCTTCAATCTACTGCAACATAGTCGCTATAAAAATTTCAAAGCTCATGCTGTAGTTTAGCATGTTTTTGCATTATATCTTTATAGTATCAACTTGAGTCATCCTTAAGCTCTGTTTGTAGTTCTCAACTTGCCTCAAAGAAATCTTTGTATCTTTTTTGTAGCTTTTCAAAATCCTCAACCCTTCTTTGTTCGTCCCCTAATCATTCAATACGAATTATCTCTCATCGAATATTTCATAAGAGTTTAGATCTCAGTTCTTTAGTTATTTTACTTTTTGATTCATAATCTGTATTAGCTGTATCAAATTCTACTTCGCTTGCATAAGGTCTTTTTGCTACGTCATATTTTTTTCAGGTGAGAATCTGTGTAACTATATGATGAAAATGACCTTGTGTATAATCAATAGTAGTTTTTCATTTTTGAACCTTTATGTCTTTGTAAAGTTTCTCTAATTCAGCTCCAAGATCTTCTCTTGCTAGTGAGTCATCTAACATAAGAGCGATCTCTCGTTCATGGTTAAAGAGCCGCACGAAGTCATCAGATCCACTTACTCTTGCTTCTGGGATAGAATATCTTTTGTCGTAAAGATCTTCTCATTTATTTTTTGCATCGTTAATTTCTACATCAGTATATTTTTGAGCTTTTCTAGCAAAGGCATATGTTCATCATTGAATATTTCGAACCATAGTATCAAACTCTGCCTGAGTAACTATCCAATTATCATTCTGAGTTTCTCTAAGAAGCTTATTAAAGTCTTTTTTATGAGGTCAATTACTTGCGTGGATCTCTTTTCACAATAATTTGATAATTTTAAACTTAGGAAGTTTTCAATCAGCAATACGCATGATTTCTTGAGTAATTTCGTCTGGATTAGTATGAACACGTCATTCGATAATGTCTCCTAAGAATTCTTTTATGAGTTTGTTTCTTGTTCTTTCGTCGGTGTTACTAAGTGTTCCATCAAGATCGATGGTAGCTTCAACATATTTGAAAAAATCAGTCTTGTCTAATTTTTCAAGTTGTGACAATCAGAATCATTTTGTGTTATCTTCAGGTAAACCTTCATAAAGCTTTCATATTGCGCTTCGACCATCAGCAAAAGCCTTATTAACTTGTTCTACTATTGGTCATTTAATATTACTGTTTAGGTCAAAGACTTGTCACGCTCTTCATGGATATTCTAGTCCTTCATCAATTGCTTTGAGCCTCAACCAAAAGGTCTTACTATTACTATATTGTCTTCACCATTCTAGTCATAGGATTCTATTCCCTCTAAGTCTATTTAATTGTTCAAGTCTATGAGGATCATCTTGGTATTTTTTTTCAAAAAAACTAAGAGAGAGTTGCTTTGTCCGAATATCTTCTTGTCAATCATTTGCTGAACTTAATCCATCAAATATTGATACCTGCAGTTTTGCTGATAGAGGGTCATCATACATCTCTTTAGCATGCTTTAATATTTTAAATAACCTATGCCTCCAAAAGAAGACCTTTCAAAATCAAGAAAGTGGCTTTTCACTCGTGAGAAAACCATTGGGATTAGGATCCTTATCTTTACCTCAAAAGTTAATAGCAATAACATCCTTAACATTTCTTTTAACCGATTCGATAGGACCATAGATTACTCTAGCATGGGCATATATTAATGCTCATGTATATGCTCACGCTGCTATTGTACTAAAGATTCAAAGAATCCAGTGTGCATCCCATCAAGACATGAAAATATCGTCAATGGGAGATATTAATACTCCTTCAAAGTCAACAATAGATCATATAAATGCAGCAAATGAGAAGTCAGCTTTATCAAGCTTTTGTAGTACCAGTTTCATTTTGTAAACAAATTGGAGAGCTCACTTCTTAGTTTCAAATAGCAGGGGTTTGTGTCCACCTATCTGTACAGTTACAGTATCATTTTCTCACGCTTTTTCGACATCTGATAAAATGCCATCTAGATAATCGTCGATAACCTCTATGTCTAGACCATTCTCATATAAGGGAGAGTTTTTCTTGAACTCTTTAATAAACTTTTTTAACTCTTCACTTTCATCTGAGGTAAAAAGGGTATCTTTATCAATCCTCGCAAAGAGGCTTGAGAAAAAACTATCCCAATCATCCTTGTCTATATTAGGAGAATCTATTTGAATCTCTTGCGCGAGCCCAAGGATCTCATCACTATCCATGTCATTGGTAGCCATGAAAAGATCTTCGATATCTTTGAACAGATCCCAAGATTCGTCTCACATAAGCCTTGCTGGGATTATTCTCTCAGCAGCTTTTTTCGCATCCTTACTGATACCATCAGCATCAGTGACATAGTTTCTGTAGATTCATTCTGCCCTGTTTGTATATGCTTCAAGCTCATAAGGAACTCTCATATCTGAGTCAGAAATACCGTGCATAAACCCGAATATTAACTCCATTTGCTCTCTATCATGTGAGCTGACTCAATTTAAATCGAGAGAGTCTATTTTTCCTATAACTTCTCTTACATGAGGATATGAACTAAATCATCCGAGTCTTTTTAAGATTTCTTCTTTTGTTTTCCCCTCTGATGTCGATGCTCCTACACTAGTCGTAGGAGTACTAGAAACACTCGGAATACTCGTAACAGGAGGAGTGTATGATTCGAAAAATGTACCACTTATATCTGCCATATTTTTTGTATTACGCTCTATTTAAACTATATAAATAGTCTATAAAATTAACTCAATGCTTCTTTGCCCATTGCATTCAGATTACTCCCCAGTTTTCTTCTAATACCAGTATTAATGCTCCTCTTGATCATTTTAATTCATTTAGGAGTTTCAGTTGTTCTTTATCACTAGGGTTAGTTTTTAACATCTTTTCTTGAACTTTAATCTCAGCATTTATTACACTTAATATTTCACCCATTTTTGTATCTGGATTTTGTATGAGAGCCCACAGTGTATTTGTGGGAATTTTCTGAGCATCCATTGTCTTGACAAGCTTTTCTAAAGGGGGCATTATACCTTGAGGAGCTTCTCACATACTTATATTAAATATTTCTTTTCCTTTTACTTCCGCGACTGTATCTTTGAAGGTATCTTCCCCTCTCTCAATACCATCAAGCTCTTCGTACATAGAGAGTACCTCGTCTAGTTCATCATTAGACCCAGCAGTTCGTGCCTGGTCGCTGAGTCTTGCTATATAGGTACTTACATGATTGTTGAGATTTAATTGAGCTCTGTCTTTTTCTCTTCCACTTGGGAGAGATGCGATAGTATCTTTTTGTATAGTAGTTACACTTAAGACAAAGGCTTTTGTTGTAGTAGCTGTTAGTATGCCAGTAGGAATAGGAGCGGTTTTTAGCTCTAAAGAACTGGTATTTATACTTTTAGCTATAGTAGCACCTCGCTCATTGAGTTCTGTCTCAATTCGATCAAGATCGGTCTTGATATCACTACTGTAGAGTTTTGTAGGAACCCCAATTCTAGCTAGGGATCCTTGTATATCAGCGAGCAGGTCTGAGTATTCTTTATCTTGTCAGTTAATAGTTATTCCTGAATCGTAGATAAATTTACGTGCTTTCATCATATTTCCCTCTACCAAGAGTTCTGCTCTGAGAGAAGAGTATTCTTGACTTAAGACCCCGAGTCGTTCCGCTGATGAATTAGTAGGAAAGGCTAGGTCTGCCGTGAGCCTCCCAAGACGTGAACTTGCTCCTCTTGAGACTTCGAGAGCGTATGCCTCAACGTTTACCTTGTATGCTCCTACAACATCCTCAAGCACTTTTTTAGCAGCTCAACGTATATCACCCGCTGATACAATACTATTGAGCTCTTCTATAGGAGAGGTATTTTGACGAAGGATTTCATAATATCATTCTGCATTTGCTTGAGGTTCTTTAAGTACCGCTATATCTGCAGCGAGTTCCTCGACACGTTTTTCGTATCTCTCAGGATCAGCAACGATACTCGCTCTGAGCGACTTCTTTGCTCTGGTTTCTATCTTAGCTCTGAGAGCAGGACTTTGTTCTCTAAGAGCAAGACTCGCTAAAAGTATAGTTTGTCTTTCGTTGAGTTCAGAGAGTTCTTCTTTTATTCTTTTGGCAAGTTCAGGATCTGTACTATGTTTTGCGAGGAGAGCTTCTCATTCGACTATCATTCTATCTACTTCATCAGGAGTAATTCGTTCTATTTTTCAAAGGAGAGAAATAGGGACTCCAGTGAGCCACGCGATACCATCACTTACACCGTTATATACCTCTGAGAGAGTCTCAGTTGCAAAGGTATTCGTAATACCATCTGCCTTATCATTCCAAACATTTACTGCAGCAGCAGCAGTTACCTTTGTTTTAACAGTTTCATATTCTGCGATGATTGCTCAGATAATCGCTACATCAGGAGTCCCTGCTAAATCTGTATCAGCACGTATTGCCTTGAGATCTGCTATGACTCTATCAAGATCCTGTTTGTCTGCATTTTGATAATTAAAAATATTTGGGAGTGTCACAGCGATGGCTGTTTCAACTCTTTCATGAGTTCATTTCCCAGCTTTTTCATTATACCGAGAGAGTCTTTCAACATTATCTCTGATACTTTTGTTAAAAGCGGTTTCTCATATTACGTATGGATCTACTACTTTCTTAGTAACATCATATCTTCATTCTGAGAGAACATCTCCTACTGTTTTATCTCCTGGTTTCCTTGCCTTGAGAAGGAATTTTATATAGTCCAGCATCTCACTTTCACTTATTCATTCTGCAAGAGCTGCGGCCTTTACATCGGCAGGGAACACTTTATCAATATTATCCTTATTTGCTTCTAAATCTGTAGCAAGCATTGAGGTAAATCATGGATGTCAGGCTGAAAGAGAAAATATAGTCTCGAGTTCTTCTACTAAGAAGGTATCTTTTCATTCACCATTATTATGCTTGGCATGCTCTCTATATATTATAGCATATCCATATTTAAACTGATCTTCTACTCCGGAGATTTTTCTCCACCACTGCTCGATTTCACCTGGAGTACTTGTTGTTCCAGACGTAGCACGGTTTGGTGAATAACTTGTTCCTCATTTCATTTGAGCCTCTAACCATTTATCACCTCCATATTCTGCCATAATATTTTTGAGAGGTCCTTTCAGAACTGCAGCGAGGAGTATGGCATAAGATGGATATTTAAGCCATTTTGGGACACTAAAGAATATTGAAGCAAGACCAAACACCATAGCAACAGGGAGTATCCCACTACCTACTATTTTATCGAGGATCTTCCCATTTGCAAGATCAGCCATAACGTCTCACTTTGGATTTCCTTGAGAGTCGTAGTAGCCTTCTTGTATTTCTCTAAGACCTACAACCGTAAGAGCTCTCTGCTCTATACTTGGATCAAGGCTATCTTTGTTCGTTATTTTTGCTTTAAGAATCTCAAGTCGTTGAAGCTGTACATGATTCCCTCTTTTTATATGATCTTGAATTTTTGGGTCACTATTTGCAGATTGTAATTTTTGTATCTGCGTGTCGACTTGTGATACAAATACTGTTCGGTTATCTTGCTTATTTCCAGCATACCCTGATGTATCGGAAAGCATATCATTATACACCCATTCTCTTTTTGTTTTAGGATTTACAAGTTTGAACTCAGCCACCGTAGAGTCAAATATAGCAACTATGTGTCCAGCCTGATTTTTGTTATCAAGTTTTATTCAGTGAGAGAGAGTCCCTATGAGTGCTGCTATTTGCATATCACTTTGACTTAGATCATAGCTCGTACATGCTGATCAATCATTATTTTTTAATGTCCATCTGTTTGAGGATGGATCATGATATATGAGAATACCTTCTTGTTGAAGTTTTTTTGTAAGGACGATGAGAACTATATTTCTTCGTTCTTGATCTACAGCATTATCTCCAAGTGATGTAAGTTCTGTTACAAGCTCTTTAGTAGTTTTACTTTTAAGTTTCGTAGTTTCACTCACTTGTTTTTTCACAGCATTATCTACTATTACTATAGGAAGCATACTTTCGTTTATTTCCATACCAGTATAGCTTTTGAGAACAGCAAAGTTTTCAGGTGATGGTTTACCGTCAGTTACTACTTTTTGGCCACTAAGCCTCCCGAGCATTCTTTGAAATTCTTTAGGGTGGTGAGAAATATAACTCAAAGTAGCCATATAGGTTGTATCTCATGCAATACCATTAACAGGATTTACTTCATTTGGAGCATGGTCTTCATCAACAAGAGCTTGTTGAAGTTTTTTGATAGCACTTGAAAACTTAGGATTATCTATTCTTGGGTATGTATTTGAGGCAATAGGTGTTGCAACTACTAGAGGTGCTGTAGCGAGAGGAGTGAGAGTTCCTGCCAGTACACCTCGCGCGTTTTTAAATTCGTGAAACTGGTTAAGTTTATCTTGAGCCCATGGTTCATATATGAAACTATTTAGATGCCCTTCAAAAGCTGAAATACTCGCTTGTACTTCTACAGGAGCATTTTTCCACTCTCCATTTGGATACTTATCCTCCATTATAGAAATGAATTCTTGTGCTGTATCCGGATTAATATTGCTTCCAGGATTAGTGATCTCTTTAAGACGATTTATATGATTTGACATAGTATCTGAGTAAAATATATATTTATACCTTTAAAGTGTAACATATAAAAAATCCAGTGACAAAATATGCAACTGGACTTTTAGTATTTTTATGATGACTCTATTTATGCTTTCGAAATAGTATATTTTCAACTAGTGACCCCTCAATCTTCAGTGGGAATATCTGATACAACTGACTCATTATCTATTAGTTTAATGAGGAGATTAGCAACATCTTTTTTGGGGAGTGAAATTTTTTCTTTTTGTTCACCCCAAATCCTTACTTTTGCTTTCACTCATAAGGTTAAATTTTGAGATGATATTTCAGCTGTATCGAGAGTTATTTTCTCAATAGTGGCACGATCATGAGTAACTCAAGAAAAGCTTATATTATAAGGAACTTCTCCAAGAAAAAATTGTCAGTTCTTGTAATCAAGAGAAGTAGGAGTTGGTATACCTAGATCATTGCATGCATCTTGTTCTTCATACGCAAGTATCACGGGGAACTTTGTTGCTTCTAGTAGAGCTTCACGAATCTCGATATTTCTATATGCTGTAAACTGTTCTCTGAATGCATTCCTCTCTGCCTCAGTCATAACAGGTGTTTCATGACTTTGCTCTGCTTGAGTAGTCCTGTCTGTTTTTGTATTAGGAGTATCTTTTGCCTTAAGAGTTGTGGATTCTACATAGGGTATAGCATCACTTCTCTCTACTGTAGTAGGAACTACATCGTAGCCTCAAACTTCAGAAGCTCCTTCATCAGTTTTTGTTTCATTATTACTAGCTGTAGCCTCTGCAGTATCTCAAGCAGCTGTTACTGCTAGGGTACTTGCTCATCACGAATATGCTGTTAAACTTTTTTTAAGTTCTGCTTTTTTTCTTTTAAGTTCTGCTTGCTTGACTTCTTGTTTTTTCTTTGGAAGAGAGTTTAGCTTCTCTATCATTCATTTTCACTCATTTTTAAAATCTTCTTTTGTGAAAATAGTTCCCTTTTCATCTGAGAGGAGCGAATAAAAGCCCTTTACTTTTAGATTATCTGTATCTCAACTGAGGAGATTTTTCCAGAAGCTTTCATGGGTGAAATCAATTTTTTGACTATTCAGGTAGTCAAAGAATGGATCAAGTTTTTTAAAATCAAAGTTCGTAAAAAATCAGTCAGGAATCATTCCAGATACAGAATTTCCAGTTGTAGAGCTGAGTTCTGAGAGCTGCGCGAGGGAATCTCCTCTTTTTTTACTATTTACATCGATAAATCATTCAAGGAGATCACCAAGTCAGAGCATAGAGAGGAGTATTCCTAGCCAAGGATTTTCCTTTGCGTACTCTCCTAGTTTCTTCCCAAAGTCATCTCAAGCAAATTTTCGTATCATTCCTCATATAGAAGCATCCATATCCTTAATTCTTTCCGCATATTTTTCAGTTTTTTTCCGAGTTTCATTATAATACGCTTCGTGATTTGTATTGAGGAGTCTGAGTTTTTCAGGATCATTCTCTCCCCTGTATATAGCATCAATGATACTCGCATTTGTAAAATCAATGTCTTTTTTCCCAGTTGGAGTTACTGAGTTATATACCTTATTTGTTCTCACAGTAAAGTCTTCGATCTCTTGGAGCATTTCACTAATAAGAGTTTCTCCAGAACTTTCTTCTACTTCTTTTCAATCGGATCATAGGCTGACTACATGCATTACTCACTCTGCTGCGAGGGTTCATACATCGTCTATATGCTTGATCCATCTCCTCCATACAGGGAGCATCATCGTGTTACGAATCTCAGGTGGGAGGTTCGGGGCTTTCTCATTTACTATCCCTTCAAATTGCTCCTGGAAGAATGCCATAGACTTTCACGTTGCGATATAACTTCCATATTCCTCTTTGAGACTTGCGAAGTTTTTCCCGTTTGGGAGTACTTCTACACTTTCTTGAGAAAATAAAGTATTCTGCGCTTTGATCAATATAGCTTGGTCTTCTCATTCATGGTTCGAAATAGCATCACTCAGTACTTGTCGAAGAGGATCCTCTATAAGATCTTGCTGCTGTTCAGCTGGAAGAGCCTTTATCTTATCTGCAAGTTCTCAAATGATTTGTGCCTCATTAGAGCCTTCAATTCCCCCTTCGATAACAGCGCTAAGGGATGCTTTTATTTCGTTTGACATAATATATTTGTATTAATATTTTTTATTTTAATTTTCCTAAGGCCTCCTCATATGCTCTTTTTGTTTGAGGATTACGGTTTAGCATACTTTTAACAACACCTTCATTTAAGGTAATCCCCTTACTATTTTGTACTACTATATTTCCAGCAGGATCTCTACTTATAGTAAAGCTTTTTCCTGAAGCTGAAGTAAATGGAACTTCAGTTCGTGTTGATATAGTTTCAATTCTTTGCGGTCTTGTTGTTCTCATATCTTCTATTCTTGGTTGATTTTCTTGCGTGATACGACGCTGAGGTTGAGTTGTTTTAACTCATGAACTTTTTCCAAGAGGGGGGAGAACTTGTCATATAAGTACTCATGGGTTTTCTCAGGTTGTTTTAGTCCTGGTTCCTATAACTCAACTAGCTTGAGCACGAAGTGGTCATTGCTGTGAAGCTAATTGCTCAGCAGTAACGGTTCTTGTTTCAATAGTTGTTCTTGCTTCTGCCTTAGGAACGTTTCTACCGATAGAAATTGGTTCAACTTTAATTGTATTTATTGGTCAAGTAGGAGTAACTCATATACTCCCATCCTTTGTTCTAGATAACTTGATTCTATCTACAGCCTTCCCAGCTCACTTGAGAGCAGCCACCATTATAAGTGCTTGCACAAACTCTTCCCAAGTGTAGTTCTCGATATCTCTATCTGTATCTCCAAATTGAATTTCTATTTCTTGACTTACTCAAACGAGAGCTGCGGCTTGAACAGTTATGGATCAAATTCACTTGAGTCATCGAGTAAATTTATTTATATTCATTTTATCCCCTATCCTTGTGCTTCATAGTTTTCATAGAACTGGTCTGAGTACTCAGAGTGCTCCGAAAAATGCTACAGATTTACGTATTTCATGAATATCCCCTGAGCCTTCGAAAAATCCTGATGTAAATACATCATCCTTTCGTAACATATTATGAAACGGATTACTTGCCTCATAAAATGCGAGCCCTCATATTGATGACTTTCCTCACCAAGCTCAAACAGTTCATACTCATCGAACGAATTTATTTGATGAGTCTGTAATTTTTCCAGCACCAAGTGCTCTAGCTCCTACAGAAACTCACTTGATTAAAGCGCTTGCAGCAACAGCCCCAACTCCAAGAGGGAGTAAGCTTGTTACTGCTATAAGACTCAGATCAATTGCAGCATCAATATTTTCATCAGCCATATCGATCCAATCCCAGGTACTTGATTCAGCAAGCCCACTCATATCAGCGTAGAGTCATTGGAGGTTATCCGTTCATCCTCTATCATCTTCCTTTGCTACAAGTCTATAAACAAAACTGTCTTTCATATATGCTTCAAGAGCAATTTGAATTTGTGTATCTGCTACTTCTGAGAGTACTAATTCAGGTTTTCCTGCTGCTTTAAGTTTTTTATTTGCTGCGTCTACTTGCTCAGCGAGGAGATCATAGTTTTCAACCTTCATAATCTTTCTCCGTATTTTACTAAAAGATGTTGAAAGTTCAGTTACTATATCATTAAGTTCTGCGGGATTAAACTCTTTTGGTAGAGCCTTGTTTATAAGCTGTTTTATCTCATCCTTTTTACCATTTTTGATCAGTTCTACAAAATCAGCACTTTGCAGTAAATCTTGCACTCCTTCATAGTATGGTTTTTGAATAAGTCTATCAGTAACAAAGCCTTTTATAAGCTGACTATCACCATTTTGAGACCAGCCAGTCCTTGTGAGATTATACATTTGGATAAGCTTTTCTTCTTCGGCCATGCTAGGATTATTAGTAAGAAGATCAGATACAGTATGAATATTATCCAAAATATCATTTCCATAAACATCAGGGTTACTAGCTCCTAGATAAGCATCCTGTCTTTTATCATATTTCGCCATTTCCGCAAATATGCTTTCTACTTCTGCTTTTCCATCATTTCAAGGAGTATTAATTGCAATAATTAATTTAGCTGTGAGTTCTTCTATAGTCTTCATTGATTCTCTCATCTCTTCATCTCCACTTCTAAAGGATTTAAAATACAGTCCTTCAACAGTTTTTTCAGCCTTAAGTTTCCAAATTGCGATGTACTCTGAGAGACCAGGGTAGGCTTTTTCTATACTCTTTATTTTTTGTACTTCAGAGATTCTTTCTTCTCCATCTTCATGGGCTAACCAGATCACTCAATCTCTCAGTATGTAAGTAGTTTCATCTGGATTTTCTTCAGAAGCTTCATAGCTAGGTTTTGCTACATCAGGTTCTTTTCATTCATCAGGGAGAGTCTCATTTTGGTATGGTTCATCTGTGAGTGGTGTATCCCCATAGTTTGGAGGAGAATCATCATATGGGAGCTCTCCTGTTTCAGGTTTTACTAAGGCTTCAGGAGCTTTTTCAGCATCATCTGGGGCAATTACTTCTGGCTTATAACTAGGAGTAACGCTACCTGGAGATGCTTCATAAGATGGCTCTTGTTCGGTAGTAATTATAGGAGCTTCAAGTTTAGGAGCCCTTACATAATCTGCTGCGACATACCCAGTACTTCCATCCGGAAGTGATACGTGAATATAGAGTTTTCCATTTTCAGCAATAAGGTGATCATTTCAATCTGTATTAATAACTCGAAGTTCTCTGTCATCTTCTATTCTTTTCCCTGTATCTGTATCATTAAAGGTATTAACTACAGCAGCAGTTCTCACTATTAATCTTCCCGCATCTCATGAATCAAAAGTATGAACAGTAACAGTATCTACTTTTGAAAAGATCTCTCTCTCTAGTAAGGCAATATCAGTTCTTGATGCATTTAGTACAGGAGAGTTATCTATATGGTCCTGTATAGATGCCTCATCTGTTACTTCTGATCTAAAGTCAGGAGTATTTTTTAGGGACATAAACATTCTTTAAAAATTAAATTCCTTAATACTCTAACACATATTTCCCTGTATTGACAAAATATTTCCCTTGACAAAGCAGGCTTTTAGAACGTATGAAACTCGCGATTTCTGAGTTTGCAAAAATATGGAAAAACTATACACTATGGACCTAAAATAACTCCAGATTAATACATGCTCCCAAGACTCTTTAAATACGCGACAAAAAACATTCTCAGGAATAGTTTTTTAAGTGCTTCATCAGTTCTAATACTCACACTATTGATGTTTTTCATAAATATCCTTATTGTGATGCATGATGTGAGTTTTCGCTTAATAGAGTGAATTAATGAGAAGCTTACTATTTCTCTCTATCTTGATGAGGAATATGATAGAAATTCAGTAGAGGTTATTGATCTCCAGTCAGATATCGATACAGCAATCCCAGGGATAGAGGTTACCTACAAGACCAAAGACGAAGTTCTGGAAGAAATTAGAGAGCGTGATCCAGAACTTGTGAGAATACTTGAAAGACAAAACCCCCTTCCTGAAACTATTACTATAGAGGATATTCCTCTGAAACAGTACGGAGTTCTGAATAAAATTATTGAGAATAAGCTCTTTGTTCTCTCTGATTCAGAGGAGTTTGGGGAAGAATACTTTTCTACCTATTCTCGTCAGTTTGAGCGTATTAATAAAGTAATTTCTGTTCTTGATATGCTGCAGATAGGGCTTTATATTGTTATTGTTACTTTTGTTGTTTCTATTGCGATTATTGTATATTCGATTATCGGGAATTTTATATACTATTACAGAGACGAGATATATATAACGAGACTTGTATGAGGGAGTAAAGTCTTTATCTATGGACCATTTTCACTTCAAGGAATGATGTATGTTGCTCTTGCATTCATATTTTCGACAATATTTTTTATTCTCTTCCTGCAAAATATTCAGATAGTATTCGAACTTGGAGATATAAATGAAGTTTATACGGGAGATCTTCCATTTGTTCTCATGATAGAAGCGTTGGTGTTCCTCTTTATTGGGTGACTTAGTTGATTCCTCTCATCACGAAGATATATACGAAAAAAATAACTAAACTATGATATTTAGATCACATTGACTACTTGGTCAAAATGCCCGTAATTTGCAGTATATTAAAGGGGAGAGTTTTCAAATTGCAAAGAAATTGGCTGATTCAAAACTTACAACTAAAAAGTTTCTTGCAAGTCATAAGGTTGCAGTTCCAGAGACACTTTGAATAATAAAAAGCCATTGAGAGGTCAGCATAGACAAGATTAAGGCCTATGCTCCTCCATTTGTTATAAAGCCAAATAACGGCTATGGTTGAAAAGGGATTTTAGTTATAGATTCACTCAGCGCAGAGGGGAGATTTATCACTAACTCATGAGAATCTTTTTCTCCTCAAGAACTTTCAGAGCATTTTGTCTATATACTTGATGGGTTTTTTTCACTCTCTGGTGGGAGAGATAAAGTTATTATTGAAAAGAAGGTTGTCCTCACAAAAGAGATAGAACTCCTTGGGAAATATGGACTTCCAGATGTGCGAATTGTAGCATACAATATGGTTCCAGTGATGGCCATGATACGTATTCCAACAGAAGAATCAGACGGAAAAGCAAATATCCATGTTGGTGCCTGTGCTGCCGGAATAGATATTGGTACATGAGGTTTGACCTATATTTCACACCATGGAAAGATAGTAAAATCAATTCCTGGGATATGAGATGTCCGGGGAATTATCATCCCTGAGTGGGATAAGATTCTTTCTCTTGCTGTTCAGGTTCAACAAGTTTCTTGAATCAAGTTTCTTGGCTGCGACGTTGTACTCGATGAAAATGACGGACCTCTCTTGCTTGAGATAAATGTTCGACCTGGACTTGAGATACAAAATGTAAATTTAGCACCCCTGAGAGCGCGTCTTAATAAAGTAGAGTGAGTGGATATTTCTTCGGTAGAAAAAGGAGTTCGTCTATGAAGAGATCTCTTTTCATGAGATATAGAAGAAAGAATAAAGAGCTTGTCTTGAAAAAAAGTAGCAGGGTCACAAGAGTACTTAAAAGTTATTTACGAAGAAAAAACCTATAACTATATTGCAGATATCAGGATATCTGTACTCGAGAGTTTTATTGACCGCGAGTTTGCAGCAAATATTTTAAAGATAGATGTAGAGAGTAAGAGCAGTATTCGTTTAGATTCTGAAATACTTGGAATAAAGAGACCTCTGAGGTTTGTGCTGAGCGACTTAGAGGGAGAAAAAATCCGACTTTGAAAACAAGCACTTAAGGGCTTTTTAATTGATCCTTATAAATATAAAAAATGAGAAACTCCTTTTCTTCCGGAATCTACATGAAAGAAACAAAAAAATACTGCAATTACTAAAACGCATGAGTCTCAACTTATCGCTCTTGATAAGGCAATAATGAAGGTTGATAAAAAACTGCTCATCCTCAAATACCTTACTCCCAGTAACATTGTTGAACAAAAACAGATATTTGTAGAAAAATCAGGGGATTATGTTCCAAGCTTTGAGTATAAGAATATTGAACTAGATTTAGACGATCTATATGCTGAGATTAGAGCAATCGAAATACCAGATATTCCCCTCTCTGAAATTTATCTTACAAAACAACAGGAAGTTAGTGACAAAATACGCTTTCTAAAAGCATTCAGAGATCAAGATGCTTCGGATATGACCCTGTATAGTAAAAAAATCTTTGGAGAAGTTGTAGACGATAACTTCGCAAAAGCGAAAGAAATAATCTCTACTCGTGATAGTGTTATCGAGGAAGAAGAAATTCTGAGTTATGAAGATATCAAGGATTACATGAAAAAATTTAATCATATATATAATATTAAGGTAAAGATAGTAGAAGCTGATAGTACTGCTCGTTTTACTATGAAGGGTGATACTCTGATGTTCCGAAGATGAGCAACTGTATGAAAACGAGAGATGCGATCAATTATTGCTCATGAAATAGAAGGTCACTATTTACGAAAGGTAAATGGTCGAAAGTCAGAGTTTTCTATTCTGGCCCGCTGAACTGCAAAATACATAGAGACAGATGAGTGACTTGCAATATATAACCAAAACAGGTTTGTAAGTGAGAGTGATAGGAAATATTACTCTATCTTTGAGAGATACTATTTTGTACAATATGCTCTTAAGCATTCCTATAAAAGACTTATAAAGCACTTGGCTGAGTTTTATGATAATGATTATGAGAGAGTATTTACTTTTATGCTCAGACTGAAGCGTGGTTTCGAAGATCCCTCAAAGGAGGGAGTATTTATGAAGGATGTTGTCTATGTAAATGGCTTTTATTCTGTGACCGACTACTTAGACAAGGGAGGTTCTCTCAAAGACCTCTACATCTGAAAGGTCCATCTCGACGATCTTGCTCTTATCTCATGAGATACTTCTTTCACAAAACATAAAAAAGATGTGGTGATACCTTTTTCTGCGTAAAATATACTTTTAAAATATTTGTATGAATCATAAATTGATAATTGCTCTCGATAATCTCTCTCCCTGAGAAGCAAAAGAAAGAGTTCAAGATATACTTTCTAAGAATGCAGAATATAAGGGTAGAATAATCTTTAAGATACATGATATAGTTGCACTTATATGATTTGAGGGGATATCTGAGTTATTTCAGGATATAGACTGTAGGTTTATGCTTGATCCAAAATGGAATGATATTCCAAATACACTTAAGAATTATATTACTCAGCTTCATAGGTCGTGACTCTGAGAAAAAATAGAATATATCACACTTCATGTGAGTTGAGGAAGTGAGATGCTCAGAGTTGCTCAAGCTACAAAAGATGAATTCCTTCCTAATGCGAAACTCTTAGCTATCACAGCTATGACTTCTCTTGATGATAACGATACCTCGCAAATCTTTGATGACACAGCAAAGCATTCAGTACTCAAGCTTACGAAAATAGCTCTTGATGCTGGAATTGAGTGAATTGTTTGTTCGACACATGAAGCTCAGGCTCTCAGAGAAGTATATGGAAATGATTTTGATCTCATAACTCCTTGAGTTCGTTTTGCTTGAGGTGATCATTGAGATCAAAAAAGAGTCATGACTCCATCGCGAGCAATACAGCAAGGGGCTACAAATATTGTAATGGGAAGGCCAATTTTACAGTCAGATGATGTGTGAGAAGCTGTGGCAAGATTTTTTAGAGAAATAGAGGAGGTAGAATATTTAACAGAGAATAAGTATGGTTTTGAGAAGATGCTTTATGTATGAGATTGGAAAGAAGTACTTTCTTATATTGGAGCATTCTACTTTCGTCCAAACTGAGGAAAATATTGTCGATTTACCTCCAAGGTTATTTCAAATGCATATATAAATATATGAGCGATAGAGAGAAGTTATAGTGTTATTGATAGAGCCACAGCAGAACTTACTACTCAGGTGCGTGAGAGAGGCATCAAGGCCGATATAGTTGTGTGAGCCCAAATGGGAAGCGTCAGAATATCTCTTGCACTTGCAAAGAAACTCTGAATAGATCAATCAATATATACAGAAAAGACAGATAATGATAATAATAACATGGATCTAAAGCGTCACGCAGTAGACTTAACATGACTTAAAATAATTTTATCTGAAGATATTGTGAGTCGTGGAACAACGATTGCAAAAATGAGAGAGGTGCTAGAGAACCTATGATGAGAGGTTGTTGCGATTGCATGTGTAGGGAATAGATACGAACAAGACGAGCAGGATGGGATCCCTATTATTAGCTGCTTTATACCCCCAAAATTTGAACTGTATTGGGATGACGCTACCCCAGAGGATCAAAGAAAGGATTTTCCAAGGGTTCCAGATGGAGCTATGATATCAGAAAAACCAAAGAACGATTGGGGGGAGTTAGTTGCAAGTATGAGAGACTAACATCCCATCCGGTCTTTGACCACCTTCCCTTCAAATTGAAGGGAAGGATAAATTAAGGTCTCCCCTTCTGTAGAAGGGGAGATGTCCGCAGGACAGAGGGGATGATTTATTTTCCACAAACTTTTTACATCAAAATATATTCTTGCTTGAGAAAAAAGAGTTGAGAGATACTATCTAGTGTAGTATAATTTTGAAACTCAAAATACTATGTCAAATATACGTGAACAAGAGCTTATAACGGTCAGGAATGGCCGCGATGTAAGCTTTTTTGATTTGTACTCTATTGACCAATTAACACTTACAGATATCGAAACGATTTACGATATAGCGAGGAAATTCAGAGAACATAAGACCTTTAAGTTTTCCCTCAATAAAGGATGTTCCCAGGTGAACGTCTTTTTTGAAAACTCGACTCGTACACAGGCAAGTTTTGATTTGGCTGCAAAGAATCTCTCTATGGATACAGTCAGTGTAGGGTCATCAAGTTCTGTTGGGAAAGGGGAAAATTATCTCGATACGGTACAGACACTCGATGCATATAATGTAAAAACGCTGGTTATCAGATCTAAAGAAGCAGGTGTAGCGGAGGTTCTCTCTCGTCATGTAAAAGCATCAATACTCAACGCAGGAGACTGATGGCACGAACACCCAACACAGGCACTCTTGGATGGCCTAACGATGCTCGACTACTTTAAGTCGAAAAATCTCAAGGGTAAAACGATCACTATAGTTGGAGATATTCTTCACAGTAGAGTATTTTGATCACTCGTGAGACTCTGTAAGAAACTTGGTGCGACAGTACGGGTTGCATCTCCTGAAACATTTCTCCCAGTACATGCTGAAAAATTTGGAATGGAGATATACGATAATGTAGAAGATGCTATAAAAGATGCTGACGTTGTCTACGCTTTGAGAGTACAAGAAGAGCGAGGTTCGAATGGATTTATCCCAAGTCTTAGAGAGTATTCAAAGATGTTTGGTATTTCTAGAGCTCGTCTCGATCTCGCAAAACCTGACGCGATACTTATGCATCCAGGTCCTGTAATTCGTGATATAGATGTACACTCTGCTCTCTCTGCCGTTGATAGTCAATCTCACATCCTGCAACAAGTAGAAAACGGTCTTGCAGTCAGAAAAACACTTCTTTGGCTTCTCTCACATCGCTACGATGGACAAGAAAAAACCTTTACTCGCAAATAATACAAACTATGTCACTTCTTATAAAAAATGGACGGGTCGTAGACCCAAAAAACAATATCGATAAAAAGCTAGATATCTATATAGAGAAATGAAAGATTGCCAAAATAGGAAAGGCTTTGAAGGTAAAAGCAAAAAAGACCATCGATGCAGAAGGCCTTGTCGTAACTCCAGGACTTATAGATATGCAGGTTCATCTCAGAGAGCCAGGTCGAGAAGATAGAGAAACGATAGAAACAGGTTCAAAGGCTGCTCTTGCAGGAGGAGTGACCTCGATAGTCTGTATGCCAAACGTAACTCCCATAGCAGATAATCAAACAGTGATAGAATTTATTACGAAGAGATCCAGAGAACTTGATCTCGTAAATGTGTATCCAACAGGAGCAATTACCAAAGACCAAGAAGGAAAAAGACTTGCAGAAATCAACGAAGTAAAAAAATCAGGAGCCATTGCTGTGACTGATGACGGAGCAGATGTACAGCATGAAGGAGTACTCAAACGAGCAATGCAATACTGTAATACCTGCGATATACTTCTCATGAGCCACTGTGAAACAGAAAACCTGACAGAAGGAGGGTGTATGCATGAGGGGTGGGTATCAACTCAGATGGGAGTACCAGGAACAGCAGCAGTCTCAGAGGATATGGCAGTATATAAGAATATTCTTCTCGCAGAGGAGACAGGAGCCCGACTTCATCTCCTCCACAACTCAACTGCAGGAGCAATGAGAGCTATTCGTGAAGCAAAGAAAAGAGGATCAAAAAATATCACAGCTGAAGTTACAGTCCAGCATTTCTCTCTCTCTGATGAGGAATGTCTTGGATACAATACGAATGCAAAGATGTACCCACCACTCAGAAGTGATGATCATATCAAGGCTGTCATTAAAGCCATTCAGGATGATACGATAGATGCCTTCACAACGGACCACGCACCACATATTGAACCAGACAAGCTCCTTCCATTCCAGGATGCAGCTATGGGCTTTGTCGGACTTGAGACAAGTTTTGCCTCAATGAATACCTATCTCGTGAAACCTGGTCATGTAGATTTTTCCCATGGTCTTAAAAAAATGACCCAAGGCCCAGCTGAAATTCTCAGACTTGATAAAGGGCATCTCTCCATCTGAGCAGATGCGGATATCGCAATCTTTGATCTCAATAAAAAATGGACCGTTGACGAGAAAAAATTCTTCTCTAAAGGAAAAAACTCCCCTTATATCGGAAAAGAACTTACTGGTAAAGTGCTCTTCACAATAGTTGGGGGGAAGGTGAAGTATCAGAAAGGAAAGATAGTAGAGTAGTTAAAAAGGATTGATGAATGAATTACTTAATATACTCGTAAGCACTGACGGACTCTTGCTTTTAGGAGTATGATTCTTGATTAGTATTTTTGCGATAGTTTTTGGATGATCGATGTTTTTCTCAATTCCATTCATTCAATGGATGTTTCCAACAGTTTCTTTCGGAGCAATAGTGTGAAATCTTAAGATATGAAGTTTTTTTAGAGGAATATGATCAACGTATACGACTCATAAACAAATTGATTATTATAAGAACTTTCAGGTAGGGGTTCTTGCTTTCATTTGAGTGGTTATTGGCTCGTCACTTATTGCAAATCTAGATCAAAAATGGTTATTCCCTGCAGTTATTTTTGCTATATTTCTTGCTATATTTTCCCCAAAAATTGCAGAAAAAATAAATAAAAAGACTTTCTATATTGCTTCATTTTTTACAGGAATATATGCTGGAATATTTTGAGCAGTTGGATTATTATTAGTAGCCTTACTTCGTACTCGTTATCCAAAAGATACTGAAATAGCTCTTGTGAAAATACAAGCTAGATTTTTAGAACTAATATTAGCTATAAGCGCTATTATTGTCCACATCTTTCATGGAAATATTCTTACATCTATATGGCTTCCATGGTCTATTGGTGCTTTGCTTGGTTGAGCTATTGGCTGAAAACTACTTCATAGTCTATGAAAGCTCTCTTGAAGAACACAGAAGATAGTTCTCTACCTCTCCTTTGCGCTCGCAATCTGAGTTGCTGGATGGAGGTTTTTACTAGGATTTTAATTTAATGTATTTATTTAAAAATAAAATTGAAATTTAGCAATAACTAAGTATTTTTAAGTAAATTTTTTAGTAAGATCTCTATGACACATATACAACATCATGTATCTCCCACAGATTTTAAGAATATATTAGATATTGAAGGAGAAAGTCATGAAAGTCCTGTTATTTTTACTGCAAGAAGTATTCGAGACTTCGCCGGTTCTATAAGAAGGAATTATTATGAGAGTGCTCTTGAAGGAACTCCTGGTATGAACGCTCAGGAGCTTTGAACTATAGGTTGAGAGCAATTAGCTCGACAGCAAATGAATGTGAATTTTATAAAAGTTGATCATGGGAATATAGCACAACATGTTTTATATCTTCCATTGGATATATTTAGGCAAATTTCTGATACTCAAGCTGCTTTTGAAATTTCGCTTGACTCAACTCATCAAGTTTTGAGTCTTTCAGATGATACCATCGCTTCTGTATTATCGGATAAGGCGAATATGTTTTTGTACAGGACAAGCTTATGAAACTGAAGAAAGCTACAAGACTCTGTAAATCAAATCCTAATGAAACTTTGAGAAGAGGTAGATATTCCTGACAGTCTATTCTTTGAGTGACTATTTACAGATCCAAATAGTATAAAACCGAGAAAACCATGAATAAGTGTAGAATGATATGTAAAAGATCATAGAATAGATGTTACTTGAAGTTTTCAAAGATGAATCAGAGAGTCGGGTTCTCACGTGTGAGCACTTATTGAGTCAGCATATGATGATAACAGGACTTTATGGGACTGGCAAGCTCGGTTTAATTTTAAGGATCCTGATTATTATCATCACATTTTGCCGAACTAGAGAAATAATCTTTTAGATTAAAGAATAGTCCTTGCAAAAATTGCATAAAGAATATACTAAAAATATTTAAGTTTAAACGTATTCTTATGACTTTTACAGCACAAATCGGAAACGTAGTTTTCCAGGATATCATCTATAATTCTTCTGGTCCTCGTTGTACAACTCTCGAGGAATTGAGAGCTCTTGGTGAGTCAGAAAGTTCTGCCATCATGATGAAATCATGTTCTCCAGAGCCACGTGATGGAAACCCAGAACCGAGGTATAAGGAAGTAGAGCTTGGGAGTATTAACTCTATTGGTCTTGCAAATCATGGATATAAGAAATATATAGAGTATGCAGCTGAACTAAAAGAGCAGTTTCCAGAAAAACCGGTAGTTGTTTCGATAGTTGGGTTTTGCCCTGAGGACTTCGTGAATCTTGTAACGGCTTTTCAAAATGAACCAAACGTAGATGTTCTAGAAGTAAATCTTTCTTGTCCAAACGTTGTAGGAAAACCTCAGATTGCCTATGATTTTGAAACCTCAGATGAGCTCCTCGCAAAGATATTTCAGATTCCTGGAGACAAGCCTATTGGTCTCAAACTCCCTCCATACTTTGATCCAGTGCATACTGCAATGATGGCTGAGGTACTCAAGAAATACCCTATCAGTTTTATTACTTGTATTAACTCTGTGGGGAATACACTTATTATAGACCCAGAAGCAGAAGCTCCACTTATAGCTCCGAAGTGATGACTTGGAGGGCTTGGAGGAGATTACGTTAAACCTGTTGCACTCGCAAATGTACGAATGTTCTATAAGCTTCTGTGAGATAGGATGATGATTATTGGTTGTGGAGGAATCAAGTCATGAGTTGATGTATTTGAACATCTCTTAGCAGGAGCTTCACTTGTGCAACTTGGGACAGTTCTTGGGAAAGAAGATACAGCATGTTTCGCGAGAATCCAGCAGGAATTCTATGAGTATATGGAGAAGAAATGATATACAGACGCAAAACAGATTATCGGACAATTGAAAGAACTATAAAAAACAGCAAAAAATAATTTGCAATAGGCTCCATTTTTTATATAATTCCCTCGCTTTTCTTTATGAGAAGCTCAATTTTTCGCATTAAATGGGGGCGTAGCTCAGTTTTGGTTAGAGCGCCGCACTGTCACTGCGGAGGTCGCGGGTTCGAGTCCCGTCGCTCCCGCCATAAATTTCGAAAAAATGGGGAATTAGCTCAGTTGGCTAGAGCGCTCGCCTTGCACGCGAGAGGTCAGGAGTTCGACTCTCCTATTCTCCACCAGTTTTTATCTTTAAATAGAATGTTATGCCTGCAAATAAGAGACCAAGACGATTAAATTATTCGGTTAATAAGAAAGGGCCAGTTACAGGAGGTAAGGTTGGAAAAGCAGTTTCTCACTACAAGTCTTTGCAAAAAAGACAAGCATTTGAAGGAGAGACTAAATGGATCATAAATGCTATGAAAATAGTGCTTGTGAAACTCAAGAAATATGGAATAAATCCTAAAACAATATAGATTATGCCACGACTTACAGGACATGCACACAGAAAGCTCAGAAGAGCAATAAAGATCATTGAGAAAAAAGTAAAAAAAGCGAGAAGTTAGAATTGATTTTCTCCTCTTTTTTCTTACAGTTACTACACTTTTAATTTTAATTATTTATTTTTTCTATTATGGCTTTTGATAGATCTAAGGCACACATGAATGTTGGTACTATTGGTCACGTTGATCATGGAAAGACTACTACTACTGCTGGTATATCTGCAGTTTTAAACGCTAAATTTGGTGGTGGTGAAGGAGTAAGAGACTTCGCATCAATCGATAACGCTCCAGAAGAGAGAGAGAGAGGTATTACTATTAATACTTCACACGTTGAGTATGAAACAGAAGCAAGACACTACGCTCATGTAGACTGTCCTGGGCATGCTGATTATGTAAAAAATATGATTACAGGTGCTGCTCAAATGGATGCTGCAATACTTGTATGTGCTGCAACTGATGGACCTATGGCTCAAACTCGAGAACATATTCTTCTTGCAAGACAAGTAGGTGTTCCATATATCGTTGTATTCCTCAATAAATGTGACATGGTTGATGATGCTGAAATGCTCGACCTTGTTGAAATGGAAATAAGAGATCTTCTTTCTAAATATGACTTCCCAGGTGATGATACTCCAGTTATTAGAGGTTCAGGGCTTGTTGCTCTAGAAAACCCTACTGATATGGATAAAGAACATGGAGCTAAATGTGTTATTGAACTTTTCGAAGAACTTGAGAAATTTGTTCCTGTTCCAGAAAGAGATCTTGAAAAAGATTTCCTTATGCCAGTAGAGGATGTATTCTCAATTAAAGGACGTGGTACAGTTGTTACAGGGAAGATTGAACAAGGGGTAATTAACATTGGTGACGATATTGAAATCGTTGGTATTAGAGATACTGGAAAATCTACTGTTACTGGAGTTGAAATGTTCCATAAACAACTTGAAAGAGGAGAAGCTGGTGATAATGCTGGTCTTCTACTCAGAGGTATAGAAAGAGAAGATATCGAAAGAGGACAAGTTCTTGCTAAGCCGGGATCTATTAAGCCTCACACAAAATTTGAATGTGAAGTATATGTTCTCTCAAAAGATGAAGGAGGAAGACATACACCATTCTTTAAAGGATATAAACCACAATTCTATTTCCGAACTACAGATGTTACTGGTGATATTGAATTACCTGCTGGAGTTGAAATGGTTATGCCTGGTGATAATATCCAAATGACGGTTGATCTCCAAGTACCTATTGCGATGACTGAAGGACTCAGATTCGCAATCAGAGAAGGTGGTCGAACTGTTGGATCTGGAGTTGTTGCTAAAATACACGCATAATTCTTGTAAATATTAGTTAATAGAACTCTCTCAATTATATAATTTGATTGAGAGAGCATATTAGGAAATATCTTAAAAATTTTTAATTACCTTTACCTCTCTCGATGGCTACTAAAAAAGACGGACAAAAAATTAGAATATCTGTTAAAGCGTTTGATCACAGACTTTTAGACGATGCGGTACAAAAAATTGTAGATATTGCAAATGATTCAGGAGCTCAAGTTGTAGGACCTATTCCACTTCCTACTAAAATTGAGAAAATAACAGTAAATAGATCTACCTTTGTAAATAAAGATGCCAGAGAGCAATTTGAAATTAGAAGGCATAAGAGATTAGTAGAAATACAAGAACCAACAGCAAAAACTTTAGAGATGCTTCAAGGTATCTCTATACCAAGTGGAGTCGGAGTTGAAATCAAAGCCTAATTATTTAAAAATATTTATCATGTCCAGAGTTTGCGATATAACAGGAAAAAAAACTGCTACTTGAAATAAAAGAAGCCACTCTCTTCGTGCTACAAAGAGAAAATTTTACCCAAATCTTTTTTATAAAAAGATAAAGGATCCAGTAACTGGACTTGTATACAGAATACGAGTTTCAGCGAAAGGATTAAAGATTTTAAAGAAAAAGGGGATTTTATAGTCTCTTTTCCATCTGCCCAGATGGTGGAATTGGTAGACACGCAGGACTTAAAATCCTGTTCCCTTGGGAGTCCGGGTTCAATCCCCGGTCTGGGCACCAAAAAATAAGAAAAATATTTATTATTATTACAGGACTATGTTAAAAATCAGACTTTCAAGAGCAGGAAAGAAAAATATGCCATTTTTTCGAATAGTACTTACTGAACATACACGTGCTGCTAAGCACGGATACAAAGAAGTACTTGGATTTTATAACCCTTTCTCAAAAGAGTTTAAAGTAAAAAATGTAGAAAAAATAAAAGAGTATATCTCTCATGGAGTACAACTTTCTCCAAGAGTTTCAAAGCTGATGGCAGCTAATAATATTACTCTCTAGTTTTCATTTTTACTACTGAATCAAAATTATATTTGTACAGTAGTAATTTTTTATTATTATAAATACACATTATGCAAGAAGTTGATTTTTTAAAATACGTTGTTGAGAATATAGTAGAGCATATAGATGAAATAAAAATAGAAAAAAAAGATGATGAGCTCGGAACCCTCTTAACGCTAGAGGTACATCCAGATGACATGGGGATCATTATTGGAAAAAAAGGAAGTACAGTAAATGCTCTTCGCTCAATTCTCAGACTTCAATGAATGAAGCAAGGGAAAAAAGTGACTCTCAAAGTTTTAGAACAAACATTTTAACAAACTAAAGCATGCTTTACGCTACAGTATATGCCGTGAATGAGACTAGTTCGATTTTCCAGTCCAAGATGGATTTTTGAGAGTTGGTTCTTTTAGTAATATCACTTTTTGTTTTAGCTGCGGGACTTCTTTCGATACTGTTTATTCTTTGGTGAGGACTTCTTCTTATATTATCAGGAGGAAAAGATGATAAAATTAAACCAGCGATTAATACGATTCGTTACGCGGTTATTGGAGTTGTAGTAACAGTACTTACTATATTTCTGTTTCCTGTATTTGGGAGACTGCTTGGGCTTGATGTTGAGCAATACGCAAAACCTCAGCGAATCTTTGAGAAAATAGAGGAGATAGGAGATAAAGTATTCTGATGATCTTCTACTAACACTTCTCCTAGTTCATGATGAGCAGAATCGCTCGATGATTTTCCTGCAGATTTCTCAGATCTATAAAAAAACTCTCTATCCCTAGAATAGAGAGTTTTTTTATCTTGTATCTTTTCCAAAGATAAAATACATCCATTTTTGATAAATACTCATACTCTCGATGAGACTTTTTTCGTCTAGGAGACTTTGAGGAGCTTCTATCCTGGATGGTGACTCACTCTGAACCTGAGTATACTTATTATATTTTTCCTCTTCAATCAGGAACACAACTCTCTCTCCAGGATTTCTCATTCATTGCTGAGATTTAAGTATTTTATTTTTATAAGCTTTTGTTTCTCTATTTTTAAGTATATCTTGGGTAAGATCTATTTTTTTCTGGAGTAAGATATTTGTCTCATTAATGCTCTCAGTATAGCGATATACTCTGTATTCATCGTATTTATCATCTAATACGAGAAATATGAGATATAGTAGACTAATGATTAGAAGGATAAACATATACTGTTTCTTCATATTTTTTGATTTTTTTAATTTTCTCGTATGATGAGAGTAATATTTTATGAGTGTTAGTATAATGAAAAAGCCAAAAAATAAATTTATTCTTGCAGTGATTTGTATTATTGTACTTATTATTTTTTCACAGGTATATATTGCGTTCTCTCACTCAAATACTGATACAAATTCCTACTTAACTCTCGTCGAAGGAAAAGGAACACTAAATGAAGACCTTATTGAACTTCAGCAAAAGTATGTTCTTAGTTCGTGAGACAAGATACGCATTATTTGAGATTCAAGCCTTGCTGTTGTTGAATGGTGAGATGGGAGTCTTACGAGACTAGGTTGAAACACAAAAATCTCTATAGATCAAAATCAGATATCAAGAGATTATAGTACTATTAATATTTCATTTCAGCTTATTGCTTGAAAAACTTGGTCAAATGTTGTTTCTTTTATCGGGAAGGACTCCTCATTCATACAAAACTTTGAATGAGTTGAAGCCTGAGTTAGAGGGACCGTCTTTGATGTTGACCTCGATAAAGACTACATACGTGTTTCAGATCATCAAGTTGAGCTTACATTAGAATCATGAGAAGAGATAGTAGTTAGTGAAGGATCAGTACTTAATACCTCTAATTTCTCTCTTATTGAAATTGAAGAATTTCTGCGAAATATACAAGATAGTACATGGACACAGTTAAATGAAAAGTTTGATAGTGAATATATTAGTGCTCTTAAACAGGGACTCAAAAAGTCTCTCCAAGACTCAAATCCTCTTTCATATGTTCTTCCACTTGTTTCTAAGAAACATAAACTTTTACAAGCACTCAAGGGAAGCGATAATTATTCTGAGATACAGGCTATAGTAGATACCATTGAGACATGAGAGAGAGAAGAAGTATATACGGCAGTAGTTTCGGAATATCAAAATATTAATTTTGTCTCAGCGCGTGACTATGAGTTTTATAAAAGAAAGGTTTTTTATAAAAAAGTTATGATAGCGCTAGGAGAGGAGCAAGATACAGAAGCTTTAGTCAGAACGAGTGTGTATGATTTGCAGGATATGCTGCAACTTGGAGATATGCAAGCAGCAAAAGAAACTCTTTCATTTCTTGGAGAGCACAAAAATATTCTTCCAAGTATTGATAGTTCATTTCTTTGATCTGAGCTTGAGAAACTACCAACAAAGCTTAAAGAAGAATTCCAAACAAGCCTTTCTGGATTCGAGGGCTTACTTGATTTCCAGCTCCCAAAGGTACCAAGTATAGACGTATGAACATTAGAAGATAAAGCCAGAGATGGTCTTCGCTCTATTGACGAATGAGTACAAGATTTTATTGGAAATAAAGCAGGAAACCTCCTAGATCAATTTTCAAGATAGCTTCATGAATACGCTTCTCAAAAATAAGAACATTCTCACGGTTATTATTTCCTGTGTGATAGTATTAGTTCTCCTTATGAGTTCTTCTTTCTTTCATGTTCTTAATAAATCTATACAAAATAAGTATTACAGCATTAAGAATGAAATCATATGACTGCATGCTAACCCCCATATCGTTGTAGTTGAGATTGATGATGAGAGCTTTAAAGAGATTTGAAAGTTTCCTTTTTCACGCTCTGTGTACGGGACTATATTAGATAATCTGAAAAAATATGATACTGCGACTATAGCGTTTGATCTATTATTTCTTGATCCATCTGAATCAAAGGGAGATACGGATTTAGCAGAAGCTATTTCTAGAACTAATAATGTTATATTATGATCAGCTCTTACAAGTAAAAGAGAAATACAAACCCCTTTCTCATGACTTGATAATACTGGATATAAATCATGATTTCTCTCTCCAAATATCAATAGTTCAAACAGAACAGTATATTCATTTTCTCCATTAATAGAAACAGCAGATGCAAGTATACACGAGCATTTTTCTATAAAAATCTTCAGATCGTTTTATAATTATCTATATAATAATAATGATCTTTCATGAACCTGAAAGTATAGTTCTTCTCATTATGATCTTTCTGAGAATATTTCTTTTCCACTAGCACAAGATAATTCTCAAGAAATCCTGATAAACTTTATTCCCAAAGAGGAATTTACCCGTATCTCATTGAAGGACCTATATCTCACAGATCGTCTACGTCAAATAGACAGAGAGATTTGACTAAAAGACTCTATATTACTTATTTGACCTGCTGCTGAGGGACTTAAGGATGAGTTTTTTACTCCTAATGGGGTAGAATATGGAGTATATATTCACGCAAATATATTAAATACCTTTCTTTCGGGAAAGTATATGACCTACTTTCATAAACAGCTTGAGTGGCTCATGATATTTTTTCTCATAATTTTATCTGTATCTGTAAATCTATCTTCTTCTAATAAAGTACTTATTTTTAGTAATGGAGCCATAGTTCTGGTGTTTTGGTTTATTATACCTCTTTCTATACTCCTTGGAACAAATCTTATTCTTAATTATCCCTCAGAGATTATTTTTTCTCTGCTTCTCGCGTTTAGTTCTGCAAATATAGTAAAATATCTCATAGAAGACGCGAATAAACAAAAGCTCAATAAAGCCTTGAGCGAATATGTAAGTTCTAATATAGCGTCTGAAATTTTAGAAGGTGATGGACAAGTAAATCTCGATGGAGAGGAACGTGAGCTCGTATGTTTTTTTTCAGATATAGAAGGTTTTACTACTCTCAGTGAGAGACTTTCTCCTCAAGAATTAGTTTCATTCTTGCGAGAATACCTTTCAGCTATGACCTCAATTATTATGGATCAACAGGGGCATGTTGATAAATTCGAAGGAGATGCTGTAATGGCCATGTGGGGGGCCTTTACTGGTCATTCAAAATCTGACTTTGTTCATGCCTGTGACTCAGCATTACTTCAACAGCAATCTTTGGATAGTATTAATGCAAAATGGAGTAAAAAACTTGGTTCTTCTGTACGTGCACGTATGTGACTTCACTCAGGAAAAGCTATAGTTGGAAATATAGGGGCAGTTTGAAAGAAGATGGATTTCACAGCCCTTTGAGATAATGTAAATCTTGCGTCTCGTCTTGAATGAGTGAATAAGTACTATGGAACGTATATTTGTGTCAGTGAGATAATATATCTCTCTGTAAAAGAGTTTTATATATTTCGTTATCTCGATGAAATACAGGTAAAATGAAAGGATATTCCTGTAAAAATTTATGAGCTCATATGAAAGCCTTGAGAAGTTTCATCAGAGAAAAAAGAGTTTGCAGACGGTTTTAATGGAGCTACTCGCTTATACTTAGCCAGAAAGTTTGCAGACGCAAAAGACATATTTGAGAGATTGTCTCTAAAGGATGATGTTCCTACAAAAATTTATATAGATCGTTGCAGTGAATATATTGAAAATCCTCCTGGAGATGATTGGAATGGAGTGAGTAGAATGACAGAGAAGTAATTTATACCTCAACTTCGGTTGGAGCTCCTTCTGGCCACTTGTTTTCATAATAGTGATGAATATCTTGCTGCGGGAAAGGGATTTCTATATTTGCTGTATCAAATTCTTTTTTCGCAGATTCATTAATATCATAGCGAATACGGAAACTGTCTGGGGTAAGCGCCCAAAATCGACATCTCATTATTATAGCGCTATCTCAAAGTTCATGCACGAGAACTCGAGGATTTGGATCTTGGGGAATATCTTTATGTTCATGAAGTATTTCTAGAAGTATATCTCGAACGGTATCTATGTCTGTATCATAAGCTACTCCTATATCTACGTCTACTCTACGTTTTTCGAGGCCAGAGTAGTTATCAATAGCTCCGTTAGAAAGTTCTCCATTTGGAAGTATTACGAGTCTGTCATCACGTGTTTTAAGAATAGTGTTAAATATCTGAATTTGTTCAACATATCACTCTCAGAGAGAGCTTACAATATAATCTCAAACCTTGAATGGTTTAAAAAAGAGTATAAGGACTCCTCCCGCAAAGTTCGCAAGACTTCCCTGAAGCGCAAGTCCTATAGCGAGACCTGCAGCTCAGAGTATTGCTATAAACGAGGTCATTTGTACTCCCACCATCCCAGCTACTGTTATAAAGAGGAGTATTTTCAAGATAATACTTATAAGGCTATGTAAAAACCCTACGAGAGATTGATCAAGTTTTTGGTGCTTGAATGCTTTATCTAAAACTCGTACGATTCGTTTAATAATAAATAAACCAATAAAGAGAGTTACAATAGCAAGAAGTACTTGAGGGACGTAGTTAATAGCAAGTTCTATAGCAATATCAATGTACTTTTGAATATCCATAGCTTGGTGAGAGGTTAGGCATTAATACATAGAGTATATATTTTAGATGAGAGCTATCAAGATATCTTATGTGAATTTACAAAGCAATGTATTAAACCCAAGCCCCTTTTTTTATTCATAGCAAATATTCTACACGTGCTGGAGTTCATCACGCATATCTGTTTGAACAGTCTCATTCCCACCTCCTTTCTATTTCAAAAAACTTTTCGAAATGAGGTCTTATTTTTGGAGCATAGTCTGGCCCTTTTACAACTATTCTTCAATTTATACCTAGTAGCTCGTATATTCTTTCGGTTTCTTTGTATTGGAGATTGGATCAAGTATCTGGATCAGGATCTTGAAAAATATTTGAAACAGCAAAGTCTAAGGGAGCTCATCATAGAGAGTCTTCAAGTCCTTGCTTGTTTGTAAAGTGACTAGGTATGTTTAATGTAGGTATATTTCTAGTAAGTTCTTCTTTCGAATGCCCCAATGCTATGTCGCATATATCATTAAAGAATACTTCAGTTATCTTTTTCTCTTTCACTAAATCATAGCAGACCATTATGATTCACAATACTCCGTTTCAACTTGCATGATCTAGAACTCTTCACTCAATAAGCCCTTCATCTATGAGAAACATGAGTATATTTCATAGGGTATGCCCTACAACGCTAGTAGGGTAGATTGGGTCTTTTCAGTCTAAAATTCCTGCTATAAGGTCCCTTTCGCTGCTTATTGCATAATTACACTTTCACATCTTTCAAACTCTATCAGGGAGACCTATAGAGTCCATTCTTAAAACCATAAAGATTATCAGAAATTAAAAATATAATTTATTTTGTATAAAAATTGTATATTTGCAAATATCTTTTTTAAAGACTTACCACTGAATCTCTTCTTCTCCCTGTTCTCTGAGTATTTCATTGATCTGTTTAAAGTGATCGTTCCCGTAAAAGCCTTGGTGTGCTGAGAATGGTGATGGATGTGGAGATTCAAGTATGTGATGTTTTTTTGTGTTTATAAGTACTTTTTTACTGCGCGCAAAATTTCCCCAGAGAACAAAGATAATATCTTCTTGCTCCTCAGATATCTTCTCTATTACAGCGTCAGTAAAATTTCCCCAACCGATTTTAGCGTGACTAGCTGGTAGGGATTTTTCCACTGTTAATATGCTATTGAGCAGTAGTATTCATTGATCAGCCCACTTAAGTAAATTTCCACTTTCTGGCACTTGGAATCGAGGATACTCGTTTCCGATTTCTTGAAATATATTCCGGAGACTTGGAGGGTGCTTTACCCCATCTTGTACCGAAAAACTCAGTCCATGAGCTTGTCATTCACCATGGTAAGGGTCTTGGCCAAGTATCACGACTTTGAGAGTATTTACAGGACAATGAGAAAAAGCATTAAATATATGTGCAGGTTTAGGATAGATGATCTTTCCAGCTTCAATCTCGGACTTTAAGAAACTTTTTATTTCTCAGAAATAGGGTTTTTCAAACTCTTCGCTGAGTAATTTTTTCCAAGAAGCTTCTATTTGTACGACCATCGATTTGTAAATATGAAAAAATAGTAATAATATCTCTATCATATCTATAAATTACAAAATATGAAACATGAAAAAGAACTATGGGGGGAGTTACTTGGTCCTTATTTTGAGGACTTTTGAGATACACCAGTCCCAGCAAACGAAGTGGAGATAAAAATATTTACAGAAAGGCTAGAAAAATTTGGTGTCCCTAGAGATCAAATAGAGAGCATCATAAGTCTTTATGAGTATTCAAGAGAAGTCCAACCTATGGTACATGCAATTGATGACGAGGCTATCTTTGAATGGAAAGAAGAGTGAGAGCTGTGGCTTGGTCAGCAAGATATGGACATCTTTCGATGGAAAGACGGAAGATTTCACTTATGAGATGCTTCGAATGTAAACTATGGAGATGAGTATGTTACAGAAGATTATTATTCAATATTGAAAAAAGGATTTGAAGAGTGGGGTTTATAGGCCTTATATAAAACTAATAGATAACTTATAAGATAAGCTTTATAATTTTAAGATATGATTTCGAGACTTGTCTATATACTTTTGATGTTAGCGCTTATAGGCTCAATGTACCTATCATTTAACAGTGCCTACGATACTCATAAAAATAAATGAGAGGTAGTAGGAACAATAAAAGAAATAGAAGCAATCAATAGCTCTCCCCGACGTATTCTCCTTCATAGAACCGATTTCTTTGCTACTATTTCTTTTACCGACTACACAAATATTGTTCAAGAAACACGGCAAAAGGTGTGATCAGAATTTTGGACAGACCAAAGTATAGAGCTATCTCCTTATCAACTCTGAGATGAGATTCTAGTAGTATATAATAAACAGGATACAACTATCGTTTTTATTCCTGGTTGGTTCTGAATATGGGATAAATTTTTAATGCTGTCCTTTGGGCTTATGCTAATTATATGTTTGTATCTTTATTATTTTCCCCTGCGAAATAGAAGTCTTGATCAGTAATAAATGTTCTGCTAGTTATTGTGATAATTCTAAGAGTTTTTTACTCGTTCTCATATTTCTCATAGTAGCACGTACTCCATAGATTTTTTCAAACAAGTTTGTTGAAATCTTCGTACCATAGTATCCATCAGGACAATAGAAATATACAGCACTTCAGATAATTCGTACTTCCTCAGAGTCTTTTGTTTTTTCTTTTATGAGATTCAGCTTCGTATCACTTGGTTCTTCAGATAAGTACGTAATATACATATTTTCTTGTCAGAAAGGTTCATGTTCCAGTACATCTTTTAAGTATTCTGGAGTGATAACCAGAATTTCAACCTCAAATCAGTAATTTTTTTGAATCTGTGTTTTGATAATTTCAGCAAGTTTCAGTTGATTTTTTTCAGGAGACTTGAATATAACGTTCCCACTCTGGATATAACTCACAACATCTACAAAACCTAGCTTCTCATACATGTTTCGAAGGTCTTTCATCAGTATTTTCTTCTGACCAGCAACGTTTATTCACCTGAGCAAAGATATATAAGTATTCATGAGAGCATGTTTTATGATATATAATTAAGTATATGAGCAGTAGTATTTTCGGCAAAAATAAATAAACTAGACATCATAAATACTTTTTAAGAAAATATATATGAATCTGAAAGATAAAGTGGTAATAGTAACTGGAGCCAGTGAAGGCATCTGAGAGCAGATTGCTTTGAGGCTTGCAAAAGAGTGAGTGAAATTAGCACTTATTGCAAGAAATGAAGAAAAGCTTGAAAATGTTGCAGGAAAAGCGAGAGAGCTCTGAGCAGTAGAAGTAAAGGTCTACCCTCAGGATTTGAGTAAAACAGAGGAGTTATCAGATCTTATAGAGCAAATTGCAGGAGATTTTGGGGCTATTGATGTACTTATAAATAATGCAGGTATTTGGCAAAAAATGATGCAACTCGATGAAGTAACAGCAGACAAGATAGACCCAATTATTGCAACGAACCTTTCATCAGTCGTTCATCTCACTCACAGTGCCCTTCCAATACTCCGAAAACAACCCGAAGCAGCTATTCTCAATATTGTATCACAATCAGGAGTACTTGCTCAAGCAGGACAATCTATTTATACTGCGACAAAGTATGGTGTACGAGGCTTCACAGACGTACTCAAATGAGACCTCAAAGAGTCAAGCGTGAGAGTTGCAGGAGTCTATCAAGCAGGAACTCGAACCAAAATGTTTGAAACCCAAGGAGAAACCATGCCGGTTGAGAAATTTGCCGATCCAGCAGACCTCGCTGATATTATTTGTTATATGCTCTCTCAGCCACCAAAAATATGGATGCATGAAGTGAGAGTAACATATTAAACTAAAAAATATTTATGCTGATATACATAGATTATGATAAGAATTTATTTTCAGAGAAAGAAGTAGAATATCTTACATGAGAGTTTCAATTAATCATTGAGAATACATCAAAGGTAGAAAATAATATCCCAACATACACTTCTACCTATGAAGTTAGTATTAATGTTTACCCTGTTGAAATTTTTGTAAAAATATCAAAGCATCATTTTGAAAAAAGAGCAAACTACACAGAGAACTTAAAACAAGCTTTTACTTATTGGAAGAAAGAAAGCAACTTTTCTCACAAGATTAATCTTACTGTTATCCCTATGGATTGGGAATTAGCCTTAGATATATAATTAACCATAGTTTCAATGTCATTTGTTCACCTACATACTCATTCCCACTACAGTATTCTAGAGGGTCTTCCAAAGCCAAAGGATCTGGTAAAAAAGGCGAAGTCTTTGGGGATGAATGCGCTTGCTCTGACAGATACGGGGAACCTTCATGGCTGCCATGAATTTTATAAAGAGTGTAAATCTGCAGGGATTAATCCTATTTTGGGATCGGAGATATTTGTACAATCTGAGAGTGATGAGAAACTATATCACAAGTTAGTCCTCCTTGCGAAGAATAGAGATGGATATACAAACCTGATTAACATTGCATCTAGAGCGTCTCTTGATAATCCTGGACAGATAGCCTGTGTCACTATACAGACACTTCGTGAATTCTCAGAGAATCTTATTTGCCTGAGTGGTCCAATCTCTGGAGAAATACCGTATTATATCTTATCTGGAAAGAAAGAAGAAGAAGTAAGAGATAGAATAAAGCTGTATCAGGAGATATTCTGAGAAGAAAACTATTTTCTTGAAATTTTGTACCATGAAGATATCCCGAAACAAAAACTGATCACTGATACACTTATTGAACTGAGTAAAAAATATGATATTCCACTTGTTATTGGACATAATGTCTACTATATAGAGAGAGATGATAAAAAAACTCAAGATATCATTATGGCTCTTGGAACGGGGCATGAAATAGAGAATCCAGATAGACCAACACTGATGCAGGGGGATTATAGCTTCGCTTCCGAAGAAGATATGCAGGAATTTTTTGGGTATATTCCAGAAGCTATAGAAAATACGCAAAAAATTGCGGATATGGTAGATATACATATTGAGATGTGAGGAGTCTTGATCCCTACTTTTGAGCTTCCTTCTGAGATGCAAGAACTTTTCGAGGAGGTAAAGAAATATCAAAAGAAGCATCCAGGGAAAACTCCAAAGAAAGAACTCTCCTCAGATGAGTGGTATCTCAGATATCTTTCATATATAGGCCTCAATTGGAGATATAAACTCGATATTCCAAAAGAAGTAATTTTTGAGTTAGTACAAAAGACAGATATGCCAGCTCTTGAAAAGAAGCTCACAGAGACCTCTCCTCAAGAGCTTAAGGATCTTGCTCTTACTTACTACGGAGAAAAAAAGAAGAAAATCCTGGCTGAATTTTCCGAAGACTTGCAGGACAAAATTGAACGTTTAGAATATGAACTCGTAGTAGTACACGAGATGTGATTTAATGCATACTTTTTAATAGTTGCTGACTATATAGGCTGGGCTCGAAAAGAGTTTATTCCAGTATGACCAGGTCGTTGATCTGCAGCTGGGAGCCTGATGGCCTATCTTACGGGTATCACTGATATTGACCCGCTTCCATATGATCTCCTCTTTGAACGTTTCTTGAATCCTGCTCGTATTTCGATGCCGGATATAGATACCGACTTTGCTGATAGTGATAGAGATAGAGTTGTTGAGTACTGCAGGCAAAAATATGGAGAAGATCATGTAGCGCAAATCTGTACATTCGGGACATTTGCTGCAAAAGCTGCAGTAAAGGATGTTGGCCGTGTTATGGGGGTCTCTTTTGCTGAGATGAATGAGCTCGGGAAACTTATTCCAGAAAAACCTGGAACCAAACTTGCTTGAGCTCTCGAAGATGCTCCAGAGTTTAAGCAGGCCTATGATACCAACCCAAAGTACAAAGATATTATAGATAATGCGCTCAAGATAGAGGGAAATGTCCGTCAACTTTGAGTTCATGCTTGCGCTGTAATTATCGCTCCAGAACCGATGACGAACTTCACGGCTCTTGCTCATCCACCTAAAGATACTGAGGCTATTGTTACTCAGTATTCCGCATATCCTCTTGAAGACCTATGACTTTTGAAAATGGATTTCCTCGGGCTTCGAAATCTTACTATTATTAAGCGTGCTCAAGAAATAATAGAATTTAGCAAAGGTATAAAAGTAGACATACTTGATGTCCCAATGGATGATCCTGAAGTATATAAGATTTTCGCAGCTGCAGATACTACCTGAATATTTCAGTTTGAATCTGAAGGAATGAGGAAATACCTCAAAGATCTCGCTCCAGATAGCTTTGAAGATCTTATTGCCATGGTATCACTCTACCGTCCCTGACCACTTGCCTATATCCCGAGTTATATTGATAGGAAATATGGTCGAGAAGACGTGAAATATTTGACGGATGATCTACGGGCTATCTTAGAAAAAAAGAAGTATAGTGAACAAGAAATTATAGAAGAACAGAGAAAACTGGAAGAAGATCTTGGACCAATTTTATGAAAAACATACTGAATTGCGGTCTATCAAGAACAGCTTATGTTTATAGTACAAGATATGGCAGGATTTTCACTTGGAGAAGCCGATCTCCTCAGACGATGAGTATGAAAAAAAATTCTTAAGGTTATAGAAGAGCTCAAAAAAGAATTCATCACCAAATCAGCAAGCCATAAATGATATAAGCCAGAAACGAGTCAATATATCTATGAGGAGATGATCCAGCCTGCTGCAAACTATTCCTTTAATAAATCTCATGCTGCCTGTTACGCATATATTGCGTATCAAACTGCCTATCTCAAGGCTCATTATAGGACCGAATTTCTTACATCTATGATGACTTCGGATGAAGAGAATATGGACAGGATTATCCTCGAAGTAACAGAAGCGCAAGCAAACGGGATAGAAATTATGCGTCCAGATATTAATGAGTCGCGCAAACATTTTACCTATATTGATGACACACATATCCGTTTTGGACTTAAAGCTATCAAAGGTCTTTGAGATGGTCCAATTGATGCAATTTTGCAGGCCCGAAAAGATAAGCCTTTTGAAGACTTAGATGATTTTATCAAGAGATGAGGGAGAGAGATACTTCTTAAAAAATCACTTGAGGCTCTGATTTATGCTGGAGCTATGGATATATTTTGAGACAGATCGACTCTTCTCGCAAATGTGGACGAAATTATTAGAGCCTCAAAAAATGAAGAAAAGAAAAAAACTTCCTCTCAAATTGGACTTTTTGAATCAGGACTTGGCTGAGATGACTACGATGATAGTTTTGTTTTAGAGGATGCCCCAAAAATGAGTTTTGAACAGACGCTCTTTGGAGAAAAAGAGGTTCTTGGTTATATGGTATCAGGGCATCCTCTTGATGGCCTTAGGCTCTATTGTCAAAGACGTGCCCGATGAATTACGTATCTCAAATCAGATCTTGAGACGCTTAAAATAAAACATGATAAAGACCCTGAAAAGTTTAAATCAGAGCTTCAAAAATGACAGCTCCAAGCTGTTGGGATTATCATAGATATTCGAAAAATAGTAACCAAGACAGGGAAGAATATGCTCTTTCTTTACTGTGAAGGCTTTGATTATGATTTTGAAGTAACCATTTTTGATAAGGACTATGCAGAGTATAAAGATAAGACTCTTCCATGAGCGATAGTTATAGTCGAGGGAACACTTGATGTAAACTTTGAATACCGGCGCAAAAATATTCGTTCACGTAAGATTATCACAGCTTCACTGACACAAGTTCGTGAGCAAGCAAAAGATATGAGTATGTTTGATAATGTAAAGAGAGTGATGATTGGGGCTCAAAAGACGGAAGAAGAGTTAAGTTTCGAATCAGACCTCGAAGAGAAAATCACAGAGAATAAGACTACAAAGCAGGAACTACTTCCAGAAGAAAAACCTGAAAAGTATATTGTAGAAATTCCAACATGAACGCAGATGGAACAGATACACGCGCTCAAGAGCTTCCTCCAATCTCAAGAGTCCTGAGATACAAGTATTTTGATCCTCCTTTCAGGGCAAGAAGTAGACACGAAACTTACACTTAATGATTTGGAAAAACTAAAATTATGGGAAGAGGAAAATTTACTCGTAACGCAATAATTTATGAGTATCTATCTCCTCTATGCTCTCCTGCCTCTCATAATATTTCCTCTTACCTCTGTTTTTCTCACAAAGCTTTCAAGAAAGACAGGGAGCCTGCTTACTACTTTTCTTAGGCAAATAAGTATCCTCATCTTTGGTATCCCTATTGTGTTTCTTACTCCTGATTTCTTTTTGTTACTATGAGGATATTGGAAGGAGGTTTTTATTTCATGAATAGCAGCGAGTCTATACCTCTACTGCGTTTTTAAGTCCTACGATCATGTTGAACTTCTTCAATGAAGAGTGGTAAATGTAGTAAGTAGGATTTTAATTTCTTTATTGGTATGAATAGCAATTATCGGAGAGAGTCTAAATATATATCAAGTTCTTTGAGTGATAATTATACTCGTATGAATATCATTTTATTTAAAAGTAAAAAATTATAATATTCTCCCAGACTATAACCTCCCACTGTGAGTAGCTTTAAGTTTTGTAGGAGCTATATTTTTTGTAATGAATGGTTATTATTTTAGTATTTACGCGCAGGAATTTTCTCCTTTTATGTCAGCTTATATACTGGAGATTTCCTCGATCCCATTACTAACATGTATGGTGTTTCTCAGTAAAGCAAAAGCAGATTTTATAAAACTAAGGACTTTTTCCTTAAGTGACTATAGACTTCTTTTCTTTGGTTCTGTTCCTGCTCTTATTGGTTCATATGGACTTGCTATGGCATATATTCATTTAGACTTTATTGTTGTAAACATTCTCTTTTGCGCGACACTCGTGATGGCCGGGATATTTGGATGGCTCATACTCTGAGAGAAGCTCACTAAGCTTCAAATCCTAATATTTTCATGTATACTCGTTGGTATATTTATTGTAAATTACTTTTAATATTTAGTTATATGCTTCCGAAAAAATTACAAAAATGAGATACTATTTGAGTTATTGTCCCATCAGGTCAATGTACCCCAGAAAAGTATAAAGAAGTTCTGCTATTTATAGAGTATATGGAGTCTATATGACTTTTCGTGAAACTCGCTGATGATTTTTTAAAACATGATATTTTTCAAACTTCATGATGAACTCCAACGCAAAGAGCTGATGATTTTAACTCTATGGTAAAGAACCCTGATATTTCAGTGATATGGTGCCTGCAGTGATGAGAAACGGTAAATGAAATACTAGATTTGATAGATTATGAGGCTCTTAAAAGTAGTCCTAAAATAATTATTGGAAAGAGCGATATAGATGTTCTGCATAATGCAATTTACAGGAAAACATGACTTATATGCTTTCATGGTCCTGACTCAAAAATAGGAGCTATATGAGAAATGGAGTTAGAGTATACTCAAGAATGGTTTCAAAAAAGATTTTTCAAAGGGGAAACAGACATAGCAATATCTGACAACTCAGAGAGGTATTCCTTAAAGTCTTGACAGGCTAGTTGAGTGCTTATAGGTTGTAACTTTGTTTCAATACTAAAATTAGCATGAACAGAATATTTCCCTGATTTCTCAGTAAATCACATATTTTTTATAGAAACGTATAAGTATCAAGCAAATGCTCTTATTGCACGGCTTCAAAACCTAAAAATGTTAGGAGTTTTTGATAATTGCGTATGAGTAGTAATTGGGAGTAATTATAACTTTGAAGAACAAGTATGAAAGGCAGAGGATATAATCTTGAATTTCTTAAAAAACCATGATTTTCCTATTATGAAAACAAACGAGTTTGGGCATTATCAACCACATGCATTTCTCCCTATAGGGGCTGAGGTTTATATGAACACAGAAACAAGTACTTTAGAGATTCTTTCAGACTTTATTTCTTAATATTATGTCTGTATTCTTACATAAGGTGTATACTCTATTCATATTAAAAAATAATTTAAAACCATGAAACAACTAGCATTTATTACCTGAGCAAGCTCAGGACTTGGAAAAGAATTCGCTCATATTCATGCTGAACACTGAGGAGATATGATTCTTGTGGCTCGCCGCGAGGATAAGCTTTTAGAACTTAAAAAACAGATCGAGTCAGAGCATAACGTCTCAGTGCATATAATCTCAAAAGATCTTACAGAGCCTAATGCTTGTAAGGCAGTATATGACGAAGTAATGAAGCAGGGTGAGATACGCTACCTCATTAATAATGCAGGCTTTGGGTGAATTGGAAAATTCTATGAAAGAAAATGGGAAGATGATAAGACGATGATAGATCTCAATATCGTTGCGCTTACAGAACTTACTCGTCTATTCCTCCCACATATGGTCAAGAAAAATTCTGGCCGTATTCTCAATGTTTCTTCAACAGCAAGTTTACTTCCTGGTCCAAATCAGGCAGTATACTATGCTACAAAAGCTTATGTAACATCATTTTCTAATGCCGTAGCAGAAGAATTATACGACAGCGATGTTACAGTGACAGCACTCCTTCCAGGAGCGACTGAGACAGAGTTTGGAGCAAAATCAGGCATGGATAAGACGAGCCTTTTTTCTGAAACAGCTTCAGCGAGAGATGTTGCTCTTGATGGCTATAAAGCGATGCTTGCAGGAAAACTCAATATCAGATCAGGATTAAACTTCCAATCAAGACTTCTTCTCAGACTTCTCCCTTTTATACCCCAGAAAATGATCTTAAAGATGGTTCGTGAAGGTCAAGAGGTGAAATAAAGAGGCATTTAGCTTTTGAGTTTTTCATACATTGAGATTTTCTCTACTCTCCTCACATGCCTCTCTTCATCTTCAAACTTTGCCTCTAGCCAGATATCTATAGCTTCAAGAGCCTGCTCTGTTGTGAGGAATCTTCCTCAGAGGGAGAGAATATTTGCATTATTGTGAAGCTTTGATAGCGTAAGAATTTCAGTGTCTCATCCGTAGTATATAGCAGCCCGGATACCCAGAACTTTATTGGCAGCAATAGCTTCTCCCTGTCCTGAGCCCCCAAGAATAATTCCAAGATTATTATCCAGATCCTCAGCTACTTTCAGAGCGCAGGGAATGATGAAATCAGGGTAGTCATCGAGAGCATTATACTCAAAAGGTCAGATGTCAGTGCAGGCTAAACCTTTATTCTTGAGGTATTCAACGATAGCATTTTTGGTTTCAAAACCAGCATGGTCGGTTGCGATATAGAGCATAATGTCTTTTGAGAGTAAATATTGAGATAATTCTAATATTTTTCTCTCAGAAACAATTATTTATTTCACTTTTCACAAAAAATATTCATACTTTTCCTATGCTAAGAAAACTCAACATCACCCAGTCCAAAGATCCACTTACGGTTCTCAACTCGTATCCCGAGCATATATCTGCAAGGCTTCACGAACTCCGAGAGTTGATACTTGATACTGCAGAGGAGACAGAGGGCATCAATGAGATCGAAGAAACACTCAAGTGGGGAGAGGTGAGTTATCTCGTAGCTTGAGGAAGTACGATTCGTATCGACTGGAAGTCGAAGACTCCAGACAGGTTCTCTATCTATTTCAAATGCACGACTAAGCTTGTAGCAACATTCAAAAAACTCTACGGAGATCTATTCAAGTATGAAAACAATAGAGCCATATACTTCGAACTTGATGAGGAGATTCCAAAAAAAGAACTTACTCATTGTGTGAGTCTAGCATTGAGGTATCATAAGGTGAAAGATAAGATATCCTATTAACTTTCTTTCTTCATTTTTTTATATCAGCTTTTTAATGCTTTTTTTACTTCAGGGAGTTTTTTTACTTGAGGTAGATTTTCAGGTGCTTTTCATGAGTTTTCTTGTACAAAATTTCTAACCTCTTTTCATACGTCATAGTGTGTTTTCTCAAGCTGATGTTGTCATTTTATTCATTTACTTTTTATTCTCTCTTCAGTTTGAGTGATTCGAAATAAATTAGCTGCTAATTCAGTCCTTCACATAAAGTCCATTAGTTTTCATTTTCCTACTTTTCTTTTATTTTCCAATTTCCATGATTCCATATTATACATTCATAGGTATCAGGCATTTTGAAATCTTGGAAAGTTTTGTACTCAAGCTTGATGAGCAGTAGAGGCTAATGTTTTATTTCATTCAGTTAATTCTTCTCGAATCAATATTCTATCCAGATCTTTATTATCCTTCATGTATAGTTCGAATTTTCTAGTATTTTCAGCAAAATACGCTTGAGCCCTAGCTACTTCCTCTTTCTTAGAATCTCAATTCATTGCGGTTAAATAACATCAGAATCTTGTGAGTTTACAATCCTCTATATCTTTACCATCAATTTCCCTAGTCTCATGGACCATATTTTCATAATGTGGAATTCATAGAGATACAAATGCTTTAGTTGTTCTATCTAAAACTTTTTGAAAGGATTTCATGTTTGCATATCAAAGCATACGCATCAGATCTGTAGCCCACCAGAAAGTCATTCAGTTTTGATTTTTAAAGTCTTCGAAAGACAGTGTTTCATTGATTTGTAGTTGTTCGCTCATATTTATTTTTCCAAGTAAATTTCTAATATATACTAATTCAAAAGCCTTATAAGTAAAGAAAAGCTTTAAGTGAGATTTACTTAAAGCTTTTAGTGTGGTTTTTTAAAGTAAATTACTTATTCCTTTTCCTCTCAGTTTCTTTCAACCATTTCTTTCTGAGTCTGATGTTTTCTGGAGTCACCTCAACATACTCGTCAGCTGAGATATAGTCGATGGCTTCCTCGAGTGACATGATCTTTGGTGGAGTGAGCTTGAGAGCTTCGTCGGTACCAGAGGCACGTACATTGGTAAGCTTTTTATTCTTGGTAGCGTTTACCGTGAGATCTTGATCTTTGTTTGATTCTCCGAGTATCATTCCTTCGTAGATCTCAGTTTGAGGTTGTACGAAGATAGTCCCTCTATCTTGGAGGTTAAAGAGTGAGTATGCCATAGTCTTTCCGTTTTCCATAGAGATCATTGATCCTACAGCACGTTTCTCGATTGGTCCTTTATATTCTTCAAACGAGTCAAAGCTGCTTGAGAGAAGTCCTTCTCCTTTAGTCATAGTAGTAAACTCTGACTTAAATCCGAGAAGACCACGAGTAGGAACTCTGAACTCTAAGGATACAATACCATTATTTTCTACCATATTAGACATCATTCCTTTTCTCTTTCCGAGTTCAGCAATAACGGCCCCTTCTGATCCAGATGGTACAGAGATTCCAACATTTTCTATTGGCTCCATCTTTACTCCATTTTCCTCATGCATGATAACTACAGGAGCCCCGACTTGGAGTTCAAATCCTTCGCGTCTCATAGTTTCAATCAGTACAGAGAGGTGGAGTTCTCATCGACCTGCTACTTCATAGTTATCTCCGTCTTCAAAGTTTACCTTGAGTCCAACATTTGTCTCGAGTTCTTTCTCAAGTCTGTCTCTGATTTGTCTCGAAGTTACGAACTTTCCTTCACGTCATGCAAATGGAGAGTTATTTACCAGGAATTCCATTTTGAGGGTTGGTTCATCAATAGTGATCGGTGGCATAGCAGGTACTTCAGCGTTAGCTGCAACCGTTTCTCCTACGAAGATATCAGGGATACCTGCGATAGTAATTATATCTCCAGCGATAGCTTCCTGAGTCTTTACCTTTTCAAGTCCTTCGTTTGCTAGGATATCTGAGATCTTTCCTTTTCTTTGTTTTCCGTCATTTGCAGTAATAGTGATTTCTTGTCCTACTTTGATAGTCCCTTCATATACTCGACCAATACCAAGTCTTCAGAGGAAGTTGTCATATCCAAGATTTGCGATTTGCATTTTGAGGGGAGCAGATGCGTCATTTGCAGCTTCTGGAACATGTTCCATCACATAATCCAGGAGTGGAGTGATATCTTTCTTTTCCCCATCTTCATCTCCAACCCAAGCAAGTCCTTCTCTAGCAATAGCGTATACTGGAGCATAAAGATTTTCTAGCTGATCATCTGCTGCTCCAAGTTGTACAAAGAGGTCAAAGAGCTGATCAATGACCCACGCGGCTCTTGCTGTAGGTTTATCCATTTTATTGATAACTACAATAGGATGAAGTCCAAGCTCAAGTGATTTCTTGAGTACAAATTTTGTTTGAGGCATTGGTCCTTCGTACGCATCTACTACAAGACATACAGAGTCAACGGTTCTCAGAACTCGTTCAACCTCTGATCCAAAATCAGCATGCCCTGGAGTATCTACAATATTAATTTTGTTTCCCTTATATCTGATAGAAGTATTTTTACTATAAATAGTAATACCTCGCTCTTGTTCCTGAGCATTAGAGTCCATTGCTCTCTCTTCAATACCAACACGAGTATCAAAACCATCAGCAGCTTTAAGTAGTTCATCTACCAGAGTAGTTTTTCCATGATCTACATGGGCAATGATCGCTATATTTCTAAATGTTACACTATCAGACATACATATATTTCTAAACAAATAAATCCCAAGTTACCTGGGAGAACAATTTCGCGAGGATTATAGGGGGAAAAACAGGAAAAGCAAGAAAAAGAGTTGCAAATATTGACTATTAACTTTTTTTACGATAAATATAGATATTTATAATGTATTTAACAGTATGTGACACTTAAATTGTATATGATTTACAGATCCTCATGAACTCCTAGTTCTTACAGGGTTTTCTCCTAAAGAAGGACCTTCTTGAGATGTATCTTTCCCTGAATTTACTGGTAAGAGAATTATAGATTTTTGAGCAGGAGTATCTCCTTTTCTAAATACTATTCTAGAAGTTGCTTCACCTGCAGAAGTTCTTGCTATAGATCCTATATACAGAGATGAGGGTACATATACTACAGCAGTTGCGAAAACATTATCATCTATTGAAGACGATATGGATGGTATACCTCCAGATTCAGAAGACTTGTACAAAAGATTTTCCAGAGTAAAAGATGTCTTAGTATCAGATACTCATCATGACTCAAGAGTGAGGAAACAAGTTTCTATGGAGAGAGTAGAACTAGATACATATGATTATATATTTGCAACAGATGTATTCTTTCATATACAAAATACTCTTTTTGCACTTGCATGACTAGGTGTGCATTTGAATGCGGGAGGAAGGTTATTAATAACTGATTCACATGTTAATATTCAGGCTAATCCAGAGCCAATGTGATTTCTGCAACAATTTTTAAAAGGAGGACTTCCTGGTATATCATTCCTTTGAAAAAATGAAACACATATATCGATTTGATTAGAAAAGACTCTTTTAAAGTGAATCTATGACATGCTAATAAGCGAGGCTGTCAGGGTGAACCAATAAAAAATCCTAAATAGGAGTGTTTTTTGTAATTTACGAATATATGTAGTATTTTTATAGTATATATATTCTATCTTTTATTATATGTTAGGAAAAAGTTATAGTGAGTTCACAGATTTTAAGAAAAAGTTATCTAACACTCCGCAACTCAAGGATAAACCAGCTAAGAGAGAAGCGCTCACCTGATTTTGGAAACGAGCAAAGTTTTCTATCAAATTTATGTTTACTGAGAAAGAGGCCTTATTCTTCGCACTACTTCAATGGTTTGTGATAATACTTGTATATCTGCTTTGGGTACAAATGTTAGCTTGGATTCCTGATGAAGTTTGGCAGAGTGCACAGGATTCAGATGAGTGATCTATCGTTGATTGGATACTCTTGTTATGGTCTTTTGTATGTGTTGGTATTGCAGCATTTCCTATTGGTATATTATCAGGATGTATGTGAGCTTCATATCTATTAAAACGCAGAACTTGATCGTCAGATATTGCGAGTTGTTTTGCAATCGTACTTCCGAATGCGCTCCCAATTTGGATATTTTCTTGGATTGATGGTTGGTGGACTGTATCAAGAATTCTTGACCGACTTCCAAAGAAAAATGATAGAACTCCAGTTGCAGTAAGGCTTGCAAAAGAAGCAGCGTATTATGCATGGAAAGTGGGAACTATCTGAATTCTCCCAGCGCTTACTACAGGGAGATGAGTGCTAGGAGCAACGAAACACTCTTTTGCCCTTGTTACACGTTGTACAAAAGACGTGCTGATAACGAGAGCTGGGTATAGTATCCTTTGTTGGATTATAGGAGTGTGAACGTATATTGGATGAATATTCTTTATTATTGCATTTCCAGATCTCTTTTCTGGTGATACAGGATCATGAGAATTTATATATAGTTTTTATATGTTAGCTGGAATTCCTATATTTTTCTCTGTAGGTATTATTATGTTATTTATTCGTCCTATATATATTATTTCTTCGTTTGCTATTTATGAGAATTATCTTGATAAAACAGGAGAAGATATACTCATACAAAAAGCTGGTTCAGGAACAAAAGCTCTTACATTTTTCTGTATATTTTTGTTAATTATTGCGAGTCTTTATATCTTTCGAGAGCATCTGGGTATAGGAGACATGCTCTCTGTACCATATGGAGAAGAGTATATCCCGCAAAAATAAAAAAACTCTCCAAGTCAGGAGAGTTTTTTTATTTTCAGAAAGATTAACTTTCAGTTGGAGTAGGAGCTGGAGTTGCAACGAAATTTGGATCATAGCCCTTTACGAAAGGAATAAGCGCCATAATTCTTGCTCGTTTAATAGCTTGAGATAATTTTTTTTGATTTTTAAGACATACTCCTGAGTAATATCTTGGTACAATTTTCCCAAACTTAGTTATATATTTTTTGAGAAGCTCGACATTTTTATAGTCGATATTTTGTCCTTCGAGAGGACATACTTTTTTTTCTGCCATGATAGTTGAATATTATTATTTAAAATTAAAAGAGATCATCATCACTTGGTACATCGTGAGTACTTGATGGGGCTGTTGGAGTATCTTCGATATCATCAGCAACATCATCTACTTCACCACGTTTATTGAGGAAGATTATATTTCCTACAACTACTTCGGTTTTATAGAGCTTTTCTCCACCATCTTTTTCGATTACCCGAGTTTTGAGTCTTCCTTCTATATATACGAGTTTTCCTTTTGTGAGAAAGTCTGAGATTCTCTCAGCAAGTGTTCCCCATGCAACACAGTTGTGAAACTCTGCCTCTGATCTATTTTCTCCATCAGCTGTTTTATAATATCTGTTTGTTGCGAGTGAAAACATTGCCATCTTTTTTCCATTTTCGGTATCTTTTATCATTGGGTCACGTGTTACGTTTCCAATGAGTATTACTTTATTTATCGTTCTCATAATAGTTGAAGTTAGAAGAAATTAAGCATCAAGATTCACGAACATATATCTCCAAATATTTCCATCTAAGTTAAAGAGGGAATTAACGGTTTTAATATGTGTTCCATCCATTTCAAGAGTCCAAAGGATATAATATCCTGTTTCTGAACCATTGATCTTGTATGCGAGTTTCTTTTCTCCCCATACATCTTCTTTTTCTATTTTTGCCTTTACGTCTCAAAGGGCTTTTTTGACTGCATCGATACTTTCGTTAAGAGTTTCCTCTCATACGCTTGGATCGAGAATCATCATGAATTCGTATTGTGCCATAATCCTACGGGTTACATCTCTTGGCTATACCAAAAGAAGGATATAAAATATGCTTTTATTTAAAGCTCCGCAATTTTATAAAAAATAGCTTTGTTGTCAAAAGAAAATTGACTTCCCGAACTTTTTCAAGATGCTACAAGAAAGCCCATAAAATATCTTTAAGCTATGATGCATCTTTTTATTACTGATAGTGACTTCTCGTGCACGAATAGGATATTTCAGTATCTTCTTGGATTTCAACCAACACTTTGAGCTATACTGCTTGATGACGTGAGTATAGTGATACTCTTAGATGGCAGATATGTTGAAAAAACAAAAAACATTGATGAAGATATCTTGAGACAGCGGGTATGACAGCTTGGACTCAAAATAAATATTGTTCAGATAGAAGAGTTTCTTCCATGAATAATAGAGCAGCTAGGAGACTTTAGAGAGCTAAGTATCGAAGAAAATATTGCTATTAAGTATGTAAAAGAGATACAGAATTCTTATCCTGACCTTTCGATTCAAACGAAAGTACACGAAATTTCAGAAAAAAGACGTATAAAAAATAAGGAGGAACAGGAATATATCATAAAAGCTGTTGATGTTATAGATGAAGTATTTTTGTATATTCTGAGTTTAGCAAAGAAATGAGAATTATGTTGAAAAACAGAACTCCAAGTCCAGGGGATAATTGTTTCTAAAATATTTGAACTTGGTGGTGAATCAGAGAGTTTTGACAGTATTGTAGCATTTTGAGAAAATTCAGCTATTCCACATCATAGTTCTTGAGATACTCTTATCGGAAACGGTCCACTCCTCATAGATATGTGAGCGAAATATCAGTGATATTGTAGTGATTTTACGAGAACCTTTTGGGTATGAGACAAGACAGAGCTTCATGGAAAGTTTACAGAAATCTTAGACATTGTTGCAAAGGCCCATGAAGCTAGTATTATAGTATATAATAAGGGTATGACGGGTACAGAACTTAATAATATGTCTAGAGCTATCATTAAAGATGCTGGATATGATGAACTTTATACTCATGGACTTGGGCATGGAGTTTGACTTGATATTCATGAGGAGCCAAAAATTTCTAAGACATGAAAAGAGATTCTCAGTGAAGGAATGGTGTTTACTATTGAGCCAGGAATATACCTCCCAGGAGAGTTTTGAGTCAGGCTCGAAGATATAGTGTTTCTGCAGCGAGGAAAACTCAATAAATACTCAAAAGTACCTTTAATTTTACAAAACTAAATATATGCAAGAACTGGACCTACAAGACATCTTAAAAAATACAACGAGCCTTAAAGAAAAAAAAGTCGGATATGTTGCCATTGTATGACGTCCAAATACTGGAAAGTCGACCTTCGTGAATACCCTTATAGGAGAAAAAATTTCGATTACCACAAATGTTCCTCAAACTACGCGTAATAAGATTCTTGCGATATTTAATGATTCAGAGAGTCAGATTATATTTTTTGATACTCCTGGGATTCATGAATCTGCAAAGGACTTCAATAAAGAGATAAATGGACAGGCTATTTCAAGCTTGAGAGATGCAGAGGTGATTTTATATTTTATTGATAGTTCACGGCATAGAGGTTCGGAGGAAGAATATATAGAGAAAATTTTAGAAAACACGAATAATCCTATTTTTCGTGTTTATACAAAATCAGACCTTCAAGCAAAAATAGATATTCCTGATGGAGAAAATACTTTTACTATTTCGAGTGTTCAGGAGGAGTGATTTGATGAACTCATGCTGGCTATCAAGAAGCTTCTTCCTACCTGACCAACTCTTTTTCCAGAAGACTATTATACAAAACAAGATATATATTTTCGTATTTCAGAAATCGTGAGAGAAAAGCTCTTTGAGGAACTGAAAGAAGAAATCCCTCATAGCGTCTTTGTTGCTGTAGAAGAAATAGAGGAGGATGAAATAAAAAAAATGAAAAAAATATCAGCCTACATCTATGCAGAAACAGATTCTCAAAAATATATTATCATCTGAAAGGGGGGGGCTCTCCTCACAAAAGTATGAAAGAATGCTCGATTAGAACTTGAGCAAATATTCGATCAAAAGGTCTTTCTCTCTCTGAGAGTGAAAGTAAAAAAGAACTGGAGAAAAGACGAAGGCTTTATAAAGAAAATGCTTAAATAAAAAAAGAGTTCTCCCAGGCCTGGGAGAACTCTTTTTTTATATTTATTATTGCATCACTGACTCAATCACCGTTTCAAAACTCGCAGCTGGTACAGCTCATGATATGAGAGTGTATTCTCAAGTTGTGTTATTGATAATGATATTTCCAGGAGTTCCCGTTACCCCGAAAGTATTTTGTCCTGTAGCAAATCTCTTTGCTACGAGTTCTCTCATATCTCCATTATCAAGACATGATTTAATAGTAGCTTCATCTAGGCCTTGTTCTACTGCTAGAGCTAGCATTGCTGATTCACTACTATCTTTTGAAGTAAGAGCAGTAGAGAGAACCGCATTATATGCTGTAGTTCCACCTTCTTTTCCTATACACTCAAGTATTTCTGCCCCAGTTTGGGATTTCTGACCTCATACTCCTATAAAGTTATGGGTAACTTTGCTCAGTTTTCCATCATATTTTTCTAAGAGAGTATCTGCTGTTCCATCACTTTCCATAAGTTGACAGTAGTGACAGTTGAGATCAGTATACTCTATCCATGTAAGCTCAGCATCTGGAGCCCCTCTTAGGTATGATCAAGCTAAAATTTCTTTTGCTTCAGCTACATCAAGTTTGAGAAATCCTCGAGCGCTTCTCTCTGCAAATGGATCAAAAGTTGAACCAAGAGCAAGAGAAAACTCTCAGCCTGGAAGAGCTGTGAGATATGGAGCTATCTGTCCTCCATCATTTAAGATATTTGTTGAAAATACTATAGCTGGAAGGGCAGTAATATTATTCTCTTCTAAGAATGAGTTCATTCCTGCATCACTAAAGTCCTTTTCTACAAACTCAGCTGCAGCAAGAAATGGGAGGGCTTTAATCTGTCATACAACCTCAGCAGTTTGACACTCCGTACAACGAGTGTCGTCAATAATTGTTACTGTAACGTCTTCTGCTTGAACAACTCAAGGAGTGTTCCCTCATTTATTATAGAGAGTTCCAACATAAAATGCGAGTCCAGAAATAATCATCATAAGCAGAATGATAATTATATAGAGGACATGAACCATCTTGGTGTTATTTTTAATCTCGCGAGAGTTCTCATTTATGTGTTGAGCGTTTTCCTCTATCTTTTTACTTATTTTATCCGACATGTATATAATGCTAATGTATTAAAATATGGTCCCAGTATAAGTTTTTTCGTACATAAGCGAGAAAAAAACAGATTTCTCTCTATTTTTTTCTAAATTTTTATGTATAGCTATAGTATTAATTCATCTTAAGAATTTCTTAAGAAAGTTTAGACTCAGGACTCAAAATAATATATATATGGTATCCCCGGCAGGAATCGAACCTACATCTACCCCTTAGGAGGGGGTTGTTCTATCCGTTGAACTACAAGGACGAAGAATTATATTTTGAGAAACCAGACAAAACCTATAACAAGAACAAGGACAATACAGAAACTAATAAGTATATAGTTTGTAGATTTTTCATAACGAAGTTTTTCTTTGAGCTCGCTACTCGCGTCTCTGAGACTAGAAATCTCTTGAGAGAGATGTCCTTTGGATTCTTCGAGGAGAAATTGAGATTTTTTAAATTCTACGAGACTTACAGAGTTTTTTGCGATTTCTTGAGCTTGACCGAGTTTGATAGAGAGATCTCCTATAGCTTGATCTTTTTGTTTTATTTCGGACCTGAGATCAGTATATATTTTTTGGAGTGCCATAGCTGAGCTAGGATCTTGGGCTATCTGAACGTCCTTGAGAGGATCTCGTTCATTACTTGAGGTATTTTCTCTCTGCTGATTGTAACTTTGAGAGCTATAGTTATTTGTTCGTTCTTGAATAATAACCTCGGGTTGTCTCAAAATAGTATCTCTTGAGAGATTCTCTATATCTTGGGTATGTATATAGATAATCTTTCCTTCTTTTCGACTTCTGAGTTTTCCAGCTTTGATATATCTGTCAATACTACGAGTTGAAACCTGGAGTTTTTCAGCAGCTTCTTGCCTTGTAAAGGTGTACATATAAAAAATTCAGAGAGTATATTGTCCACAATACTATAGAAAAAAACTGCAACGAAGCAAAAGTTTTTGTCTACTTCACTGTTGACAGCACAAAAGCTGCTGAAAAAAACTTGACTCTAAACACTATTGTATATAATACCGGGGCTCTAAGTGGGTAAAGTAGTGTTTTTGCGGCTATCGTCTAGTGGTTAGGACACCTGGTTTTCATCCAGGCAACCGGAGTTCGATTCTCCGTAGCCGTACC
>CALLPL010000005.1 GCA_938015455.1 uncultured Candidatus Altimarinota bacterium
GTATATTTCTATTGCATATATTTCTCTATGAGTAAGTTTAGTATGAGACATTTTGTAATAATAAGGGTGTAAGCAACTCCTATTATGCAATGTCTCTTTTTATTTCTCAACTATTGTGCGATTTGAAATAGATTGTAAGTCTATAATATTGACAATAAATTATTATTGCATTATAATATATATAATATTATAAGCTATTTAAAGGGGTTTGAGTGATAAAGAAGATTGACCGGTCATAAGTCTAACATGAGGAATCCCTTATTGAATGGATCATCAATCTAGGGAAAAGCCAACTGAGGGGCAGTTTTGAGTAGAAACACCTGATACTGTAAGCTCTAATGTATCAAATCAAGCAGGTTCCGTTTTAAATGCACACGGATCAGTAGATGACTTTAAATCATTTTTACTAGAGTGAAGAGTTGAGGAGTGATTTGAATGAATAGAATTCTTACTAAGCTGAGTACCAATTCGCGAGAAACACTATAAAAGAAATCTTTCGAGATGAATCAATGGATCAATAAGAGTTTCTGTTCAAAATTGTATTGCTGATTCTCAGCGAGATAGGTTGATAAAAAATTACAGTATTTGAAGTCAACTGCAGGCTATTTGTTCAAGAAAATATACATGATCTCGTGCTAAAAAAAAGGTTGATGTTGATCATGACAAGTTCAATGATAATGTTAATGAAATAAATGAATTCTTTAAGGCTTTCGTAGAGGCTATACGAGAGACTGCTTATCTTAAGCAGGATACTGATAGTATCGTAAAACTCAGTGAACTTACTGACAAGCATCGTGAGATGACAGGAAGCGATGCCTTTATTCCGGTATTCTGAGAAGAAAGTATTATTGCCCTACACAAGCTTTTAGATTGAGATACTCTCCCTGCTTTACTAAGTGATGAAGTCCAAAGATTCCTTGCGTCATACATCATGATCCAAAATGCTAGCACACATTTTTCGAATATATGAGGATGAATAGATATAAAAGATGCAGAAGCTCGCAAGGTAATTAATTGTTGTGAGTATATTGCAACAACAAAGTTCGATAAAGAATCTATTCTATGAGTTATATACACAAAAGCTATCTCCGATTTTTGTGGTATCCAAATTGATGAAGATCAACTAAAACTATTGCACCAATCTACTTTTGCTAGAAGAGTATTATGATTATATCGTTATAATAAGCCTAAATCTTCTGAAAAATGAAATAAGAGTCTCTTTCCAGCTGGATTAGGTCAATCAACAGAATTCAGAGTATTTATTACACGCTTGTATGTAATGAGCAAAACTTTTAGAAACACTTTTGATAAAAATGATGACTGAGTACTCTTTTTCATATTACTTCAACAATGGTACAAATGACCTCTTAGCTGAGAAAGAAGGCAGTGAATTGAGAGCTTCATGATAAGAGTAGATACTCTCCCTTCATGTAATATTAACTTCATTTCGCACGTACTATTACTTGGGATCGAGGATATTGACTATATCCTATCTTTAACTGCAGATGAAGAAACTTTTATTAGTGAAGCTTTTATTAAAAAAAGAGAAGAAAATGGAACTAAGTACATAGACATAATACATGACCGAGGTTTTCTCAGGCATATTGATGCTCCAAGTTTAAAGATTTTAGCTAGGATACAAACTCCTCAGCTAATCTGAACACTTGCCTCTAATCCACAAGATGCTACTGCTATAATATCAAACGAAGATAAATATGAGCAAATGCAGTATGTACATCAAAGTTATGAGTGAGCAGTTCAAATGCGAGAGAGACTTAAGGCATGACAAACAAACCCCGCTGGAATTTGAGCAGCAGAGGAAACTAAGCAAGCCTGGGATAAATGAGGCTTTGCTGCTGTAGCAAGTTTTCATAGAGATACTCTTTGAATCACTGCTGGTGAGACTTCTCAGCTCAATGAGCTATACCTATACTTTGCAGAAACATGAAGTAACAAACGTAGAGATTTATTAATCGAGTTTTTTGAGGCTGATGAAACTGAGCAAGAAAAAATGACATGATTTTTATGAGTACTTTGAAGCCATAGAATCTATGATGATATCCCATCAATGTGAGCTGCTATACTGCTTATTGATAGCTTATGAGAATGAGCTTGGGAGACTGATAGAGAAACGCTTATTGGTTTGCTGGAAATAGAATTTCAATGAGCTGAGTGAGAGTGACCTGCTTATCCTGAAGAAGATCCAAACCATGAAGACAGAGAGGACACAGAAACATCTCTTGAAGAAAAGCTCATCCATATCTTCTGAGAAGAAATCTTAAAGATAATAGCTCTCCATGAGTTTTCCGAAAATATATGTCTTGCTCTACTTTGATTTGAGGAAATAAGCGAGAATTTTAAAGGAGCTTTTCTCGAGTTTTTAAAATCTGAACAAGCTACAGTCTTTTTTCAAGAACACAGTAGTCAAGAAAGTGAAGAACTTATAATGAATAAGCTTGATTATATTATCTCTCTATTAAAACTTTTTGAGTCCAATGATATTTTTTCAGTAGAAAAAAATAATAAATTATTCGAATTCTGTTTCAAGAGATGAGATGAGTTAGATATAGAGCTCATTTGAGACTACCTGTCTTATATACATACATCCACTGTAGAACAAAGTAGCTACATTATTCCTGTTATGCGTTTTCTCAAAACAGGGAGTATCCTCTATCTCAAAAATGATTCGGCTCTTACGATTCAATCTATTGCTGATGTATCGAAACACAAAGAAGCAGAGAAACTAGAAAAAGCTACAAGTATGCTGAGTACATTCTTTAAAGGGATACATACAGCATTCGATCAAATAGGTACAGATCACGAGTATTCATATCTTATTGAGTGACTCTCTATAAAAAAATGAGAAGAATATAACGATTATATACAGTGTATTATTTCATTAGATAGTACGACTATAGAGTCTATGCTTTGATGAAATGATTCGCACTCATTTATGGGGTATTTCAAAGAAAAACTCAATGGATCACGAGCAATATCTTGTATCGAATATATTGAGATTATTCGGGACTGGATATCCGAGTCCCACAGTCATACCATGGTAGAATTTGATGAATCATATTATCAACTTCAATCTCAGCTTCGTAAAGAATTAGCAAGTATTTCTACTAGCCAGGAACAAGGGCAAACTCGAAAAAAAAGGAGAAAGTCACCCATGCCACCAGAAGAAACATGAGATACTTCTTACATCGGTGAGTTATCACCAAGACAACATGCTATACTAAAACAACTATCTAGATCTAGGAGCGAAAATATAGGGAGTCTAATTACTTCAGCGCTTAATACAAAAAGCCCTGACCATAAAATGGTTTACTACAAACTCTTGTATAGTTCATTGAAAACATGACATAGATGGGGCTGAGAAGAAATAGAAAAATTAAGTACTATGATATCATGAAGTACATGAAATATCACACCTCATGCCGTTGCAAATGCAAGCTATTGATTACAAGCAGTGGAGGATATTACTATGATTCCAGATCGTTTATTACATACAATTCTCACAGATATAAACTGAAAATATAAAAATTTCAGTGATCAACAATTAGTAAATACACTTATGGGTTTAAGTGATTTTAAAGAAAATTCTCAAGTACAAGCTACTGCATCAAAACTTTTCTGAGAAATCAAAGAAAGAGGGTTAAAAAATCTTGATCCATCAAGTCCTCACTATCCATTAGATATTCGTTATATTGTTGCGATATATAATCTCTATGGTAGAGATGATATCCCCTCTGATATCTATAATGAATACCAAAGAGTAATAAAACTTACGTCTAAAATTTCTCATAGTGAAAAAGTATGTCTTTCACATGTACGGGAGAAATTTGAAAATGCTGAAAGTTGAGTACATATTGATGGATTTGAACTAGATATTTTAATTTGAAAAAAATTAAATATAGAAATAGATGGCTGACACCATAAAGACCAATCACATTATGACAAAAAGAGAGACACATACTTACTAGGAAAGTATTGAATCAGAACTGAAAGATATGTTCTATGTGAAGCAACTATAGAAAAAGAGATAATAAGTTTCAAGAAATGGTTTCGTCAGCTTCTCGAAGAGATAAGGGCAGAAGCTGATAAAAATTAGTTGGATTTTTCTAGTATTATGTATCATAATGGTAAGATTAATATTCAACTAATTCAATGAAACATCTAAAAATTAAAATAGAAAAACTCGAACTGTGAGGAGATGAAATACTTAAAAGTATTGAACTCACTATCAATAGAACAGATACACTTTCTATAGTAGGGCCAAACGGATCTGGAAAAACGACCCTTTTAAAAGTACTTACTTGAGAGATTAAGGGCTATGAAGGTTTTATCGAAAACGTTGGAAACTTGAAACTTTGATACCTTCACCAAGTCTATAGTGACGATGAATCAAAAACAGTCAGAGCAGAACTCGCAGATGCCTTTACTCAGATTCGTAGTATGGAACTAAAACTCAAAAGACTGGAACAAGAAATGGAAACAAGTACTGACAGTGCAATAATAGAGAGCTACACTTCCCTACTTGAACAATTCAATACTATTTGATGATATGAGTATGAAAATAAAGTTCACTGAGTGGCTCAATGAATGTGACTCTTAGAGCTCTTGGATAAAAAACTCTCACAGGTATCTGGAGGCCAACGAACAAAAATTGCTCTCGCAAAGGTACTGCTAGAATCCCCTGATATACTTTTTTTAGATGAACCAACAAACTTCATAGATATGAATAGTGTTGAGTGGCTTGAAAACTACCTCCAAAACAAATGGCACTGAGGGTATGTGATTGTCTCGCATGATCGTGAGTTCCTCGATAAAACTTGTGACAAAACTCTCGAAATTCAACCAGCTAGGCCAGCAACCATGTATCACTGTAACTATACAGATTATGTATATGAGAGAGAGAAAGTGGAGCGAATACGCACAGATGATTGGGAAAGACAACAAGAATATATCTGAAAACAAGAAAGTCTTATCAATAGATTCAGAGCAGGTTCCAGAGCATGATGGGCAAAGAGTCGAGAAAAAATGATTGATAAAATGGAGAAACTCAAAAAACCCTTTATTCCTCAAAAGCCAAAATTCTTCTTTGAGTACTCTGGTGAATCTCCTGAGAAACTGCTCAGTTATAAGGAAGCGTTCATTGGGAGAGATAAAAAATCTCCTCTCTTCTTTATAAACGAAGTAGTTCTCCACAAGGCTATGCGAGTTGGAGTTGTTTGAGAAAACTGAGCCTGAAAATCTACGTTCATCAAAACAATACTTGGGCAAATTCCACTGCTAGAGTGATACCAGTCTCTGTGAAAATCTTCTGATATACTGTATTACTCGCAGATGCATGAAGAGCTCGATAAGACAAAGACCGTGCGTGATAACTTCATAAAACACGGAATTAATTATCCAGACGAACATCTTATTGGGCTTATAAAACACTACCTCTTTGAAAAAGAAGACCTTGATAGAATAGTCTCCTCTCTCTCAGGAGGACAAACATCAAAACTCCTCTTTGCTATATTATGACAGAAATCGTCAAACCTCCTTATCCTAGATGAACCAACGAATCATCTCGATTATGATACACGTGAATCACTTGAATTTGCTCTCAAGCAGTACCAGTGAACTATTCTCTTCATCTCACATGATCGATATTTCGTCAATAAACTCGCAACACATGTCTGGTTTGTACATGAGTGAGAGCTCTCAATCTCATATGGAAACTATGAGGACTACCGATTCAAGATCGAACACAAACTCGATATGGGCATACATCTCTTCGATGAAGAGGCTCAGCTCAATCTTGTGCTAGAAGACAAGCTCTGAGAAAGAGCCTTCAAAAAACTGAAAGATAAGTTTGGGAAAGGAAAGAAGAAAAGATAAGCGCGTTCTCTAGGCTTTCCAGTATTGGTCTAAAGTCTTAGAATACTGTTCTAACATAAAGGTGTAATATTTCTTTTTGTTTCACCCGTTAGCTGAGTCAATAGCATTGAAATAGGCCTTTCTATTTGACTCAAATATAATCATGGGGAGATATCAACGTGAGATAAGGATTTTATTGAGAAGTAGTCTTCCTGTTCGTCCGTTTCCATTTTCAAAAGGATGAATTTGTTCGTATTTGAGATGAAAGTCAAAGGCAAGTTGCAGTGGAAATACTTCTTTCTTATTACTTCTATAAGAGTTAAGCAACAAACATATATCCTTGGATACATCCTCAGGTTTAGATGTGATATTATTGTTTACTACTATCTCTATCTTTTTAAATCACCTTGGGTATTTATTTCAATTTTCTTGAAGTAAATCCTTCGTTAAAATATGATAGAGTTTTTTTATATTCCCCTCATTAAACAAGAAATTTTCCAGTAGAAAATTCCATGCAAGAAAAGAATTCTCTACTTCCTGTATCTCGTTCTTTACTTTATATGAATAGTTTTTGTTTTGCGCAATAAGTTGTAGTTGTTCGAATGGAATTCTGCTTCCTTCTGTCTTATTTGATTCATAAATAAAGACTTCTGGAAATTTTGCATACCTCTCTTGCAGCTTTGCATCTATTTCTAAAAGATTCATCAGAGATAGAGAGTCTTGGGTTGCCTGAGTGAGAAGATAATTATCATATAGATGTTCTTCAAAAATTTTATACCCTTCTTTTCACGATACGTATTCAAATTCCTTACCCGAAAGCTTCATGATATCTTCTTTTATAGTGTCTTTCCTCTCACCCAATAAAACACTCAGTTTTTTTCCTGAACTCTTCTTATTTAAATACCTACGTTTATTTTTTTCTTCTATATACATACGCGATGCTTGAAAGTACTAGGGACCTATATACTAATACTTTTCCATAAAAAATAAAGAAAAAGTAAGGTTTTTCATAAAATAATAGCCTTATTACGAGCCTAGCTTCAGGACCAGCTAAGTAACACTTTCTGAAAGATAAATTTGGGAAGTGAAAAAAGAGGAGCTAATTATACCTGTAACTGCAACTTCATCGTTTCTTTCCAATGAATATCTGGAAGTGGAAGATTATGTTTTTTTAGAAACTCGTATTCTATTGGCATGATTCTATAAAAATTTCCATCCTCTGATTCTATAACTTTTTCACAAATATCTTTATCATAGTTTTGAAGGTCTAAATCAGAAACCTTCACTATTCAGGTATCGTCCGGAACTCAGGTTTTAATAGCTTGTTCTCTCCATAAGTATCACTTATCTATAGCACCTTTTCTATCTAGAATACCGATAACTCATGAAAATGTATCATTAAAATTAAATGGGTTTATAGAAGGAGGAATCATTTCACCAAGTATTCAATCATCCTGCATTGCTTTGAAAATATTATCTACTATTTTTTGCCACTCCTCTTTCGAATACTGTTTATTCAGTATACAGTATGAGGTATTTTTCAAGCCTATACATGCAAACATGTGATTACACCCTTCAAGATAATACGAGTAATAAATATTGCTTGAGTCAGTGATCTCACTACTACAATATAAATGAGAGCCTCAAGAAACTCACTGAACTCCATAAATATCGTTTAAGCTATACCCTCCTGTACTTACAGCGTCATAAAGTTCTTCATATATATTCCCATCATCTCAACCTGCATCGATGATATTTCTCGCATTCTTAACATTTCTTCAGCCATAACCATTTTCAATGTTCTCACAAAAGAGATTATAACTCCCTGAGGTATTTTTACAGCCAATGTCTTTTCCTGTTTTTTTGAGTCATTTATACCAATCTTGGTATTTTTCTACTTGTACTAAAATTTCTTCTTTTTGTTTTTGATATTCTTCTCTACTCAATTGCTTATTTCCAATACAGTACTCAGCATTTTCCAGCTCTTGGCAAAATATACACTCTCTACATCAGACACATTCCGAGCAAAACCACAGTTCATATCATGATTTAATATATCTCGAATAAAATGTGTTTTGTGAACTAGAAATAGCTTTCGAATGATAAATATTTTCACTCCCTGAGTCAACCGTTAAGCTCCTATATACATTTTTTGAACGAAAAACTCCGTTTGAATACATAACATTTTCAGACTCTACAACGAGTATAGAAAGGTATACATTTTTCGATCAGAGTATAACATCTCCATACTCAGTATTTTCATTATTTCAGAACTGTGCAAGATTTGGCAGAGTAGCGTCCTGCATGAGTCTTTTAAAATTTTCTTCAAAACTTCTATCAAAATCATAATCTCTTCATATCTTTAATAGATCTGAACGAGTATCTTCAAATTCTTGATAGTTAGTGATTCATCCTATCCTATCAGAGATCGGATGACGAGAAAGAGTGCTATCATATTTATGGAAAACTACTGGAAACCATGATCAGATTTCTACAATAAAATCTCGAAAATTTGTTTTCTTTCTTCTTTCTTGGATAATTTCCTGCCAATGTTTGAGGTCTGTCATATGGTTTTTATATTATCGGCTCAGCAAATGTTTCAATAACTTCTACTACATCTTTTTGTTCTTCTTGAACCTTCTTTTTAGCTTCTAGGAGGCTACGTGAGTATTTCTTTCGTGATATCTCATAGATAGAATCTATGTAGTCTGTGTCTATTTGTTTATCTTGAACGTATAGGGTTCTGATACTAAATGGGTCTTTTACCTCTCCGCGAACAATCATCTTGCAGTATGCCTCTCTTTGTGAAAGATTCGCCAGATCGTAGGCATCAAGAAAGGGGTCAAACTGTTGTTTCATAAAGAGCGCATCTTCACTGGAAATACGAAAACTCACCAGAGTCCCAACATTCCCGAAAAGCGAGTCAGAAATATTGCTTGGAATTTGTTTGATAAATTGATGCGCGAGTACGAGTCCAAGACCATATTTACGGGCCTCTGAAAGTATTTCATTAAAGGTATCTGTGGCAAAGTTTTGGAATTCATCAACATAGAGGAAAAACGGGACTCTCTTGTTCTTTGGGAGTGACTGACGACTCATCGCAGCTTGGAACATCTTGGTGACAAACATCGCTCCGAGGAAACCCATGATATCCTCCTGAAGCTTTCCTTTTGGGAGTTTGATAAGAAGTATTTTCTTCTCGTCCATAGCTTTTCTGAAATCGAGCTTGTTTTCTTTTGATGAAAATATATTTTTAAGGATATCTACCGAGAGAAGTTGTCCAACCTTGTTTAGTATTGGCATAATAGCCTCAGTATTAAACTGTTGGCTCCAACCAGCAAACTCATTGGTCCAGAAGTTACGAACCACATCATCATTAATACTCTCTATCATATCATAGCGAAAGTCTTTATCTGTGAGAGCACGTATGACGTCAAAGAGTGTTGCATCCTCTTTGTCTAAAAGTGCCAGGAACACCATCCTGAGAACATGTTCGAGTTTTGGATTCCAATTGGCTCAGAAGAATTTCTTAAAAATATCTATAAATCCCTTTGCAAGGATCTGTTTTGATTCATTACTTTGTACATCCAGAGGATTGAGACAAAATGGGAATTTTTCATCTGTCGGATCAAAAACTATTACGTCTTTTCTCCTCTCCTTTGGGATATGCATAAATATCTCTTCAATCAGATCTCCATGAGGATCAATAAGTCCTAGTCATCTTCATTGTTTTAGATCGTCAATGAGTAAACTCGAGAGGAACTTTGATTTTCAAACCCCCGTCTTCCCTATAACGTATACATGCTTCAGCCTGTCTTCGTCATAAATCCCTACAGGAACACGTATCGATCTAAAGTCAGAAATTCATAGGATATTCGTATCACTTGGATATTTCGTTGGGATGACTTCATTATTCATCTTAGTGTAGGGAAAACTGGGGACTCCTATCGGGAGAGTGAGTTTCCGCGCTGTAACCTTGAGAAGTGATGTTTCATTCTTGGGGTTTTGTGGGAAGTGAAGAAATGAAGAGATTTCTTCACTGCTCAGATTATATTTTCTAAACTCGAATTTTCATTTTTTAATATCTATAACGCTATTAAAATCATGATGTACTTTGAGATTAAACTTGTTAAGCGGATAGTTTTTAAATATCTCAAAATTATTAAAAAGAGAATGCAGTTTCACCTCTGCGTTTTGCTTATCGCTCCCCTGCATGACAATAAATATCTTGGAGGAAAAGAGTTCTTCATTCAGCTTTTTTTTATAATGGGCGTGGCCTTCCTTTTTCCAGTCTCCTGAAATCTTGAAGTTAAACATATATTTAAAAAACTGGAATAGAAGCTTTAATTTAAAGAAGAAATAACTAACTTTTGATTTTATAAAAAAACGAAAGCTTTCTTCTACAATCGAATCCATCTCTACGAATATTCCAGCTTTATTAGAAACAATATCAAAATTCTCAAAGCTTCGGAAAATATTATATACAAAATCTGTCTTATCTTTGAACCTATATTTAAAAGGAAAAAACCAGCTATTTTGAAGCCTCAGCTCTCAAACTACCGTTCTACTAGGATCATATTTCCACACAAAGCCATCATCTGGCAGAATCTGAAATTTATTAAATGAAGAATAAAACTGACTCTCGAAATAGGAGTATGCATTATCATCTGAGCTATAAGAATAATAAAATTGACCTCTCGCATAATTGAGTCCAAGAGTCATCTTTTGCTTCTTCACCGTCTTTCATAGGTCATCTAAAAAGTTCTTAAAAACGTCGATTCCCTGATCGAACGAATGGTAGACTTTTATAAGATAGGTTTTTTGCATAAAATGAGTTAGAAGCTTCTACTTTTATGCATTTAAATATATGTATTTACAAAGAGAAATCAAGGGTAGTTGACTATTTATATTTATACATCTTATTACTTTTTTGAAAGACCTAACATTCCCCCAAGTAGTACTGTAAGAGCAACACTTGGTTCGAGTCAAAGTATTATAATTCATAAAACAAATCATATAAATCCTCATGCGAGAGATCCTAAAAACCGAGAAGCACTCTTTCATCACCTGATAACATATATCATAGGAAAGGACATAATAAGACTTAGTCCGGCTCATACGATAGTAACTCATATGATATCTCTAAATACATAAGAAATAACTCCTGCTATAAACACTACTATTATCGTCATCACTCTAATATCCGTGATATTTTCTTTTTTATTTGAATTATTTCTTTCAAGAACTATATGAGATGATATCGAATAGATGTAGGTATCAGCTGAACTCATAAGTCCAGCAAAGAGCATTACAAATGCTAGAGGGAGAAGACGAGTATTCTCCATATTAATAATCGACTGAATAAACGCTAGATCAGGATCAAGCCCTGGGCTACTTGAAAATATAGATAATCCTAAAACTATAGCAAATACTCATACGATACTTACTGGAACAAAGGTCAGAAATATTCCCTTTCTAATATCTCTCTCCGATTTTGCAGCATAGAGCAGCTGGTATCTATCTGAAAGCGCTAATATAGAGAGGGCCCCATAGAGAAAGAGTCCTATGATTGAGGCTATATCAAGACTTTGCGTTTCAAGAGATAATAAATTAAGCATATTCTCTCAAATTAAAGCGTTTTGAGTAATAAGAAAGAATAAAACTATAATAATAAAACCTTGGAAGATATCAGTCACAATAACTGCCTTATAACCTGCAAGGAGTATATAAGACATAACTGTAAAGATAGTGAAGAGAAGTGCAGATTCATAGGAAAGCAATCCTATACTACTCATAACTTTCGCTCCTCCTATGAAACTCGCAAGTAACCAAGTAAACTGTATGATACTAGAATAATAATTCGTAATAGTTTTTCATAAACTACTACCTGTATTGTAATATACCAAGTCTCACTGAGTATAAAATGTATTCTTTTTTGCTATAGAGTATACCCTTGGAACTACCCAAAATGCAAAGAGCGCATATCAAAGTAAAAACCCAATGAGAAGTATGTACATAGAAGCTCCAAACTTATACGCATATCAGGTATATGCTATAAACCAAGATATTCCTACAGAAGCAGCAAATTTTGAGAACATTACCTGGAACCAATTTCTATCCCTCCCACTAATGAGAAAATCTTCTGCAGTTTCTCCTCTAGAAATAAAGAGACTGATAAGAATAAGGATCACTACATATATTCAAATATAAGCGTATAAATTCTCCATATTAGGTATTCTTTAAATAGCAGGTATCACAAATGATATCATCTGTTTCCCAAACGCTCAGAACCTCTTGATTACATTTTATACATTCGCGTAAGTGAAGAGTGTTTTTAGGAGCTTTCTGAAAGCGCTCTTCATAGCGTAAATCCGGATGTTTACGTGGTAGAGGTAAATTATATTTTTTATAAAACTTAAACTCTTGTTCAATGATTCTATAGGGCCTCTCTGATACCTCACAGACAATTATTTTATTGAGTATAGTCTCTGAGCTCTCTCATATCTCAGGAAGGTCCTTTCCTTTTATTGTTTCAACTCCATCAGGGATATCACTTGCAATATTCTTTGTTCTCCATTTTATTTTTATTTTTTCCTCTCATCAGAGATCTAGAATGGCACCTGAAATAAACTCATCACTTTGTAAAACATACACTATTCCCTTTCCGTTTATTCCACCTTTCTCTGTTCTTAATATTTCTTTATCTGCATCCAGATACACTATCTTTTCTACTGGGTAGTGATCATTAGCTGGTGAATCGTTATAGGGAAAGAGTGAAAGTTCGCTTCAAAAAAATTCTCACCAGATTCATTCTTGTTCTAGTCTTTTCATCAGCTCTTTTGATGTCTTTTTATACTCCTCCTCACTGTACTGCTTATTGAAAATACAATACTTTTGGTTCATGAGTCACAGTGAGAACATACAGTGCTCGCAGTCACGACAATCATAGTTATAAAAACAATTATTTCAGGACCCAAAACAATTAAATGCTGAGTTGTTACTTGCTGAAAATCATACTGTTTGATACACATACGAAGACCCTGATCATCCACTATTGCAGCTCACTAAACTGTGAGATTCAAGTCAGGTTATAGTAGAGTGATACCCTTCTTGCATTCATATTCCTGAAAAACAAAAAGTCATGTTTTTTGAATGCCTAATAGTGCTCCCATAAGAATTTTCTTCTCCAATATTTTTTAAATTCTTTTTAGGAAAGTTGTTTTTAAATATTTCATATTCTTTTTTAAATGACTCTACATTCTCATGAGAGCTAAGAATTTCTTTTAATTTTTTTTCATATTCCCCTATTCATACTGCTTCATTGAAAATTTGATACTCTTGTCAAATAATACCAACACATCAAATACAGTGCTTTGATCATTGAATATCATAACAAAAATAACAGTCACTACTCCCCTCAACATAGTCGCTATAAAAAATATTATAACTCTCTATGCAGTAAGAAGATTCATAACTATTTTCACATTTTTCATTGAGATAACAGTCAAAATTATACTTCGACTGAAATGGAGAGTTGCTATAGTAACACTGCTCACTCATAAGCGGAACCTGACACATATAACAGTCCTTTGAAGCAAAACCATAATTGCAATAGTCACAGTTCTCCATAGTTGCTCACGCTGCAATATTGAGTCCTCTTTTCGGGGTTTTTGAGAGAAAATCTTGTATCTGTGGTAATATTTTTTGTTCACTGTCAATTTCCTGAGCAAAATCAAAAGGATTCCACGCGTCAGTTCAGTACTCCTCAAATTGATATACAGGATATGGTGTATTTTCTGGGAATACACTTATTATACCTGTTTTACTTAAGTCTGACTTTCTTTTATAGAGCCTTCTCTCATTCCTCCACATAAGTAGAGTGCGGAGACGCGATTCTGGAGATAAGCCAGATGAAGAGATAGAAAAATTAGGAGATACTTTTTTAAGAATTTCCTGCTCTTTTTGAAAAACAGGAAACTGCTCTCCAGTCCACTTGCAAACTTTCCACTGAGATATATTTTGTTTTGATTCTTTTGCAATATACTCCCAAACATTTTTCTTCATGAGATCTATATTATTAGCTAAGTTTACTAGCATAATACACATGAGAGAAGAAAAAGAAAGACTTTAAGTTCTAATCCTCTCTACTCTTCTCTGATCTGGATGTTTCCTTGGGACCGGTAAATTATACTTTCTGTAAAAAGCGAGTTCTTGCTGAATAATTCGAAATGGTTTTTTTGTGACTTCGCATTCTATAGCCCAATTCAGGATATCATCTGGTATTTCATGTATATCTTCAGGGAGTTTTGATGCAGAGATAATTTTATCAACCTTTGGAAGTGGTGGCTTATAATCAGACCAATTATATCACTTCTCTTCAGCCTGCCTCTTAGAAATAGGAAAGTACTCTTGCGCTAGAGTTTCATTATATCAAAATGGAGAAATACTTGCAGGAAAAAATTCTCCCCACTCTCAGGTCTTTTTCATATGTTCTATAATCTTTGGGACTAGCTCTTCGTATTCCTGCCTGCTATACTGCTTGTTTAGAATACAGTATTTCCCATCTTTGAGGTTCACACATCAGAAGCAGTCTTGGCTCTTTTTTGTTTCTATACAGTAGAGTAGGTTTTCTCCTCTTCAAACAGTTGAACAAAATAAAACATTATGAGAATAACGACCTACTCACATACTCTCATACATGAGGTATGAATTACTCCCATAAGAGGAAATGTCATAGAGATCTTTTGAAGTATTTATCTCCTCACAGTACCGACAATCCTCACATGCTACTACTAAGGAACAATTTTCACAGTTTCTTGAATTCCTGATAATCTTTCCTGATGAGTATTCACTTGAAACAATATAACTATTCTCTTGTTTATTACTTTTTAAAAGTTTGAGAAAATTATCCTTCATATTCTTCATGTATTTTCCCTGTCTGAGTTTTATTTTCGTATCTTCATACTCCTCTTGAGAAACAGATTGATTCAAAACAAAGTACTGTTTATTACTCAGTCCAACACATCAGATACAATTGCTGCATCCATGACAATCATGAGCAAATATCATGTCGCGAGAAGAGCTAGAGTGTGTAAGAAAAAAACAGTTATAGAGTCCATCTGAATGTTGGCATTCATAACAATATTCACTATTGCTGCAATCAAGACAATCAAAGAGATTATGAGATTTTCTGAGAAGCCTGCCATAATAGCAATTTTCAATAAAATCAGACTCACTTACCATATACGAGTCCTTGATATCTGCTGTACAATTTGTGTATACTGCATTGTTTTCTATATTTGAAAGTGAGCCTATTAAGTTCTGAAATGGAGTCTCTCTAATGAGTTCTGATATTTGCTCAAATACTGGACGAGTAAAATCTATTTCTTTCCCATAGTCTTTTGCCTCCCAATTATCTGATGACCAACACTTATTACAATAGTTTTTAATGTAACTTTTTTCATGAAACCTTGTTATCATATTTGTACCACATCAGCAGCAGGTATTTTTATATAGCTGTAGTTCATTCTTCCAGCAAAGTCGTCTCTGCTGCCTGCACTCTGGACACAGAGTTGGATTTGGTATTTGGAATTTCTTTCACACAAAGCTTGGAGAAACTTTCGTATAAAAATCTCTATCGTTTTGCGTAATATCAAAACTCTTAGAGCACTGTGTACAGTTTTTTGATTTTATAACTTTATCCATAATTATTTTCTTAATTCTAGTCTGTCCAGATAACGCTGATCTGGATGCCTCTTAGGAACAGGAATGTTGTGTTTTCTATAAAATTCGAGCTCTTGCCTAATAATCCTAAATGGTCTTTTTGTGCTTTCGCATTCTATGGCCCAATTAAGGATATCATCTGGTATGTCTGAAATATTTTCAGGGAGATTTTTTGCCTTGATTATTTTATCTACTTTTGGGAAAGGAGCTTGGTAGTCTGACCACTCCCATCAAGCTTCTCAGACCTCTTTTTCCATTAATGGATAGTATTCTTGGGCTAAAGTTTCATTATATCAAAATGGAGCAATACTTATAGGAAAGAATTCTCACCACTCTCCATTTTTTATCATGCATTCTATAATCTTTGGAACCAATATTTCGTATTCTTGTTTTGTATATTGTTTATTAAAGATGCAATATTCTTTATATTTCAGACCTACGCATCAAAATATACTCTTACAAGCAAAGCACATATTACAATATATATTATCATATGCTGTTTCCCAAGTATTTACACAAAATCTTACTTTTTGGGAGAGCCCTCCTACTGTCATAGCTTCATATACTAGCTCTGATCAACCAAAGAAGTTATAATCATAGCAATCCCTAGAAATTTTAGAGGAGCTTCAAAGATGAGAGCAATACTTACTATCTTCAAGATTTTTTACGTTATAACAGCTCAATGAGTTCTTTGAGTTATAAATATAATTTCATGTGACGTTTTCGTTATTTTTTCAATAAAAAGATTTTCACTTATAGAGACCGGAAACAATGTCAGATACATCAAGCCTTGATAAGGCTGCATCTTTACGTTTATGATACTCTTCTTCGGAGTATTGAATATTATCTATACAAAACTTTTTATGCTTTAATTCTCTACAGTTGATACAGTACTCGCAGTCAATACAGTCTCTTAAGAAGTAACTATTTTTACATTCCTGAGAATTTACAGAATAGAGCAGCTGATAACAATCAAAGAGATTTACAGAGTAATAACAGTATTCTGACCTTGTACAAAGACTTACATCTAAACTATTACTTACCTTCCGGCATTCCTCACTGTAGAATACATCTTTACATGTTCCACACTCATAAATAAGGTAAGAGCTGTCTATGTTTCAGCAATAATTAATATAATTCGAGTCCCTATGAGTCTTAAAATTGTTTATCAAAGCTGGCTGAGGGACAGCTTGAAGTAAAGACTTGAATTGAGAAAAAAACTCTCATCTTTATCAAAGACTTTTCCATATTCCATCCCATCCCATTTATCACTCCA
>CALLPL010000006.1 GCA_938015455.1 uncultured Candidatus Altimarinota bacterium
TTTTGCCTATAATCCCTCAGCTTACCCGCTATTTTTCGGGAATAAAGCTCTATTTTACAGTTATTTTTACCATTAATATTTTCGAGATATGCCTATCATAGCATCTGCAAAAAAAGCTTTGAAACAAAGCAGAAAGAAACATGCGAGAAACTCGCACTACAAGAAGCTCTATAGTGAATCAAGAGTTGCATTTGAAAAGGCTATCAAAGCTGGTGATCTAAAGACTGCAAAGTCTATTTTCGCTAACAAAGTTGATAAAGATGGAAAGACTACTGGATCAGGGCTACAATCTCTTATTGATAAACTTACAAAAAAGAATATAATTCATCCTAATAATGGATCGAGAAAAAAATCAAAGTTTGTCAAAATGATGAAAACTCTCGAAACAGCTTAGCTCTTGACCCCTATAAATGAAGGAAAAGAAAAAAAGATTAAATAAAGATATCAGAGCAGATATGGTTCAAGTCATCCTTGATGATGGTGGAAACCTCGGTGAGATGAAACTTGAAGAAGCCCTCGAGAAAGCAAAACAAGAAGAACTCGATCTCATGGAGATTGGAAAGAGATGAGATTTAGTACTTGTCAAAATGCTTGACTATGGAAAGCATCTCTACAGACAAAAGAAACTTGAGCAAAAGAATAAACAAAAGTGAAAAGCTCCTGATATGAAGACGATACGAATCACCTTCAAAATCGGAGAGCATGACCTTGATGTAAAAAGGAAACAAGCAGAAAAATTTTCAGCAGATGGACATCCACTCAAGGTGAGTCTTATGTTGAGATGAAGAGAAAACCACTATGGAGATATCGCAGCAACAAAAATTGCTGACTTCGTAGAAAGTTTAAATGAGATATACAAGGCTGATGCCCCGGTGAGACGATCTGGAAATGTATTCAATGTTATGATGAAACCAATAAAGTAATTACTTATAATTTAGACCACTATGCTTAAAACACGAAAATGAGTTGCAAAAAGACTCAAGGTAACAGGAACAGGAAAGATAAAACTTGGAAAAGCTTGTAAAAGGCATCTCCTCTCTAATAAATCTTCAAAAGCAAAAGGAAGAAATAAGTATGGTCTTATTGTTTCTGAAAGTGAGACAAAGAGAATAAAAAGACAAATACCTCATTCTTTGAGGAAATAATTTAAATACTACTCTTGGAGCGCATGTCTGTGTTCCCTACAAATATAATTTAATACTAGAACTATGGTACGTGTAAAGAGAGCTCTGATGACAAAGAAGAGACATAAAAATATTCTAAAACAAACTAAAGGTTTTAGAATGCTGAACTCTAGAGTTTTCTCTAGAGCAAAGAATGCTTGGATGAAAGCAGGTCTTAATAGTTATATTGGTCGAAGACTCAAAAAGAGAAACTTCCGAAGACTCTGGACTACTCGTATCAACAATGCCGTTAGAGCAGAAGGATCTACCTATTCTAAGTTCATCAATGCTCTCTACCTCAAAAAGGTAAAGCTCAACAGAAAGGTACTTTCTAATATGGCTATCTCTCATCCAGAGGTTTTCAAAAAAGTAGTATCATTCGTAAAGTAGTAAAAAAGAACTCCAAAAGGAGTTCTTTTTTTTTGTGAAAAATATTTATTCCTAAAACCCTATTAGTATGAGATATAGCTCTGAAGCTGCAAAAGAGGTCTATCACTCAATGAAACTATCTCCTAAATGAACATTTCCAATTACAGCATTAATCGTTGATGGAATACTTCAAAATTTAGTATATGGCTTACATGAATCACATCCTGACTGAGAATGAGAAAGTATTCATATGGAAGTAGAATGAAAAATTCTTATGAGAGAGTCATGGAAAGGCTGAGTTAAAAGGTGAGTTCAAAATATCATCAATCTATGACATTATACAAAGACAAAAAGTACTCCTTTAGAAAAAGCAGCTTAAGCTGCTTTTTTTGTTAACTGAGAGTTATCGTTCGCTACTTCTCTTTCTGCAGCTACTCAAAAGACCCTATCACTAGGATGAACTCCTTTTATATAGTCCCATACTGATAATCGAGTAAAATTTCTTTCATCTACTATATCTTGAGATTCTACATCAGCTGTAACTTGCTCTAGTATTACTCCTCCCTCAACTTTTGGGGAGTCATCCTGATTTGTGTTTTCTACTGCAGACATTTTATCTTTCTAAATACTATATAAGTATATTAAAACATAAATATCAAGTATTTGCAAATATATATTGACTTTTACACTATTTTGTAATTTATTTATTATTATCTTTTTCATATTTATCTGCACTTGCAACCAATACTGCTGTTCATAATCATCACAAATAACGATAATGTTTGTCACCCAATTGAGCCATAGGTAATTCAAATCCTATACTCCTAACATCAACTCCATATTTTTTATGTTCTCATCTCTCAACTTCTCCCTTTGTTTTACCTAACGTATGAATAAATTCATCTATTATATATTTTGGTATCTCATTACCTTCAGCATAAGATCTTATTCTTTCAGAATAGTCATCTAAAATATTACCACTTGCATCAAGATGACAGTCAATTATTCATTGGTGAGCATCACTCTCTATATTTTTCCATTCTGATAGATATTTATCGTACGATTCTTTATATCCATCATAAAGTTTTTGAATACTGTTTACTACCTCAGCAAAATCAACTTCTGGGTAATGACCAGCGAACGTTTGAAAATAATTGGAAATATCCTCCTTATTACTATTTCCTTGAAAAAATGGATTATTTTTTGAACTCTCTGGAAACCATTCTTGAACAGTTAGTTCTATCTGTTCTGAATTCATTCAAGCTTCCTGGAATTCTTTTTTTAATTCATCAAGAAGGTCACCCTTTAAGACTTCATCAAACTCAGGAAAACCTTGATCTTTTTCTGCAAGTAGATCAAAACCTTGATTTACACATTCTGCAGAAGTTAATTGTGCCTCTATTTGTGTCATATTTTAATATACCTAAATAAACTATATATATGTATTAAAGCATACATTTTTCCTCAGTGCAAAAACTCCCTTATTTCTTTAAAATAGTTGTTTTCTCATATTAAATTAGCACTCAAATGTAAAAAGTGCTAAAAAGTTTTGACGGGGTGTATTTTTTGGATAGAATGCTCATAATTCCTCAGAACTTCTTTCGTTTTTTCAAAAGACTGCCAGATGGGGAATGTTTAAAAAATATTAAATTATAACTATTTATACTATGTGAAAAATAATAGGAATTGATCTGGGTACTACCAACTCTGCTGTAGCATTTATGGAGGGTGGTGAAGCAAAGATTATTCCAAACGCGGAGGGTAACAGAACTACTCCGAGTATCGTGGCCCATAAAGATGGATCTATCATCGTTGGGACTCCTGCAAAGCGTCAGGCAATCACGAATCCAGCTGGAACAATATTCTCAGCAAAACGTTTTATTGGACGAAAGTTCTCTGAGGTAAGTGATGAGATCAAAAATGCTCCCTTTGAAATCGTAAAAGGAAAAGATGGAGCAGCGCTTATCAAGTTTGATGGGAAAGAAGTTCGTCCTGAGGAAATTGGAGCACATGTCCTCATGAAGTTGAAGGAAGATGCTGAAAAATTTCTTGGAAGCTCTGTCTCAGAAGCTGTTATCACGGTACCAGCCTACTTTAACGATGACCAAAGACAGGCAACGATAAACGCTGGTAAGATCGCAGGACTTGAGGTAAAACGTATTGTAAACGAACCAACAGCAGCGGCACTTGCCTACGGAGCTGGAAAAGGAAAAAATGAAAAAATTGCGGTGTATGATCTGGGTGGAGGTACTTTTGATATCTCTATATTAGAACTTTCAGAAGAAGGAACCTTTGAAGTACTTGCTACTAATGGTGATACCCATCTTGGTGGTGATGATTTTGACCAAATAATCACTGAGTGGATCATCGATGAATTTAAAAAAGATCAGGCTGTAGATCTCCACAACGATCCTATGGCACTGCAAAGAGTTCGTGATGAAGCTGAAAAAGCCAAGAAAGAACTATCAGCTACGAGTGAATATGATATTAACCTCCCATATATCACCGTTGACTCATCTGGACCAAAAAACCTTATGATGACGCTCACAAGAACAAAGTTTGAGGAACTTATCGGAGATCATGTAGAGCGAAGTCTCAAGCCATGTAAGGCTGTACTCAAGGATGCTGGACTCAAAGCATCTGAGCTAGACGAAGTACTTCTCGTTGGTGGATCAACTCGTATCCCACTCGTCGTTTCAAAGGTAGAAGCATTCTTTGGGAAAAAACCAAATACATGAATCAACCCAGATGAAGCTGTTGCTATGGGTGCTGCTATCCAGGCAGGTATTATCGGAGGTGACGTTACTGACGTACTTCTCCTCGATGTTACTCCTCTCACGCTCGGTATAGAGACTATGGGTGGAGTGAGAACTCCAATGATCGAGAGAAATACGACTATCCCAGCAAACAAGATGGAAACATTCTCAACGGCTGCTGATAATCAGCCAGGAGTAGAAATTCACGTACTCCAGGGAGAACGTGAAATGGCTGCTGATAATAAATCTCTCGGGAAGTTCATGCTTGACGGAATCGCTCCAGCTCCAAGAGGAGTTCCACAAATCGAGGTATCCTTTGATATCGATGCAAATGGAGTACTCCATGTAACTGCAAAAGATAAAGGAACTGGAAAAGAACAAAAAATCACGATCCAAGGATCAACGGGTATGGACGAGGCTGAGGTAGATAAGCTTGTCAAAGAAGCAGAAGCAAAGAAAGACGAAGATAGTGCAAAGAAAGAGCAAGTAACCGCTCGTAATGAAGCTGATAGCGCCGTAGCACAAGCTGAGAAGCTTATAGCAGATAATGCTGACAAGATTAGTGACGAAGACAAGACACTTCTCGAAGACAAAATAAAAGACGTCAAAGAGGTACTCTCTAAATCAGATGCAACCAAGGACGACTTCGAAGCTCCTTCTAAAGCACTCCAAGAAGCTCTCATGCAGGTAGGACAAAAGATCTACTCACAAGCAGATGCAGAGGCTCCGGCTGGAGACGCACCTGACAGTGATGATGCTTCTGATAAGAAGGATGATGAGGTGCAGGATGGTGAAGTAGAGAAGTAATCTGGTATTCTTAAGTTAAAAGGCTCTCGAATTCGAGAGCCTTTTTTTAGGCTGACTTTTCACGTACGAATTTTAATTGTTCATCAACATTTCTTCTAATGTCTCACAAAGACTTTATATATATAGGTCAAGAATCAATTTTAGAAAAATCGTGTAATTCTGATACTACTCTCATTGTTATATCATCGCTTCAAACAACAAATGTTACATAAATGTAAATCTTTCACTTTGAAACATTATTTTCAGGCAACAACCCTCTTTTAAAAAATTCAATCTCTTTAGAAATATTGTAATACTGATCTCCACGAACGTAATCAGATAAATTATCCATAATACTTGATTTCCAGTATACATTTCATAAACCATATGGATCTAGCTCATAATCAAGCTCATCTCTCACAGCTTCGTATAATCTTTTCAATCAATTTTGTCTAATTTTATCTGCAAGTTCTTTTAGCGATTCTCCTTTACTAATATTATCTTCAATAGGTGGAGTGTAGTTTCTAAAATCCTCAGGAGTAGGAAATGAGAAAGTTTCTTTTCACATCTTTTACAATTTCATAAGTCTAAAATACATTATTTATAATAACATATACTTTATTTCTAAGCAAAATTATTCCCTACCTACAAAACCTCACTTCCTCAATCTCCAATTGAAACTCTCAGTCTACTCAATCAGAGAGAATGATCCCGATCTGCTGAGCAAGATCCTTGTTGAAGGCTGCTACATTGACAGACCTACCAAAGTAAGATGGCTGAAGTACGAGAAAAGGAATCTCTACCTCTTCGAACTCTCAAGAATTCTGTAAGGGTATCACTGCCTGGTGAGAAACACTTAGATTATTGCTATCACGAAAGGTCATCTTGTATTCTCGACCATCAGACTTTGCTCTGAGCTTTACAGAATTATAATCAGAGAGTACTCAGGGACTAAGTCCTCCTCGAAAGGATGAAAACCCTCATCAGCGAGTAATAATCGTTCCTGAAAAAATCATACTTTCATTCTCATATGAGAGAAATCATTGTGATTTTCCTCACATCACTCAGTCATTTACTATTCCCCATCTATAATCTAGATTATTTGAAAAATCCTCAAATACGAGACAGTTTTCTTTTGGAGTAGCCTCTGTTAGATCAGGTTCTGAGGAGGATTCTAGCTTTTGAGTAGATTCTTCTGCAGTTGTTTGCTCTTCTGACTCTTCTAGAGCTAAATTTGAAGATTTTTCTGTATGTTCCTCGAGAACTGGGGCTTCATCTGGGTCAGAGCAAGCTATGAGAAAGAAGGAACTAATGAGGATAAGGTATTTCATATAAATGCGTAGTAAAATTGATTATATTTTAATAGAGAGTAGAGAAAATGAAAGATTATATTAAATCTCTTGACATATTGACATTTTTATATAATATGCTGGTAATATTTTAATAAATATTGTTGTATGCTACGATTTTTGTTATCTATCCTAATACTCTGAGCATTTGTATGGGGGATATTTAGTTTCTTTAATCCTTTAAATCAATTAGCAAAGGGCTTTGAAAAGACTCCCGATGAGTATACGGCACTTCTTACACAGGCAATAGAGAGAAATAACCCTGAGGCATGAGATGTATCAGCTATGTTTGGAAATAAAAACCTAGAAGAAAAAGATGATACTGAGAGTACAGAGCAAGAAGATATAGACAACAATAAAAACCTTGGAAATAGAGCGTTTATACAAAATGAATTTTACAGCCAAGATAGTTCAGCTAACTCGTGAGGTTGAGAAGATACTATGAATAGCAAAACTCGCAGTTATCCCCTCAATGATATAGAGCAGTGAATGAACAGAGCAGAGAAGAATCTTCGTAATCTCTATGGAAAGACTCAAGGAACAGGGTGATATTTTGGAACCCCTCCTCTCCCAAACAGTAATACTAAAAAAGGCTCTTCTCAACTATGAGGACTCATCTTTGATCCACCACTCAGTCCACCACCTCTATCAAGTGGAGCAGGTGGAAATATGATGTTTGGTAAATACACCAACATTCGTGACTATGGAGCGTATTGAAAACTCTAGGAAAGTCTTGGTTTTAGTGAGAAAAAAAATATACTAGCATTCATATTTTTAGCTCTATTTTGTTTATCATGCAAGGACATCTCTATTTTATCATGTGAGTTTCAGTATCTGGAAAAGGGACTCTTAAAAAGAATCTTGAAAAGCAAGGTATTAAAAATCTTGAGTTTTTAAAATCCTACGTTACTCGTGATATGAGGCCATGAGAAGTAAACGGAGAAAGTTATTATTTTGTGAGCCGAGAAGAATTTGAAGCTGCTATAGAAAATAATGAATTTCTTGAATACGAAACAAACCATAAAATTGCCTACTATGGAACGAAAAAAGATGAGGTAGACCTAGGTCTCAAGGCTGGGAAAATACTTTTTAAAGAAGTAGATACCAAAGGACTTAAGCAAATCCATGAAAAACACCCTGGTTTCAAGGAGAATTGTACTTCATTTTTTCTTGATGTTCCAAATGAAGTACTCAGAGAGAGATTTTTTGAAAGAAACCCAGAGGGATCAGAGGCAGATTTCAAAAATAGGCTTGAAAGTACTATTTTTGAGCGAGAGCAAGCGCAGGAGTACTGTGACTACATTATTGACGCAACTCAGAGTCCAGAAGGAGTTTTAGAGGAAGTATTAGCTATTATCGAATATACATGAAATTCCATATCATAACTATATTTCCTGAAGCTTTTGAAAGCTTTCTTGCTACAAGTATTATTGGAAAGGCTTATAAAAAGAAGCTTTTTGAGGTAAACTTTTATAAACTCAATGAGTTCTCTCCCGAAACATCTGGCCATATAGATGCAAAAGCTTTTTGAATGCATGGGCAGGTACTAAAGCCTGAACCTCTCAGTAGAGCTATAGAACATATCTTTGAAAATGTTTGAAAAAAAATACCTGTAATACATTTTACCCCAAGAGGAAAAACGCTCAATCAGCAGCACATAGAAAATTTTTCACAAAACTTAGAAGAGTGTGTCATAATTTGTGGGCATTACGAGGGTATTGATCAGCGTATTATAGATCTATTTGTTAACTATGAGATCTCTATTGGGAGTTATATCCTCACGAGTTGAGAGCTTGCCACTCAGGTATTTCTAGACAGTCTCATTCGGCATATTCCTGAAGTTTTGAGTAACAATGACTCTCTTGTAGAAGAAAGTTTCTGCGAGAAATTCGGTAGACAAAAAGAGTATCCTCTATATACTCGTCCTCAAGAATTTAGAGGGATAAAAGTTCCAGATGTACTTATCTCTGGGAACCATAAAGATATTGCTCAATGGAAACAAAATAATTTAAGCTAATGCAGGAATACATTGAACAGCTCTGGGAAACAGTGACTATTGAATTTATGTTCAAATTTTTTGTGGTTTATTTTTTTGTAGTTTGGATGGCTCTTGTCCTCTGGGTAGCAAAAGACATATCTAACAGAAGTAACTCTCGCATTTTTCAGACATTTTGTGTTCTCCTTATTATCCTACTTACTCCTTTGGGAGTATTTCTTTATCTCCTCCTGCGTCCTCGTATGAGCGTGTACGAAAAGTACCAAGAAGAAATAGAAGGAAACCTCTTAATACTATGAGATATAGTACATGAACGTCTCGAAAAAGCACCAGGAGAGATGCTCCTATGTCACAACTGTCACATAAAAGTTGAAGACGATTATATTATGTGTCCTGAATGTAAAACCTCTCTCAAGCATAACTGTAAAAGCTGTAGAAAAGAGATTCGCTCAAGTTGGGCCGTATGTCCCTACTGTAAGACCAAACAAGAAAAGAAAACGCATCAAAAGAAATCTCAGAAGCATAAAGCAAAGAAGCAAAAAAACAGCAACTACTAAGTTGCTGTTTTTTCTTATCAAGATCATTTAAATAGTTCCTTGAATCATCTTTACAGTACTACTTGTGAAAATTTCAGGAGACTCTTTAGTTAAGTTATCAAGCTCCTCTCTCGTGAACCATCTGAGCGTCTCGACCTGTCACTCTTCTTTCGTAAACTCAGAGATGTCTCGATCAAGAGTAAGTCTATACAGCTGACAAAAGTATTGATGTTTTCCCGTACTTCTATACTTTTTCCATTTCGTAAATTTTTCTCAACTAAGTCCTATTTCTTCCTCAGCCTCTTTATACATATTCTCCTCGTAAGTCTCGCCTGCGTCAACTGTTCCAACAGCTGCGGGTCACCACTTTCCAGGGCTATGACTCTTCAAAAATCACCTCTGAGCTAGAAATACTCCTCCCGTTGAGTTTTCAATAAATAAACACGAGACTCGATATATCTCATCAAGTCTAACCTCCAAACGTTCCTTCACTCAGATTTCCTCGTCCTGTTCATTTACGATAATTATTTTCATAGTCTTATTTTTTATAATAAAATCTGTAGTATCACACAAGATTACTTACGAAAAAAATAAAATCAAGCAATACTCCTACAGGAGAAAAGATAAGTATATCGTAGATCATTACAAATACTGTTCCTCACATCATCCAAAGCCTGAGGCTCTTGTCACTACTCTGGAATACCCCTATAGTAGCAAAAGTAATCCCTATAAAATATATAACATCATATATATCTTTGTAAAAAAAGTAGGTTACGAGTCACAATAACGCTGTAAAAACATATATCAGATATATATCTGTCTTATAATATGAAACAAAAAATCTTACTATTGCAATAGAGCCTATAACTGCTGCTGCATATCTCTCAAGTAGAATATAATGCAACACTATACAAAGGGCTGCTATCATGAAGAAGATAATAATCTTCTTACGCTCCTTAAATTGAAAACTTATTATATCGGCAACAATAGCAATTGCAGCGAATATCTGAGAAATCAGGAATGATAATGTGAGTCAAAACATTACTTATTTTTAATATTCACTTTCTACTCCATCTTCGAGAAATACTACATCTCTTTGGAGTTTTTTTGAGATTAAGTTTCCTTCAAATTCTTTCTCTAGAATTTCTTCTTTTGTAAACCATCTCATTTTTTCAACCTGCTTTCTATCAAACTGAAAGCCCTCTATATTTTGATCAAGTTTCATAAAATATACTTCATGGAAAAATGTATGTACTCCGTATCGTCTCTTTTGATATAGTTTCTCCAGTAATACTTCTGTAAGCCCTATTTCACTCTCAAGCTTTAATAAAATATTAGACTCATAGCCTTCGTTCTGTGTAAGTGTTCCTTCAGCTGCATAGGCCCAAAGTCATGGTTTATTTTCCTTTTGCAGTGATCTCTGAGCCAGGAGATACTTTCACTCAGAATTCTTGATAATACAAGCAGCTACGCGAAAAATATCTTCTGCTTTGACTTCTGATTTTTCCTTATGTCAGATAACAGTGTTTGATTCATCAACAATGATAACTTGAGGCATAACTTTACTTTACGACTAAATTCACAATCTTTCCAGGAACATAAATTTCTTTTATGAGTTCTTTCCCTTCAAGCCATTTCATCACGTTTTCATTGGTCTTTGCTTTCTCTAAAACTGAGGCTTTATCTTCATCAACAGATATCTGTATCTCCCCTCGGAGTTTTCCAAGGACCTGTACTCAGATAGTTATTTCACTATCTACTACTAAGTTCTCATCATACTCTGGCCATGAAGTATCAAAGATAGATCAACTATCATATCAGAATAGTTTTTTAAATGCTCATGACTGCATAGCAAACTCTTCTAAGTATTCTGCTTCATTTGAATCTTCTTGCCTCTTTCCCGTAATCTTTGATCTATACAGATTACTCATTGGGAACTTTATTTGTATACTCTTTGATCTAACGTTCGTCATTTCATAGGGCCTTTTATACTCAGAGGTTTTTATTTCTCAATTTGGGAAAAGCACTGCCCACGCATCTATATAATAAAAATCAAAACTTCCTCCCGTTTTTGTAGCTTCGTTTTCATAAAAACTCATCATTGCTTCACATATTTCATCGTCTGACATATTAGCTTCATCTTTTCCAGAGTCCTTAATTGCAGCTCTACGAACATGCGTTGGATCAAAGTCTTGGTTTTCAAAATATACCGCAGAATCTGTTGCCATAATAGGTACATCTATACCTTCTCCCTTGTATGCCTCTATCTTTTGCAGAGCACAATCCATTGGAGTAGCTCCAGTTTCCTCAACATTTTTTATATCAGGATATACAGAGAGCTCAACTCCTCAATCAATAGCAGTAAATAATTTCTTTGCTCGTTCAACTTTTGCAGAATTACTTGTTGCGAGATAGATTTTACAGTATTGCTTTCAATCTTCTTTCATAGTCTCCCAGATCTCCTCAGCAATATGTGGCGCAAATGGATGTAGAAGCTTTACGAATATTTCTCTCCACTCTGCCTTTTTTACTTCGTCACGAGGTTCTCCAGTATTCATAGTAATCATGAGCTGAGCAATCGCAGTATTAAATTTATAGTTTTCTATATCTTCTGAGATTTTTTTAATAGCTTTATGAATAGTTTTCATAGCCTCATCATCGCTTGAAGCGTATTTTTCTTTTCTTTCGATAAAGAGGTCATACACTTTATCTAAAAATCTTCGAGGCCCTACGATAGAGCGGGTATCCCATGGTGCTGCATCTTTGAAATCAGCCATATACATCTCATACATTCTGAGGGTATCTGCTCCATATTCATGAACGATATCATCAGGATTGATAACATTTTTGAGCGACTTACTCATCTTTGCCGGAACTTTTTCAAGCTCTTCTCCTGTCTGCTTATCGAAGTATCACATTGAGCCTGTTCCCTCTCCTTTGAGGGGAGGGCTAGGGAGGGGTTTTTCCTCTACCATATCATCAGGAATCAGTTTTCCCTTTGCATTTTTATAACTCATTCATAGGATAAGCCCCTGGTTTCTGAGTCTATAAAACGGCTCATTCGATGAAACTACTCCTATATCAAAGAGGAATTTATGCCAAAATCGAGCATAGAGTAAATGCAGCACTGCATGTTCTGCTCCTCAGACATAGGAGTCTACCTGTCCCCAATATTTTTCTACCTCTGGATCAACAAGCTTTTCAGAGTTATCTGGATCCATAAACCTCAAATAATACCAGCAAGACCCTCCCCACTGAGGCATAGTATTCGTTTCTCGTTTTCCATTTAGATTTGCTGCAAGTTCAACATTTACAAACTCAGGAACATTCACGAGTGGTGAGTTCCCATCTCCAGCAGGTTCGTAGGCCTCTACATCTGGAAGTTCAAGAGGCAGATTATAATCACATACTATCTTTGTGTAAATACCATCATGTATCTTTGAGAATTCCTTCTCTCCTATCATGAGTATCTCTCCATCTTTTACCCACGCGTCACTACTTGGACTTGTAGGAAGTTTTTCAATATCTTCTGATTCTATATGAATAAGAGGAATAGGTTCGCCCCAGTACCTCTGACGAGAAAAGAGCCAGTCTCGAAGTTTGTAGTTCACTACTCGTTCTCATGTTCACTTTTCTTCAAAATAATCCATGATCTTTTCTTTGGCATCCATAATCTCTAAGCCGTCAAGGAAGTCACTATTTACCATAGTTCATTCATCTTCTTGAACTTGTTCTGAGCGAGTTATGTCTGAGGTATCCCCATCAGAAGCTACTACCACTCTTGTTATTTCTATACCCATAGCCTTCGCAAAATCAAAGTCTCTCTGATCATGACCAGGAACTCATACAAGTGCTCATGTACCAACATGAGCAAGCACGAAATCTCAAATATAGAGAGGAATCTTTGCTCCTGTGAGGTTAGAAATAACATGAAAACCTGTGAATACCCCTGTTTTTGTCTTATCTCACACAAGCCTATCTCTGTCTGATTTACTTTTTACTGAGTCTAGGTATCTTTTTACATCTTCAGAATTTGGAAAAGCGTCCAAGTGTTTTTCAACGAGCTTATGTTCTGGAGCAAGCGTCGCAAAAGTCATTCCGAAATTTGTATCTGGTCTCGTAGTATAGCACACTATTTCATCATCAACTTCATCCAATTTATACGTGATATTGATTCCTTCACTTCTCCCAATCCAGTTCCTTTGCATATCCTTGATACCTTCTGGCCAGTCAAGATCGTCTACATCACTCAGAAGCCTATCAGCGTATTTCGTAATACCGAGTACCCACTGACGAATTTTCTTTTTTTCCACAGTTTCTCAGCATCTCTCACAGCTAAAATCTCAAAGTACTTCTTCGTTAGCGAGACCAGTCTTACAGCTTGGACAATAATTAATTGGAAGATCCTGTTCATAGGCAAGTCCATGCTCAAAAAGTTTGAGAAATATCCACTGAGTCCACTGGAAATACCTTGGATCAGTCGTATCTATTTCTCTCTCCCAATCATAAGAGAATCCAAGTGACTGGAGTTGCCGTTTAAAAGTCTGGATATTTTCGTCCGTAGTTTTTCGTGGATGTGTTCCCGTTTTGATAGCATAGTTTTCTGCTGGTAGACCAAATGCATCCCAGCCCATTGGATGCAGTACATTATGCCCCGTTGCATGTTTAAAGCGCGCTACTATATCGTTTGCTGTAAATCACTCTGGATGACCAACATGCAGACCTGCTCCGCTTGGGTATGGGAACATATCTAAAACATAATACTTTGGTTTTGAAAAATCGTTTTCTACCTTGTAGGTATGAGTATTTTGCCAGTAAGCTTGCCACTTCTTTTCTATTTCTTTATGATTATACATCGCTAGCTATCAAAAAATAAGGAATAAGCAGAAGTTTAGCGAGTTTCTAGACTTTGTAAAGCGAGAAACATTTGAAAAATACTCATGTAGAAATATACTAAACTCATTATTTAGAAATCACCCTCTCCATGAAAAACTTTAACACTATTTTAATACTTCTTGGAATACTCTCATCGTGTATTCTCGTTATGGAAAATATGATTTTTAAACAAGTCGCTTTCGTATATGTGGCCCAGAGTACTGCCTCGGTTCTATGTATTGTAAGTATCATAACGTGATTTATGCTCGGGTACTGAGTAAAAGGAAAAATGACTGAATGAGATTCAAGTGAAGAAGAAAATTTTAATTTCTAGAAAATAAAAAAAAGAGAGAAGTGATCTATCATCACTTCTCTCTTTTTTTATAAAACTATGTTATTCATCATCCACTTCCAAGAGCATCTACAACAAAACGTATAACTGTACTTGCTAAGAATACTACAATAAGCCCAATAATAACATAAATAAAAATATTCTTTCATTTCTTTACCTTTTCATCATCACCTCAAGAGGTCATGATTAAAAACCCTGCATAAATACCGAATATAACGGCAATAAGATAGAAGAATCATACGAGATATGCTACGAGGTTGGTGATACTTCAAACTGCCTGATCCGCATTTTCTATATCAGCTCACTTGAGACTATCATCAACTCGCTCAAGTCAAAAATTTACAGCTCAGACTAAGTCTGGAGCTGCAAATAATATAAGAGCTACAATACACGTAAGGATATATTTACTCATTTACTTATTTTTATGCAACAAGGTTTTGACCTGACATTGCATCAATTACAAATCGGATTACGGTACTTGCAAGGAATATAACAATAATACCAAGTACTGCGTGGATAAGAGTGGTCTTTCCTTTTTTTACTCGCTCTTCATCACCAGCTGCTGTTAAGATAAGGAAACCTCCATATATACCATATATTACGGCAATAAGATACAGGAACCCTACAAGAAATCCAATTGCATTTGAAATCGTTTGAGCAAGATTACCTGTCCCTCCTCACTCTAGTTGTTCAACCCCTGTTGAATTAACTCGTACATCAATAGCTGATACTAATTGCATATGAGCTGCAACAGAAACAGCTAGAGCTCATTTAACGATATTTTTCATAGAAAAAATAATAAGTAATAAAATTACGTGTGTTATTATATGCCAAGCCGAAACAAAAGGCAAATTTTTTTTACGAACTATCTTTGCAAACTCCAAAAAACTGATAGTATACATTTTATTATTTTATAGGAAGATATTATGCCTGACGAGAAATTCCTCGAAAAATTAAAATCCTATGGAGAGGCAAATAATATCCCTAATATTAGCCGAGAAAACGCTCAATTTTTACGATCACTCATACAAGAAAATTGATACCAAAAAGCCCTAGAAATAGGGACTGCAAACGCTTATTCTACTATTCACTTTGCGCTTGAATTAGAGAAAGTATCTTGATCAATAACAACTATAGAATTCTCTCAGGCAGCTTACGAAATGGCTCAAGATAATATAGAAGACTCTGACCTTAAAAACATTACTCAATATTTCTGAGACGCAAGGGATATAATTCCTCACCTAGAGGAGTCTTACGATTTTATATTCATCGATGGACTCAAAAAAGCAAGCCTGAGCTTTTTACTAATAGTTTGGGGCAAGGTCAGTCCATGAGGAATAATCATTATAGACGATGTGATAAAGTTTCGCTATAAGATGGAAAATCTCTATGAATACCTGAGCACTCATGAAATCAAATATACAATAGAACATATTGACAGTGACGATGGAATTATGATTATAAAAAAGTAGGACTCGATTGCATCGGGCTCAGAAAATTTTAACTACAAAAAAAGGAACGCTAGTTTGCGTTCCTACTATAGAGATATATTAGATTCCTATTTAGTCTCTGTGAAAAAGCTATCAATAAGTCTTCTGAAACCAACCCTTCGACGTAATTCCTCAAAGTATTTTGACCCAGGAACATACAACTCCTTGAGTTTATTGAGAACATCCTCAGCTTGGTAGACCTTCATTACTTTTTCTACCTCAACTTTCATATCATCATCTGATATATTAATTTTTTCAAGTTCTGCGAGTTTATTAAGAATGAGTTCTCCTTGGAGTCTCTTAAGAGCAGTAGCCTCTACATGTTGCTTTTTATAATCCTCCTCAGATAAATTTAGTGAAGAGAGATAGTCTGCCATTTTCATCCCGTCTTTTGAAACGTTTTCTTTAATCTCATTAAATACCTGTTCTGTTTGCTGCTCTAAAAGTTTATCTCCTATATCGAGAGTTGTATGTTTTAGGAGTTCTTCTATGAGGCTCAACTCTCTTTGCATCTGATCATTACTCCGCTTTGTATCAAGGATTTCTGACTCTATAAGTTTTTTAAAGCCATTAAGATCAAGCTCTTCTCCTCTAAGATCTTTAATAAACTCAGGAGTAAACTCTGGCTTATGAGCATGTTCAATCTTTTTAGCAGTGACCTTAAATTTTGTCTTTTTTCCGGCAAAATCAGCATTGTGATAATCTTTTGGAAATGTAACATCGAGCTCTCTCTCATCTCCTACTAGCATTCCTACCATATCTTCTTCAAAACCAGGAACAAGGAGATTCGAACCAAGTACAAGAGGATAATCTCGCATAGAGGTAGCCTCAAGTATTTTTCCAGCTTCATACCCATCTGTATCGATAGTAACTTTATCTCACATTGCTGCTGCTTGTTTTGGATCTGTTACATCATGAAAATGTGTAAAGCGCGTTTGTATATCAGAGAGGGCTGCTTCAACTTCCTGCTTTGATACAGAGAGTTTCTGCTTTGTAAGTTTTACTTTTTTATAGCCAGGCTTTATATCTACTTCAGGAAATACCTCCACTTGAATTTTTACAATGAGAGGATCTTGAGAAGAAACATCTTGTATTTCAGCCTGCGATACTGGCATGAGTTTTTCTTTTTTGAGTGTATCTCTATATATACCATCTATTGCTCTTTCAATAGTCATTTGGAGAATTCTCTCTTCACCAAATTGACGAACAATAATATCATCAGGGATTTTTACTCCTTTACGAAAGCCTTTAATATCTGTGTTTTTTTTGAGGTCAGCGAGAACCTTTGATCGAAATTTTGCAACATTTTCCTTAGATTCCTCAATAGTAAGCTCCACTATCGATTTTGGGAGCATTTTTTTCTCTACTTTCATAGTGTATAATAGTATGTGTTACATCCCCTTGAATCTTTCTGGGGGCTTTTAAATAATGTGGCAGGAGTATAAGAAGAAAAACAATTTTTTCAAATTTTCTATTTCTTATTTAAAAGATATTTTTTATAAAACACAATATGTTTCTCTCCTGAAAATCTTTGATTTTGCTGCTTAGAGGCTATAATGACCCTGTAATTTTATAAAATAATTAAAGCATTATGTTACAAATCGCTAAAAAGGGTTTTACCCTCATAGAGCTCCTAGTTGTTATAACGATCATCGGTATCCTCGCAACTGGAGCTGTAACTGTCTATACAGCGCAAATCCAAAAAGCTCGTGATACAACTCGTATCAATGATATTAAGGCTCTTGAGAGTTGAATACAACAGTTTTACCAAGATAAGGCTGTTTATCCAATAGGTGGAGCCGATTGGCTCTGAACAGGAACATCTGTTACAGATTATGTCCCAACACTTGCTCAAGATCCAAAACATGATCAAACCTGTAATGGTTCAAGATGTGGATATGTTTATACAGTATGACCTGATGGAAATGATATTACTCAAGGATCATTTGAAATCTCAACAGCATTTGAAAACCAAGGAAATGTTGATAACAAAGCTATCCGGGCATCTGATAATGGAGAGGATGATAATAGATTTGAAGTAGGACTTCTGAAGACAGGTACAACTGGAGCTGATCTTGTTACCCTCCATGCCCAGGGAACTGCATTTAGTACTACAGCTATTGATGCATCAAACACAGCAACAGCCACACTCGTAATAAAGAAAAGCGCTCTCACTGCAAAATAAATATCAAAAGATATTCGCTTTAAAAAAGCTCAAGAAATTATTTCTTGAGCTTTTTTATTACTTCATCTGTCTTGGTAGAATAGCTCAAGACTATTTGCTCTATCCCATATACATATGAGAGAATAATACTGTGCAGTCGCATAGTATTATTCAGGTGTGTTAGCTTATGAGTATAACAGGCATACACCTCTCTCATACTCTCTTTTATTTCTCTCTTCTCTGTCATAAATTGAGATAAGAACTCATAATCATTTGCAAGTGCGTCAGAATCATGAAAACTATGTGGGAGAAAAATCACCTTTCATCATACTGACTCTATATATTGACACAGTTCTTCTATTAGTATTTCTTCTTGTTGTGCATCTATTCAAAAAAATCAGCTCCTCAAAGCAAGTCAGATTTTTTTTCCTCTGAGGTCATATTTTTTAAGGTCTGGTATTTGAAAATCTTTTGAGGTATGTGTTCACAGAATAACTCAATCTTGAATTCTTTCTCTTCCAGAAGAGAAAGAAGCTACAAGATTATCTCTCATTACTGGGTCATCGACAAGTGTACTCTTTATTCAAATATCTGTGAGTTGCTGTTGGCTCTTTTCATCTCTTACCGTAACTTTATAAGCATTCTTAAAAATCTTCTCAAGCTTTTTGATATTACTCTGGTCTTTTATATCTATCCCTATAGCATAGAAATATAGTTTCTTCCTAAAGATTCTCGCGATACTTGCTCGAAACATCCATTGACCAAGAGGGCTACTATTTGACTGCTTTTCACTATCATAGATAATCCCTCCTCCTCATATTACCACTATATCTGACCATATAATATTTCTGAAAAAAACTCAGATATTTTTTATGTTTCTGAGAATATTTTTAGGATTTCTTGCTCCAATTGGAGCATACTCAAAGTATTCTACAGCTCTATCTTCATAAAAGATATCTCCTAAATCATAGCTTGCAACTCGAAAGCTTAAATCTTCTCAAAGTTCTTCCCTGAGAAGTTTAATCTCATTCTTTAAAATTAGTTCATCTCCGAGGTTTCCAGATCATATAGATGCAAAAATAGATATGTTCATCCTAGTTTGAGTTATCTTCTATCCAAGTATTTTGTTTCTCAAACTCCTGTAGTAGGGACTGTCTTACTTCTCAAGCATATGGGTTATCTGTTTGAATAGAGAGGAATAAGTCGTCACTATCATACCCTACTGTTTCACTTGAGTTACGAAGATCATTATACGAACAGGTTGCTAGCTGAGCATCTGGAATACCTATTCGTTTGAGACTTCGACCTATAAAGTGCGTGATACCCTGTATATAGGCCATTTCTCTATCGTGTTCTTCTGGAGTCATTTCAAATACCTTAAGTCACATATTCTTTCAAAACATATTCTTAAGGAAATCATATTTTTCTTCACTTGCTCTCACATTAGAGATCGTAAGTTTTAATCACTTAATACCATTTTGTCAACTCTGAGGACCAAAAATAGGATGTGTTGTAATAATATGACAATGTTCTGGTAGATATTTAAGCATAGCCTTTACTACTGGAGTCTTAACAGAGCATATATCAAATACCACCGTATTTTTCTTGATATATCCTGCTATATCTTGTACTAATTGCTCTATATATTTTGCTGGATAACCAAGCAGCACATAATCACATTCAGCTGCTTTCTGCATACCTACAGGACTTACTCCTAACGAAAGAATATCTTCTCTATTTTTCTCTCACTTATCATATATTTGTATATCAAAATACAGAAGCAGATGGGGAGTAAAAAATCTCATAAATTGGCCAAGTCAAAAGACTCAGAGTGTTGGTTTCAGCATTAGAGTTCACGTATCATATAGGGTAAAATTTGCTCTACTGTTTTGAGATCATCTGGCAAAGATTGGAGTACTCTCTCAATATCTCGACTTTGATATCCCATGTTTTGAAGAGTTGATTTAATATTTTCTAACGTATCAGCTGGAAGAGAGATTTGCGTTGCCTGATTCTTTGTATTTCCTTCTGGCGAAACATGAGCTTTTACAAAGTCCTTATCTTTAAGCTCAAGAACAATTTTTTCTGCCATTTTCTTCCCGATTCACTTTATGCTTTCTATTGCTGGCTTATCATCCTGTTGTACTGCTTCTACAAGACGGTCTTTCCCAAGAGAGAGGATTTGAAGTGCCACCTTTCATCCAACTCCTGAGATTTTAATAAGCTCTGTAAAAAGTTTCTTTTCTTCAAGATTTATAAATCAGAAAAGACTCTGAGCATTCTCTGTAATATGATGGTATACATATACATCAGCTGAATCTCTTGTCGCGAGCTGACTATAGCTTATTTCATTAATTCCTACTTCGTATCAAATTCATGACTCTGTAAGCAACAGAATATGAGAGTCTGAGATATCAAGAATCTTTCCAGAAAGGTAGCCTATCATTGTATTTTCCTAAAAATTATATATTCTTTTAGTGTATGTATTTTTCTCTAAAAAAGAAATGAAAACGCTTCTCCTTTCCATCATCTGACTCTATCAAAAATACCTCTCACCAGATCATTCCTTTTGGGCAAAAAAGAGAAATAATCCCCCCTACTGTAAGCATTTCCCAACCTGTAGTGAATATACCAGGCAGGCCATCGAAAAAAAATGAGTCCTGAGAGGTTCATATATGGGAATAGGTCGGGTACTTCGCTGTATGCCTTGGAGTAAGGGAGGCTATGATCCAGTAGATAGTATTGACAAATAATTTTATAAAGTTATATTAATATAATATACTTGTATACAAGCCTATAAATGAATGATATACCATCTGACTTAAACAACGCCTTACAGGCACTGTTCAGGTGATGAGAAGCTCTTAAAAGTAAACAAGAGCCTCAAGAACCAAGAATAAAGAAAGAGGAAATTCCTGAAGGAGAAATTAGAACGCTTCTTCAAGAGTTAGAAACTCCTCAGGCAGAAATAGAAAAAACTGTTCAAAAAATTCATGCTATTCTAGAACTTACCGAAGAAGATTTAGATAATAATACATATCCTGAAATCAAGAGAATGACTGCTCTAACTGAAGAAAGAGCAAGACTCCTCCCACGATTTGAAACTATCTCTACTATGATATATAGAGATTATGTTGGGCTTCATTCAAAGAGAATCGAGTTACTTATCTGATTTAATCGTCCATTATTCAAAGAAATATTTGGAGAAGAATTTAATGATCATTATGCCACACTCTATGCAGGAGTGCATGATATACTTGAGTGAATCAGTCCTTTTTGAGATATTCCAACTCCTATCAAGAAATGACTCAGTCCCAGATCTAATAAGATTATGAATATAATAGAGAGAAAACTCTGAGAAATACTTATTCGTAGTTACCCTCTTGTTCATCCAGAACATGAATACGATAGGGCAATGCTCGAAGATATGATTAGTAAAAAAACTCTCGAGTCGCAAGTAGTTTCTTATTTTGATAAACTTGATTGATTTTTAGCATGTTTTCATGAAATAATAGCAGGAAATGAGGAGTTCCGAATCCCTTTCAGTAACTATATCAATATCTTTAAAGAAATAAAAAGTTGAGAATCACTTCCTACACTACAAAAGTACATTCTTTGGGAATGAAATGAGAATCAAGGAGACCTGGCACTACTCAATCAAGTTGACAGTATTATTGAACAATGAGAGCGTATAGATGATATTTTCTGAGAATGTGATACAACAGAGTCTATGGAAAAAAATATCGACAATGATTTCTGATTTGCAATGTATTGAGTATGGAAAAACTTTGTAAAAATGATTCCTAGCTATGATACAAATGGTATAATTTGAGGAAAAAAACTTCTTACTCAAAGATGAAGAACTCTTAATCCTCCGGTATGACTATACGAATAGATACGTAAAAGACTTGCATTATCAAGTATTTCACTATAATTCATTGGCCTTACACAAGGAAGTTTAGATACTCAAACATGTATCAAACGTTATACCTTTATTTTTTTACATAATCTATCATGGCAAAGCGAGGAAAAAAATACGCAAAAGCAATGGAATTTCTGAATCCAGAAATGATCTATAGCGTGGATGAAGCAGTTGAACTGCTCGAACAAACAAATACAGTAAAGTTTGATCCTACAGTAGAGGTTCACTTTACTCTCAATCTTGATCCAAAGCACGTTGATCAGATGATCAGAACGACTGCTAGTCTCCCACATGGTACAGGTAAAACTCCTACCATCTGTGCATTCTCTGATTCTATCTCAGCTGCTGATCTTAAAAAAGCTGGAGCAACTGCTGCTGGTGGAGAAGAGCTCATTGCAGATATAGAATCTGGAAAAGTAGCTCTTGATTTTGATGTCTGTGTTGCTACTCCATCTATGATGAGACATCTTTGAAAGATTGCTCGTGTACTTGGGCCAAAGGGACTTATGCCAAACCCTAAAACAGGAACTGTTGGTGAAGATCTCATAGCTGTAGTATCTGAAATCGCTGGTGGTAAATTTGAATTCAGAACAGATAAACATGGGAATATCCACTCTATTTTTGGTAAACTCTCATTCGGAAAAGATAAACTCAAGGAAAATCTTGAAACATTTCTCTCTATAGTTCAAGATGTAAAACCAGCTTGATCAAAAGGAAAATACGTTGAAAATATCACCGTATGTAACTGTATGGGGCCTGGAATAAAACTTGCTCACGAAATTAGATAATCATATAAAATAAAAAAGACTCTCATAACGAGAGTCTTTTTTATTTTATGCAATATATTCCTATATTAGGGAATCAAAGGTATCTTTTTTTCAGTCTCCCAAATACTTATGGAGAGCATTTCTGGTTGTGAGGAGACCGAGAACTGATGCCTGTTTTCGTCTATCACTTACAGGAGCCTCTATAAGTTCCTCAATATAACTATAATCCATCTCAAATATTTCTGGAATTTTTAATCCAATAATACTTTCACCAAAAATACTCGCACATGCCGTAGTAATAATTGCTGTATCACCTTCAAAAGACCAGTCCTTAATAATATTCTCTTCAATCTTGATATAGACTTTGAGATCATCCCCACAAGTTCGATTCTCTTCCCAAAACGAAATGTCATACTCCGAAAGTATCCCCTTATTAGGGGGGGTTTTACTATAATATATTATGGTTTCGTTATACATAAGCCTAGAAAATATTTTTAAGTTTTTCTATCATATCTTGCTCTCAGGTATATTCAAGAAATTCATTCGTTACGTATTGTAAAGAAGCTGCTACTTTAGTATCAGTCTTATACATACAAATAATTCTCTTCTTATATGCTCTTGCAAAGCCTAGTTCAATTCCAAGTCATGTCGCTGCATCGGTAACCTCTGCTAGGAATATATCTACTCCTTTTAATGTCTCTTCTGAGATTATTCTTGTATCTTCTTTCTCATGGGGAAATATCCAATCTATATTAGGAAAATTCTCCTGTAACGGAATATATAAATCTTCTCTGAATTCTCAAGCTCGCTTATGTCACAATTGTATTTTCATTATTTCAGATCATTAATAGCCATTTCTAGTACTTCAAAAAACTTATCTATATCCTCACGAGTATTGTAAATATGAAGGCTCATACGACAACTATGCTTCAGTCCAAGAGACTCCATAAATGGCTCCGCACAATGCTGTCCAGCTCTGATACAAATATGGTGATCAGCTAAATAATCCGAGATATCAAAACTATGGATTCCTTCTACAGTAAAACTAAATACTCATACTCGGGTGTTAGGATCTCTACCTCCAATAAGCTTCACCTCACTCTTGTCCATAAGGGATATACCTTCGGATAAATTCTCTTCCTTAGAGGAGAGAGAGGCTGCAGTTTCATCCTCTCCTTGAGGAGAGGAATTGAGATGAGGTTCAAATTCCTCAAACTTCTTCAATGCATAAGCACTCAAGTCATTTTCTATCTGTTCTAACTCACTATACCCTCAAATAGATTCTATATATTCAAAAGCCTTTAAGAGACTCACTGCTCACGAAAGATTCGGAGTCCCAGGTTCGAATTTATCAGGAAGTTCGCTACTGCTAGTAAACTCTCATTGCCTTACATATCAAATAGCTCCACCACCTGAAAATATTGGTTTTAATCTTTTGAATACATCTTCTTTTCCCCATAAAACTCAGATTCATGAATCGGCAAATATCTTATGTCAGGTAAAAAACATAGCATCACAGCCTATCTTTTCTACATCAACCTTAAAATGTGGAACAGATTGAGACCCATCGACGATAAAGAGAGGTCTGTCATTTCCATAACGCATATTTAAAAGTGAATTCACGTTCTCTAAATCAAATATTTGACCTGTTGTATTACTTACGTGTGCTAAAGAAACTATTTTTACAGTATCATCAAGCTTTGATCGAAAGTCTTCATAATCCAATTCAAAATTATCATTCACAGCTATATACTCAAGTTCTATACCATAGTCTTCCTTGAGAATGAGCCAAGGGACAATATTAGCATGATGCTCAACAATACTTACAAGAACCTTATCTCATTTTTTCAACAGGCCGGTCCTCCAAATACTCTGGGCTAGGATATTCAGTGCGTAGGTAGAATTTCCTGTGTAAATCACCTCTCTCCAACTCTCTGCTCAGATATTATCAGCAACCTTCTGTTTTGAATCCTGATACAATTTTTCTGAAATCTCAGAAATCTCGTAACTCCCACGATGAATATTTGCATAACTTGATCTCAGATACTCAGCAACTCCATCTATCACATGAGACGGTTTTTGGCTCGTCGCTGTACTATCCAAGTACACAAGCTCTGGATGAGTCTGAAATATTGGGAAGTTCTTCTTAATATTTGACATATATATAATTATGCATTTAATAATATTTACCACATCGTCCGATGTTACGGGGGGCGTTGCCTTGAACGTTATATCAAGGTGATAAGATTTTCAGTTATGAAAATTCTTAAATGTGGAGCCTCAACATGGATATGAATCTGAATCTTGTCTTAACTTTCGATAACCACTTTGTAAAAACAATGATTGCAGTAGGGTATATATGCATACTATCTGGACTCATTGTGAATACAAAAGGTATAATATACGGTTTACTCTTCAAGTTTTTACCGTTGATTGGGGGAATTGCATGCTTCGTAACAGCAATCTATATCTCTAATCTTCTCCAATAACTAACGGGCTGACCGTTAAAACTCTTGCCCGAGTATAAAGGGCTCTTTTTATTTCTGTTTTATCCTCTCTAAAATTCTTTCTTTTAGTTCAGTATACAAAGTTTCCTCTACTTCTTCAAGTTTTCAGAAGGTCTTTGCAATATAGCTTTCGAGCATGAGTATCGTAGCATCTTCTCTTGGAAGTCCTCGACTACGTAGATAGAAAAGCTTGTCATCTGAAATTCTTTCCATATTACAGGCATGAGCAGCCTTCACGTCGTCACTATGCACGAGGAGTGTTGGAAGTCACCGAACCTTTCATGTTTGTCCTATGAAAATATTTTCTTCTACCAGGTATCCTTCAACTTTTTCGATTCACTCTGTTATGTGTACGATTCCATCAAGATCAATCACTCCATTATCTGATACAAAACTCACAATATTCATATCAAGAAATGCTCATGAGGCAGCGAGTTTCCCATTTATCTTTGCCGTAATTTCTTCTCCACGTGAGCTAAGGAGAGCATAAACTTCACACCTAGCATCAATCCCATTTATGAGAAAATGTTTATCAAAAGAGTTCTGAGTTTCAAAATATCCAAAATACTGGAGAGAAGATCATTTTCCAAAAGTAAGCTTTTTCAGAACATCTTCTGTATCATAAATCATAACTGATACTCCATCAGCGATATGCATTTCTGATTGTAGTTCATTACTTTTATAGAGTCTATTTTCTGTAAGGGTCATACTTATATACTTTTATTTTTAAAATTCTGTCTAAGGAGTTTCAATTTTTCTAAATCTATTTTAGGGACAGGCTTCTCAAAAGCAAAACTCGTTCCACATCCACATCTATCCTCTACCTCATCACTTGCAAATATGTATCTCGTTTTTGCGATTCATGTATGATCTGCTTTCACGACTCTCGTAATCTTGGCAGATTCTAAGTATTTCCTATCTGTTTTTGGAACATAGAGTTCAAAATTATACTCACTCTCAAGTTTATCTATATCCTCATCTATCTCAAATTCTGTTTCCATTCGTATCTTCGTTCCTGAGCAGCCAGCTTCTACAAAATACACCTTGAGCCTTTCTACTGAGCTTGCTTCATATTCAGAGACTGTTTTTTTATCAAGTTGTAGCATTAATCTTCTACTTTACGGTAATATTTTAATCTATAACCATCGCAATTCTTAAAAGTTAGAATAAATACTTTTTTATTTTTAATGCGAATCAGTGGTTCTACCTCCCCTATAAAGATTTCATTTATGATCGGTTCTATATTATCAACTTGTTTATCTAGTATATAATTATAGATGCAAAACGCTCCACTTCAACTATCTATACTTATATACTTATCCTCTATATTTACTTGAGTTAAACTCTCAATTTGCCTTCAGACTCTTAAAAAATTCTTACTAATTAAATACTTAGAGAAAAATAAAAAGTGGAACCAATATCACATAAAAAGTAATAAGAAAAAAATAGCTACCCAATACTTCATTCCATTTCCATAGAAATTAAAACGTTCATCTCACTTGCATACTCGAGTGGGAGTTCTTTTACGATTGGAGAGATAAATCCGTTTACAATCATAGCTGCAGCTTCTTCTTCTCAGATTCCTCGGGACTGGAGATAAAATAAATCATCTTCATTTATCTTTCCAGCACTTGCCTCATGAGCTACAATTGATTCAGTATTTCCACAACGAATATCTGGGATTGTATCTGATCCAGATTTATCATCTAATAGTAACGCGTCGCATTCTATTTTTGTGACCGATCCTGTTGCTCCGGGTTTGATATCAATAAGCCCCCTATAGGTAGAGAGTCCTCATCATTTTGAAATTGATTTAGAAACAACAGAGCTTGAAGTATTTTTTCCTATATGGATAATTTTTGCTCCTGTGTCTTGGTTTTGCCCAGCATTTGCAAAAGCAATCCCGAGATGATCAGCGCGAGAATTATCTCCAATGAGTACAGAGCAAGGGTAGAGCATAGTCGTATTTGATCCCATATTTCCTCCTACCCATTCCATATATCCAGATTCTTCTACAAGTGCTCTTTTGGTATTGAGATTATAAGTATCTAAACTCCAGTTCTCTACTGAGCTATATCTCATCGTTGCATTTTTCCCGACAAAGATTTCTACTCCTCCTGCGTGCAGTGAGTTTTCATCGTACTTTGGAGCAGAACATCCCTCTATATAGTGAGCCTCTGCATCATCCTCTACGATAATCATCGTATGTTCAAACTGTCCTCCTTGTTTCACGTTCATACGGAAATATGACTGAAGTGGCTCAGAAACCTTTACTCATTTTGGGACATAGAGAAATGTACCTCCAGACCAAACAGCATAATGCAGTGACGCAAACTTGTGATCTGTAAGTGGAATAGATTTTGCAAAATACTTCTTGATAATTTCTTCATACTTTGGGTTCTTCAGAGCATTTGAGAGATCATCAAATATTACTCCTTTTTCTGCAATCTCTTCCTTAAGGCTATGGTAGACTGTTTCACTATCATACTGTGCCCCTACTCCTGCAAGAGCCTGTTTTTCAGCCTCTGGGATCCCCAGCTTATCAAAAGTATTTTTTATATTTTCAGGAACATCGTCCCAAGATTTATTATCCCCAGCTCCTTCTGGCCTCCTAAAATAATAGATACTCTGCAGATCAAGGTCCGAAAGATCAGGTCACCAAGTAGGCATAGCTCTCTCATTGAAAAGCTTCAGAGCCTTGAGTCTTAAATCAAGCATCCACTTTGGTTCTTCATTCGCCGATGAGATTTCTCTCACGACTGCTTCATTTATTCCCTGAATTGCGTCTCATTTGTATGCGACATCGTCAGAGAAGTCCCAAGTTCATGATGTTGTTACGGTTTGTGTGGTCATAATTTTTATAGATGTTAAATGTATACTTTTATAATGTGTAACATTTTTAGTTTGGATTTTTATAGTTCCCCAAAACCTGTTTCACTCACTTGTTTTGCTAATTCTTTTCATCCCTGTTTTACTATCTCTCCCTCTTTCATTACGAAGACCCTATCGACATCTATATACTCGAGTATCGTAAAGTAATGAGTAATGATGATAATAGAATTTTCTGATGAGCTCAGAGATTGGAGCATAGTTGCAACAGTCTTGAATGCATCAAGGTCAAGTCATGAGTCTATTTCATCAAGTATGATATACTTTGGTCAGATGAGTTTCATCTGAAGTATTTCGATCTTTCTCTTTTCTCCTCCTGAAAATCATACATTGAGATCACGGTCAAGAAATTTTTCATCAATATGAAGCTCTTCAAGTTGTTTTTTAATAAATCTCTTAAAAAGAAATGGTGAAAGACCATCGAATGATTCATTTCGCTGTTTTTCGGAAATATTATAGATAGTTCGAAGATACTCTGAAAGTTTTACTCACTGTATTTCAGGAATATTCTGAAAACTCAAAAATACTCATTTTTGTGAACGTTCATCTGGATCCATTTCTACAAGATTTTCTCAGTCTATAGTTATACTCCCAGCAGTTACTTCATACTTCGGATGCCCCATAAGAACACTCGAGAGTGTTGACTTTCAAGAGCCATTTTTACCAAGCAAGCAGTAGTTTTTTCCAAGCTCAAAATCTATACTCACTCCTTTAAGAATTTGTTTTTCTCCAGCTTCTACTTTTAAATCAGATATTTGTATCATCAATTTAGTTTTTTATCAAAAAATAAGACTGGAATATTTTAATCATATATTTACTACTCACAAGACTTTTTGACTTGTATTTATATATACTCGAGATATATACTTTTGCTCTATAAGTGAATTGTGAAGAAAATGTGAAAAACTTTTATATTTCCGCATAAAATAGGCATAAATATTTTTATATGTTTTGTCTAGCCTAATATAACAGTCGTGTTTGACATGAAAGTCAAAAAACATACAACTAATATAGAACTTCTCTATTTTTAGACAAAAAAAGAGAGAAATTCACATTTTGTTAACAAAATATAGCACTAATGGATGTAAAAACTGACCAAAATATCCATACATCTGTCCTTTTGAAAGAACTTGTAGGAGCTATCTCTCTGAAGAAAGATGAAAAAAATATTGTTGTTGACGCTACTCTCGGACTTGCTGGACACGCAGGTGAAATACTAAAAGAAATGAATCCGGGAGATATACTTGTCGGTTTTGATGCTGATGAGCGAAACCTAAAGCTCGCCAAAAACAGACTCGAAAAAATACAAACACAATACGCACCTGAAGTGCAAATTATCCTCATACATAGTAATTTCGTAGATCTCAGAGAAAGGCTACAAGATAACGGCATTACTTATGTACGAGCGATATATTATGACCTATGAGTATCCTCACTCCATTTTGATGAGGCAGATCGAGGCTTTAGTCTGAGGCTTAATGGCCCACTCGACATGCGCTTTGATACCCGAAGTTGAAAAACAGCTGCAGAACTCATCAATTATTCTGAGGAAAAAGATTTATTTCAAATTTTCAAAGAATATGGTGAAGAACCCTATGCTCGGAAAATAGCTGCAAAAATCATAGAGTCTCGGAAAGAACAAAAATTTCAAACAACTGGAGATCTTACAAATTTCCTTGATGAAAAAATAAATACACATATTAAAACAAAAATGCGAGTATTCCAGGCACTCAGAATTGCCGTGAATAGTGAACTATACAACCTTGAAAAAAGTTTGTGAGATGCAATAGAATTATTAGAACAAGATTGAATAATCTTTGCCATTAGTTTTCACTCTCTTGAGGATCGAATAGTAAAGCAAACCCTAAAAAGAGAATCTCGTGACTGCCTCTGCTCTGATATAATCTGCAGCTGCAAGCATACAAAAACAGTAAAAATACTCACAAAGAAACCGATACTCCCTGATGAATGAGAACAAAAAAATAATCCACGAAGTAGAAGCGCAAAAGCTAGAGCAGCAGTAAAAATATAAATTAATCTCCTTTTTTCTAATATATGAATCCAAGACTTGTATTACGCGATACCCCCTCAAAGTTTTCTTCTAACAGAAAGAAAGAAAAAGAGAGCCTTCGTTTTGGGTATGCAAGTACATACTTTACACTTCTTGCGATGATTAGCTTTCTTCTTATATACTATGTATGGACCCTCAATGTGAACGCAACTCAAGGATATAATATTCGTGACTTACAAGAAACACAGACTGAACTAAAGAAGAAACTTGAAAGACTCGATAGTAAGATTTCAAATCTTGAGAGCTTAGATTCAATTGAATCAGATCCTACCCTTAAAGACATGGTTCCTATTGATGAACCAAACTATGTTGTTATACGTAGTGACGTACAATATGTATATAATAATTAAAAAGAAGTCTTAATGACTTCTTTTTAATTATTATAATCATGCAACATCTAGAATAGAATTTCTATATTTATGCCCTCTATCTCCTGACAGAATTTCAGCAAGAGTATCAGCTGTAAGTTCTTTCTCTCCCAATGTATCTAAATAGCTATTTACAGAATCTAGGGTTGTTTTTGGTATCTCTATACCTCAAATATGGTATACCATCGGTTCTCATGCAGCATCTTTCAACTTCGAAAGATCATGAGCTATATTAGCTATATCCACATCTGTAACTTCTATATATCATCCTGCTTCAAATGATCCCATAATAATTCATTAAATAGTATTATAAATATATAATACCATAAGCCTTCTCTCTGCGTCAAATAAATTGCCTTCACTCAAAATTTTCCTACAATCAATCTATATTAATTCGAATTCTCATAACTGTGCCTGAAGCTCTTAAACGACTGATACATAATATCTCTCTCCTACCAGGAATTGGAGAAAACAGAGCTACAAAGCTTGCTTTTTTTCTCCTCAACGCAAACGAAAATTACCTCAAAGACTTCAGAGAAAATATTGTGAGTATTAAAGAAAAAACAGATATCTGCACGAGCTGCTGAGCCATCACTGATGCATGAAGAAAAACTTGTTCTATTTGTGATGATAGTAAGCGGGATAGCACGCAAATATGTATCGTCGAGGAGTATCTCGATATGCTCACCCTTGAAAGCGCAGGTGGATACACAGGACTCTACCACGTCCTGTGAGGAGCAATTTCTCCTATTAACTGAGTCTTTGTTGGAGACTTACATTTCTCAAAACTCTTTGAACGAATAGAGAGTTCTGATACAAAACTCGAACTTATTATAGCAACAAATCCAAATCTCGAATGAGAAGCAACCTCAGCCTTTTTCACAGAAGAAATAGAAAAAAGAAAACTCAAGCATAAAGTGAAAATAACCCGGCTCTCAAGAGGTCTTAGTTCTGGGTATATAGAGTATGCTGATACTATGAGTCTTGTAAGTGCGCTGAAAGAACGTAAAGAGGTATAAGTATGAAAAAAAAGAATCTCGTCTTATACTTTCCATCTAAGGATCCAGTAAATTCAGCTTTTGATCTTTTAAGTTCAAAAATGGAGTTATATGAAAATCAGATGCTCGAAGAAATACCTCAAGATATGGTAAATATATATATGGTTCGCCATAGAGATTATTTCTTTTGAAAAAATGAGTTCCTTCCACAATTTCAACTCATAGCAAATACTTGGTCTCCCTATAGTAAGAAAGATCATGTCTTTTGAGACTTAGTATATGGTTTTAAAATGTGAGAATGAGTAACTCATACGCGAAACTCAAATATAAAAAACATCACTAAAAATAAGCTTGTTATTGAAGATATATTCCCTCACTTATGTAATAAATCACTTATTTGTAACTCTTATGAGGATATCATTAATAATTTCTCTAAAGTAAAAACAGACTTAAAAGTACTAAAGCCTTGTCATGGATGCCGAAGCAAAGGAATATTTATTCAGAAACATCTACCCCAAAAAAATGAGATAGAAAATAAGCACTATCCCTATCTTTTACAAGAGTTTTTTGACACAAGTAATTGATTCTTTTGAGTTTCTTGATTACATGACTTTAGAGTAGTAATACAGTGATGAGAAATAATATGAGCATACCTACGACAACCTGCTCCTTGAAAGTACACTGCAAATAGTTTCGCAAGGTGAAATTTCATAGACTATACTCACGAAGGGATTCCTGAAGAAATTCTAAAAATCGTTGATGAAGTAGATGATTATTGTAAAGAGATTGATACTCATAGGTTCTACTCTATAGACATGTGAGTCTGAAAAGATGGGAACATAAAAATATTTGAGATGAACTCCGCTCCAGAGTTTAGTGCAGAATACCAAGCAAGAGAATTCTGAAGATATACAGCAAAAAATATCTTGAAAGTCATCTAAATATTTTTAAAATTAGTAACATAGTCTTCATAATTTCATATGTCTGAATATTCCCCTCCATGATCCAGGGCACGCATGACCAAGGCCCAAATGCGTAAGTGGCTTGCAGATACACAGACAGCTAGAAAAGCCGCAGAGGCAAAGCTCGATCCAGAAAAAGAGCGCAGCGAAAAAGAAAAAGCTCTTCTAAAAACAGAGCAGGAGCTTGATGACGCATTTTGAACATAAATAAAAAAAGGTCTTATATAAAACCTTTTTTATTTATGTTCTATTTTACTGTTATAGGAACTGATTGCTTCTTAGGAAATGGCCAATCTTTGTATGTACATTCAATATCGTACCAATCAAATCCTGCTTTTGGAGTAATGGTTTTTGATCCAGTTGCTGGAACAATTTTATTATCCCATAGAGTTTTGCATTGTTCTACCTCTGTACTATTCTTCCAACTGATAGTAACCTTGTCACCATAATCTACAAAATTATAATTTGCTCTAGCTATAAATTCTGGCATAAGCGTAGTGTTATTGTTTTGAATATTCTGTTTTACAGTAACAGCAACATGTTTAGTAGATGTATGTCAGGTTTTACTTATACACTTAAGTCTATAGTGTTTTACTGAGTTTGGAGATACCTCCATATTACCTCTTCTAGCAACATTGACACCATCCATTGTACATGATCTTGCTGATCGAGTTTTCCAAGAAATTTTTGCAGTTTCACCTGGATAAATAAATACATTGCTTGTCTTTAACTCTGTAATCTCTGGGTAAATAGGATTCACAAATAAAGTCACTGATTGAGAATAAAAGTTTCAGTTAGCCCAAGATTCTCACTGTGATCAGTTACAATAAATATAAACGTTATGTCTATTTTTTACTACTATTTTTCTTGAAGTATTCTTCCCAACTACTTGGTTATAAACACCGAGATCTTGCCTATGCATAAAACATCTATATGCATTTTTTGATTTCCATGAGATTTCTACTTTTTCACCATAATCGAAATGTTGGTGAGGATTTCCTAAAGCACTTACACCGTTCACAAACATTTCAAGCTCTACAGCTGGATATACAACAGGTGGTATTACGGGAGTCCCTCCTCATGAAGAAGATGAGCTACTACTTCAAACTCCTCATCCTGCAAAGACAGAAGAAGTAAGACATAGGCTACATAGAACAAAAATAATTCTTATAAAACCTTTCATAAAAAATACTTAAAAAATAAATTACTAGTTAATTTAAACATAAATATTAATTTGTCAAGTTATTAAAACTTATCTATAAAAACAAAAGTACTAAGCATACCATAATTCATCATATTCAAATAGCCTTTTGTAAATTTATATGATCTCCAAATAAATACACGGAAAAAAGTGTCACAAGTCCTATGGATCATACGTTTACTGCATTAATATACCCAGGGTTTGGAGCAACTGTATACCCATACACCATAGATTGTTGGAATGCTATAAAGAATATCCCTATTGCGATGATATGATATACTTCTCATCTAGATTTAGGAGTATAGCTTTGTTTTTGAAATATTATCTCTCATAAAATAAAAATTGTTACAAATCATAGTAAGTAGAGGTTTAATATAGAAGCTGATATTCCTGTTTGCGAAAGATAAGCGAGGATTAGAGCAAGATTCCCCCAGGCAAAAAACGTATATATTGTTGGGGCTAACCAACTTCATGATTTTCGTTTCTTCTCATTCTTTTTTTCTAATAAAACACATGTAGAAAAAAGTATAATCAATATAATCAGTAGTATTTTAAAAAGAGAGAATTCTGATCATAAGAGAAATATAGAAAAGAGGGTTGTATAAATGACATAACTTTTTCCGATTATAAGAGGATATCATGGGTTTGGAGAATATTCAAGAGCCCTCAAAGAAGCCATATTTGCAAACCATGAAAAAAATATTGCCGTAAAAAACAGTATTATTACATCTTGAATACCAAGAAGTAAAGATGTTTTATTATGTATATTGAAAAGTAAAAGAGGGAGTAAAGGAGCAGCAAACATTGCAAGACTCTTTATTTTAAGAGGAGTCTTATATCTTTCAATACTTCTCAAAGTAAGATATAAGCCAGTAGAAGAAATAACAATAATACATGATGTTATAATCCAGTTCATTTAAAAGTATTTTTAGAATAGAATCTTCTCCTCAATAAATTCCTCTATAACTCTAGCCATCTTTGCAGGGGAATGTCTCACTAGGTCACTGTGGTTTACAAGTTCTCGCTCTAGAACCTGATAACTTTTCCCTGAAAAATCTGTTTCTGGTTTAAGTTTTACGGGTTTTTTTCCTTCTTCTGTTTTATATTTTTCAACAGCTTCATCTCATATATGACCAGAATTTACAATGACGTAATCAATTACTTCCCCAGCATATTTTTCAATATTATCTATAAAATCCGTTAATTCATAAGTGGTTGTTTCTCCTCTGTCGGCCATAATATTACACACATAAATAATTTTCGCATCTGTCTGGGAAAGAGCTTCTCTCATTCATTTTGAAAGGAGATTTGGTATAATACTGGTATAAAAATCCCCTGGACCAAGTATGATATAATCTGAGCTTAAAATTGCTTCCAGAGCCTTAGGATTAAGTATTCATTCTCCTCAAACAAGAAATGCCTCAGCAATGTTTTGATTTGCGTTATGAGATTTCTCTCATGGATTCTTATCTGAAACATCTATGTTTTTTTCTCCTATAATTTCTGTCCCATCTTCCATTCTTACTCAAAGATGAATATCCTCAAGAGTGACTGGAATAACATCCCCTTGTACATCAAACATCTTGCAAGCCATATCAAGACCTGCTTCGAAACTTCATCCAATATCTCCAAGTGCTGTGAGTAAAATATTTCCTATCTTATTTCCTCAAATAATTCATTCTTCTTCAAATCTATATTCAAACAGATCACGGACCATTCAGGTGTCTTTTGCAAGCGCTGCGATCCCTCGACGAATATCTCCAGGTGGAAGAACTCCATATTCATCACGAATCCTCCCTGTGGTACCACCTGAGTCAGTCATAGCAATAATAGCTGAGAGATGGAGGTCTTCTCGCATCTTCAGTCCCTTGAGTCCATAGAGTACATTAAATGTTCCTGCTCAACCTCAAATAGCAGTAATACGCGTTTTTTTCATAATTAATCTTTTATTAGTACAGCTTTGATCCTTCGTACTCCTCGGCTAGAAGCCTCTTCTTTTTTTATTTTAAATCTCCCCATTCACTCAGAGTTTTCTACATGTGGTCATCCGCAAAGCTCTATAGAGTATGTTTCTAAGTCAGATTTCATAGTATATACCTTTACTACATCTGGGTATTTTTCCCAGAAGCTTCCAACCACTCCAGCATCCATGGCAGCTTGTTTTGCCATTTCTTCTGTGCTAACTTGCATTCCTGATTCTATTGCTCTGTTCACAAACAACTCTACCTCGTCGAGCTGTTCACGAGTGACTTTCTCGTCATGTGTAAAATCAAAACGGAGCCTCTCAGCTGTGATATTTGATCCCTTTTGAAATACATGATCTCAGAGAACTTTTCGAAGACCAGCTAATAGCAGATGTGTTGCTGTATGGAGCTCTGTCGTAGCAACAGAGTGATCCGCAAGTCCTCATTTGAATTTTTGCTCTGCCCCTTTTCGAGAGAGAGCCTTATGATCTTCAAATGCTTTTTCAAATCACTCTCTATCTACCGTAAGGTTATGTTCTGTAGCGAGATCCTCAGTAAGTTCTATAGGAAAGCCATAAGTATCATAGAGTTTGAAGGCTTTTGCTCCTGCTATTTGCGTTACCTTTTTCCCTGACCTCTCAAATGCTATTTTATAGCCGGATAGAAGTTTTTCAAATTCCTTTAGTCATTTTTCCAGTGTTGTAAGAAACTGTTTTTCTTCTGTATCTATTTCTGAGAGAATAACTTCTTTTTTTTCTCCTAGTTCTGGATATTGCTCCTTATACTCTTCGATGACACCCTTAGCAGCTTCAACAGAAAGCCCTGACTCTATTCCGAGGTCACGCGCATAACGAACTGCTCTTCTTAGCATACGACGCGTGAAGTATCCCTGGTCTTTATTTGATGGACTTGCTCCATCAGCTATAAGGAATACTACGACCCTGAGATGGTCCATCACAACTCTGAAAGCCTTAGTTTCTGTCTCGTCATCACCATATTTCTTCCCTGAAAACTCTTCTATTTTTGACCGAACACTATCAAAGAGATCCCCTGTAAATACATCAGGTTCATCAGTAAGAGCTACAGCAATTCGCTCAAGTCCTCCTCAAAAGTCTATGTTTTTATTTTCGAGTTCCTGAAAGCCATTTTCTGTCTTTATGTACTGCATAAAGACATTATTCGCAAACTCAAGAAATCTACCACAGTCACATGCTGGGTGACATGGTTCATCTTTGTATTCTGATTTTTCATGAAGTCCGAGTTCTTCTCCAAAATCCCAAAACATCTCAGAGTCGGGACCTCCAGGTTCACCTATAGGCATATTCTCTGGTACTCCTGCTCGACTCCACCAGTTTTCTTTTTCGTTATAATAAAATATTCTTCCTCCCTGCATACCATCTCTTTCTGCCATATCTACAGCTTCTGCCGTGATTCATTTTGCAGCAAACTTTTCCTGCCATAAAGAAACAGCCTCATCATCTCGAGGAATACCAAGTTTTTCATTTCCTCTATACACAGATATGTATATTTTCTCAGGATTGAGCCAAAGTTCCTGTACATAAAATTCCCAAATCCAAGAGATTTGCTCATGCTTAAAATAATCCCCAAGAGACCAGTTTCCAAGCATCTCAAAAAATGTCGTATGACGATTATCACCTATATCCTCTATATCTGCAGCTCGAAAAGCCTTCTGACTATCGACAATCCTCGTTCATAGAGGATGTTTTTCCCCAAGGAGGTATGGCACCATTGGCTGCATACCACTTCCTGTGAAGAGTGTTGTTGGGTCGTTTTCTGGGATAAGAGAAGCTGATGGGACTATTTTATGTCCTCTCTCTTCAAAAAATTTCAGGTACTTTTCCCTGATTTGTGCGCTTGTGAGTTTCATAATTTTGATGTATAAAAATAGGTCTCAATTATAACTATATTTTTCCTATTTCAAGGGAAGATTCTGAGTTTTTCATATTTCTAGTATATCACTCCACTATGTCAACTCTGCTTTCTCGTTTTTTTCGAAAATATATGTTATTTTAAATATAGATATTTTATTTTGCAAGGTAGTAATAGAAATGACTTGAGGTGAAGCTACATGACACGAAGATTGGCTTGCAAAAGAAGTTGAGGAATCTGATACAGACAGTCAAATAAAAAACGAAACTCTTAAGGTGCTACAGCAAACGGCTGATCTGTGTGAAAAAACAGATCCTCTAACAGCTATTGCCATCAGGAAAGATTGCGATGATGTAAGGCTCTCTACAATAAATTCTCTTTTACAGGAAAGAAAAAAAACAAAACTTTCAATTGCCGAAATACGAAGTGAGGTCGAGCTAAATAAAGAACAAAAGGAAGATTTGAGCAAAGGAAGCATTGATCAAGAAGAATTAGCAAAGATAAAAAATGAATTTGATGAATTGGAAGCAACTGAGAAAGAAAAAAGAGAAAAAAATCAAAGTATCGAAAAGTTAGATACTCTACTAACAGAAAAGTGACTCGATACAAAGTATTCTGCAGTCCTCGATCTTTCTTACTGAGAAAATATAAGTTCTAGTTTCGTAGAAGTTCTTATTCGAGAAATAGATGGTACTGGGAAAGTAAGTCTCAAGACTCTTGAAGAACTCAAAGACTTCACTCTCTGAAATATAGAAGTAAGTGAGATTCAATTAGCTGATATTACAACTAGGATAGAAAAATGATTCGAAGATTGAGATTTAGGAAGCATATGAGACGAGATTCGATGAGAGTTATGAATAGGGCCTGAGGCTGAAGTTATTATTATTAAAGCTCTGGATACATATCTCTTAAAAAATCCTGAGAAAAATAGCGTATTTTTAAGTGAATATTCTAAAGATTTCTTTGGTATGTGTATGCCAGAAAAATCACTCTATATGGAAATATTATATTTACGAGTACAAGATACCGTCACAAAAAATATTAACACATTTCTAAAAAATAGTGAAGTTGGGGCAGAAAAAATTGAAAGTCTACAAGAGAAAGTTGCCGAACTTATAGAAAAAATGAAAGAGAACGGGTGTAGTATGGAGTATTTTTCTATAATACAAGAGTTCCTTGACACACACTTAGATGATTATCATATCGATATAGATAGTAAAGAGGCCTTAGGTATAATATGAACTGTTATAAAACTCAAGAAAACCGAAACAGAACTCAAAATTATGGCAATTAGAGATAAGATAACAAATATTTCTAAGGAAGGCTATGAGGAAGTATGAAAAGTTCTCAAAAACTGAAATATAGATGAAATGCGTACATACCTGAGTGATGAAGCATTATTTCCAGATCAAGAAGAAGCTCAAGCCTTACTTGAAGAAATTGAAGATGTATTATGAGCTAGAAAAAAAATAGAAACTCAAGAAGAAACCGTGGAAAAGCTCTCAGAAATGGATCAGGAATGACTTAATACCATCGTTCGTTTAAGTAAGATATTATGAAGAAAAATAGACACAGCAGAGGCTGAAACACTTTCCTACATACTTGAGAACCCACAGGACAGGCTTCAAGAAATACAAAATCCTAAACAACTAGTTGAGATTTTTCAAACGTACTCTCTCGAAAATCATGAAAATCTAAACCAAAATGAGAAATGAACCCATCTTGCTCTAAGTTGAGTGAAAATTAGTAGTCTTTCTCCTAATATATTAACTCCTAAACTTATTGAAAATTTTCCATGAGAGTTTGATGATTTTTGATCTCTTGATTGAATACTTAGATCAAACCCAAGTCTCATTCAACACGTCATTCTTCACTCGAGAAGTAATCAGGTAATATCTCATATGTGTAATATTTGAGATATTGAAAGCTGCTATATAGCCTTAAATACATTATCGTCTTATGATTCTCCTTCAAGGTATTTTTGAGAAGGAGGTCTTAATATTAGTAGTAGTATTCTCTGAGATCTCCCACTATCTTTAAGAAAATATATCAATAAACAAACTGACTCAAATATTCAACTCAGTGAGAAAGAGTGAAATACGGAAGTAATCAGTGAGGAAGGTTTTCAAAATCTTGTTAGTAAATTAGAGCAGAAAACAGGTGAAAGACTGAATCTACAAGACAAGCGAGAATTTAAAGCACTCAGTGTATTTCTGGAAGAACACTGAGTTAGTGGGTATAAAAATGAATCTCAAAGAATTATTAAAGCTGGATTTTGAAATATTTTTAATAATTTAAAGTTTGATAGAGAAAGTATAGATATAGCTACACTCCTTCTTAAAGACGATCCGACACGAATTCATGATATACCTGTTTCACTTAGATGACATAAAGAGGTAGTTAATATTCTTATCGATCACTGAGAAGCATATTTTGATTATATAGAAGTTAAAAGTATAGATAGTGCCTTACAAGTAATAGAAACATTACGAAATGCATGACTCCCTATTTCAGGAAAAATACGAAGTCAACTCAATACCCTTTTTGATACTATAAGTGATGCAGAGAAAAGGGAATTCATTCACAACGAAGAAAAACGAGTTTTATTGAAGTGAGTTCTTGACAGTATGGAGAAATACGATTTAGGGATTGAAAACGCAGGAGTAATTAGTCGCAAGCTAAAAACTAATGAAGTTCATAGTGAAAGTATCATTGGATATCTTGAAAAAGAATGACTAAATAAAAATGGTGAATGATCTGAGTTTGTACAAGAACTCCTCTCAGGGTGAGGACGTCTTTCTTATGAAAATGCCTACGCTGTATTAGAGTCTCAAAATCTTTCGCCTGAGATAATCTGAGAACATCTAAGAAATATTCTTAAGATAACTGAGCAAAAGCTTACAGCTGAAATAAAAGAATTAGAGAGTACTAAACTTATTTGAGATTCAAAAAGCATTTGAGAAATATCGAGTATTAACAACAAAGGAGATACTATCCTAGATATCACTAAAGCTGAAGCCAGTTTTAAGAAATTTATTGAGTCTCAAGAAAGACCTTTTACTTCAGAATCTGAAGCCTTACAAGCCTATATTGAGTTTCATAAGATCGAATGAAACGATAAAGTTGTATTAACTAAACTACTCACAAAAAATGCTGAACTTGAATGAGTAAGGGCATCACTAAATAAATCAAATATAGAGCTGGCTCATTTAGCAAAAGAATGAAAACTTGATGATTATATTATAGCGCATCGTATATCTTACTTCAATTGAGAAAACCCTGAAGATGTTTTCCAGGAAATTCAAAAAGTACGACAACAAGAATGAGACGCAAAATCTCTTTGAGATGAGCACCATACAAACAAGGATATATCGGCTATATTAGACACTTGAGTTTTCACCCCAGGAGAAATCTCAGACTTGACTCCAGAAGAAGTAAGTATACTCACTTGAGATAGTGAAGAGGCTCGGGAAAATCTCATTAATATGCATGAAACCCTGCAAGAATTAAATCTAGAATTTCTTTGGAAGCACCGTCATCAGTATCTCATAGCAATGTGAGATGGAACTATTGAAAACGACCAAGAATGAAGTATTGATAAATCAGAACTATTGAAAATATTGAACTTCACAATGAAGGTACTTTGAGAAAAAAGTGACTATTCTAATATAAATTGAGTAAAAGACGCTCTTAAAACAGTAAACGATGCTCACAACAACCCTAATAAATCAAACCTCCTATGACGAAGTGATGTAGAACAATTATTCTGGGAAAAATGATATCTAGATGAAAATAGAGGAATAAATATTAGTAATCTCAGAGATACTAGTAAATATAATCCCATAAAATAAAAAGTCAGTTCCTTTCGAAACTGATTTTTTATTTTATTTCTTCGTATCTTTTACTTCTTCATCCTCTGATTCCCGAATAATACTTGCTCTCACTATCTCATCAGATTTATTTTTAAGCTTCGTAAGGATTACTCATTGAGTAACTCTTGAAGTCTTACGAACTCATTTGAGATTGAGTCGCATAGTTTGACCTGATTTAGATATAAGAAGAATATCGCTTTCTTTTCTATCTTCCTCTGTAAGAATTTTCGCAGATACAAGTTTTCCTGTTTTTGCGGTCACAGCCATTGCTTTGACCCCTGCTCCTCACCTCTTTTGGTTTCTATATTCTTCTATTTCACTAATTTTCCCTAGACCATTTTGAGTGACAATAAAGACAAATTTATTATCGTCTCAGACAACAGCAACCTCTATAACATAATCGTCCTTTTTGAGACTAATTCATTTTACTCCAGCCGCTGCTCTCCCCATTTCTCGAACATCTTCTTCGTGGAACTGTATTGCTTTTCATTCGCGCGTTGCAATGAAAATACTATCATGTCCAGAAGTAGTCTTTACCCATTTGAGATCATCTCCATCACGAACTCATACTACCTTGAGACCATTAGCTCTGATATTTCGTACAAGATCCATGTTGAGTTTCTTTACAACTCATCCTCGTGATACAAAGAATAGATACTTATTTTCTTCTCTCGTAATATCAAGAATCGCTGCTATCTCTTCGTCTTTTTGGAGATTGAGGAGATTCACTATCGGTTGCCCCTTTGCAATACGAGTTGTCTCTGGAATTTCATACGCTGGAAGACTAAATACGCGCCCCTTCGTCGTAAAGAATAAAAGATCCGCATGATTGGTTGTTGGTACTACGAGGTATATCTCATCATCTTCTTTTGTTGCCGTGGTGATTCATTTTCATCCTCTATTTTGTGTACGGAAGGCACTTGCTTTGAGTCGTTTTACATAGCTATTTTTCGTGAGTACAATAACAACATCTTCATTTGGAATAGTATCTTTTGCGTTAAACTCTCCTACCTTTCCACTATGAACCTGTGTTCGTCTCTCATCTCCAAATGACTCATTGATAACATCCAATTCTCCGTCTATAATAGCGATTACTCGTTCTGACTTTCCTAAAATATCTTTGAGATCAGCTATAAGAGCATGCTTTTCCTTGAGCTCATCTTCTATTTTTTGACGCTCTAGACCAGCGAGTTTTTGAAGTCTCATCTCGAGAATTGCATCTGCCTGAAGAGATGAAAAATCCCATTTTGACATAAGGTTCGCCTTTGCATCTTCCTTTGTATCACTTGCTCTAATAGTCTTAATAATCTCGTCAATATGATCAAGAGCTTTCTTAAGACCTTCGAGAATATGCGCTCTCGCTTCTGCTATTTTGAGCTCATACTGAGTTCGTCGAGTTACGACTTCTTTTCTATGATCAATAAACTCTCCAAGCATTTCTTTGAGATTGAAGAGTCGTGGCTGTATACCCCTGTCTCACAGAGCAATCATATTATAACCAAAACTTGTTTGCAGCTGAGTAAGTTTATAGAGCTGATTAAGTATTTTTTTAGGAAAACTATCTTTTTTGAGTTCAACGACTACTCGGACTCAATCTTTGTTTGATTCATCACGGATGTCTGAAATTCCAACTATTTTTTTATCTCTTACCAAATCAGCCATCTTTTCTATGAAGCTTGATTTATTCATTCCAAATGGAACCTCGGAGATATGGATGTATTTTCGTCCCTTTTTATTTTCTTCAATACTCGCAACACCTCGAACTACTACTGATCCTCGACCGGTAGAATAGGCAGTTAAGAGAGCTTCTTTATCATAAACAATTCCCCCTGTTGGGAAATCAGGTCCTTTTACAAAATCCATGAGATCTTCGATCGTGATTTCTTCAGGATTTGGAGATAAAAGAATATGTTTTATAGCTCCTATAAGTTCTCCAAGATTATGTGGAGGAATATTGGTTGCCATACCAACGGCAATACCCATAACTCCGTTCATAAGGAGGTTAGGGATACGTGTTGGCATAACTGTAGGTTCTTGCCGAGTAGTATCAAAGTTATCTCTAAAATCTACCGTTTCTTTTTCGATATCACTGAGCATTTGCTCCGCAACCTTTGACATCTTTGCCTCAGTATACCTATAGGCAGCTGCTCCATCTCCATCCATAGAACCGAAATTCCCTTGTCCATCAACAAGTGGATATCTGAGTGAAAAGTCTTGAGCCATACGTACCATAGCCTCGTATACAGAGCTATCACCATGTGGATGATACTTCGCCAGTACGTCTCCGACTACGGATGCTGATTTTCTATATTTTGCGCTTGGTCTAAGACCTTGATCATTCATCGAAAAGAGGATTCTCCTATGAACTGGTTTAAATCCATCACGAACATCAGGGAGGGCTCGAGAAACAATAACACTCATCGCATATTCCATATAGCAGCTCTCCATCTCATCAGAGATACTTCGAGCACTATCTCCATCATAGCTCAGTCCTGCAGGTATTGGAAGCGTATTTTCTTCAGTGTTTTCTGATTCTGGATTTTCGTTTTCTGCCATAATTTTTAGTAAAAAAATAGAGCGTGTTTTTCACGCATTTTGTATACATTAAATATACAGATTTTATGGCTCCTTGCAAGGAAAAAGCGAGAAAAATCTACTATATTTAAAGCTATTTATTTGCTTTACTGTATTATTTGCTTATAAATAACTATATTATTTAAATTATGATTAAGACTACAATGAAAAATCTTATTTGAGCTGTTCTAAGCCTTTCAATTTCAGCGTGATGACCTGCCTTAGCTGACGATTCAAAACCACTTGAACTTCCAAGTAACTGTTGAGCTATTGCTCTCACAAATAAAACAGTAATCAATTGTTTAGAATGAACTTCTTTACCTACAGACTTATCCTTCTTTAAAAAATGAAATTATGAATATTCCATAGTCGGAGAAATAGCCAGAGCATATCTACCTAATGATGAGACAATACTTCCATGATTTCAAACAAAAATAGACACTAATAACGACGGTAATCCAGATACTAATATTTGAATTAATAATGACTGACAGGCCTACTTGCTTACTAAATGATTATACTGAATGTTAGATGAAAGCTACGAATCTATAAGGTATGTTTTTGATCTAGGATGATGAACGAAGAAACAATTACGTATATATCTTGATAAACATACAGATGGAGATGAATGTACTAATGTTAGAGGTCAAATTAGTCTACTCTTAGATTGAAAACTTATGAGAGAATGACAAGAAACGGCATCTTATTGTCCTGGAGATCTTTATAATGAAACTTAAAAATATCTTTGCCTCAAAATACTTTCTTTTTACAATAGGAGAAAGTATTTTTTAAAGCTTTAATTTTTATGAAAGCCATAATTCTTGCAGCTGGAAAATGAACTCGGCTGCGGCCACTCGCAGATACTGTTCCAAAACCACTTATGAAACTTGTTGGGAAAACCCTTATTGAGCATAATCTCGATGGACTTGTTTGATATATAGATGAATGTATTATCATCATTAAATATCTCCATGAAGCATTCCCTAAGACTCTATGAGATGAGTACAAATGAATCAAGTTAAGCTATCATATGCAAAATGATCTCCCAGGTACAGCTGCAGCTCTAATGGATATTTCTGGTATTACTGATGACTGTGTGATAATAAATGGTGATGACATCTACGACTTCGAAGATTTACAAAAGCTTTGCGAGTTTGATGGGTATGCTGCACTTACAAAGTATACCGATACCCCTGAAATATTTGGAATCTACCAAACAGAGGAAGACTCAAGTAAAGTAATACAAATGATTGAAAAACCTCAAGAGTTTGTTGGAAACATGGCTAATAGTGGAGCTGTGAAACTCTCAGCTGATATCTTTGATATATGCAAAGATATTCCCCTCTCTGAACGTTGAGAACACGAGCTCACCGAGGCTATTAATGTATTTCTCGAAAACCATGAGATGCATACTATTGAAATGCAATGAACATTTCTTCCTATTGGGTATACTTGGAAGCTCTTAGACGGAAATGAGTACTATCTCTGAAACTTAGAAAAATCAGATATCAAGTGAGAAATAGAAGAAGGAGTGACTATCAAAGGAAATATTATTCTCGAGGAAGGAGCCATTATAAAATCAGGAACATATATCGAAGGAAACTGCTATTTCTGAAAAAATACTATTATATGACCTAATGCTTATGTCCGAGGAAATACTTCCCTATGAGATAATTCTAAAATAGGATTTTCAGTAGAAGTAAAAAACAGTTATATCTGAGAAAACACTAAGATATCTCATCTTTCTTATATAGGAGACAGCGTTATTGGAAATAATGCAAATCTAGGATGTGGATTCAAAGTTGCAAATCTTCGTCATGATGGGAAAAATATGAGAGTAATGGTAAAGTGAGATCTTGTAGATACAGGACGTAAGAAACTCGGCTGTATTATCTGAGATAATACTAAAACAGCCATTAACACACAGGTATACCCTGGAAGAGTCTTAGAAACATGAACTATCAGTATACCATGAGAAACTATTAAATAAAAAACAACTATGTCACACGAATCAAATCAAGTATGGAAAGAATTTGAAGAGAATGAAATTAGTCACTCAGTTGCTCACTATCTGATGGCTATTGATGAGCTCAGAGAGGATCTGGGTTACGCGCGAGCTGTAGATATATCCAAAGAGCTTGAAATATCTGCTGCAAGTTGTAGTAATGGTCTCAAGTCGCTGCTCAAAAAATGACTCATCACTGAGGATAAGAACAAGTTCCTCTCTCTGAGTGAGGACGGACAAAATGCAGTAGAAAAAATCAAGAAAAATAGAGAACTCTTTATACAGTTCTTTCGGGAAACTCTCGGAGCAAGTATGGAGGAATCTGTCGTGAATGCCTGCAAGATAGAGCATCTCGTATCTCCACATATTGCTCGGAAGTTAGAGAAGTTTCTCAAGTAATAAAAAAGTTAGCTAAAGCTAACTTTTTTATTTAACAGCTAATTTTAGTACTATATACTCCTAAAACACTAATATACAAGCTATTCAAAAAATGAATAATCCCTCTGCGACTCAATCTGAAGATATATCTACTTTATCAATGGATAGTAATGTAATCCTATTTCCATGATCTCATAGAATTAATTCATGATTTCATGTGACTGAATCTCAAATGAGGTCTATTCATTCCCCAAATGTAATTAAACTAACGGAAAATATATGGTATCAATTGCGGGAAATGTTAGAAATACATGAAAGATGACAGTGAGGACAAACTTGATGGGAAATAACTGCATGAAAAAAATAAAAAGTTGAGACTAAATCTCAACTTTTCTCGTTAATCATCTACTGGAGCCACTAATGGGATTTGAACCCATGACCTCTCCCTTACCATGGGAACGCTCTACCTACCTGAGCTATAGTGGCAAAAAAATCATCCGGGAACGAATGACTTTTTGCAATCTTATCTCTCCTGATAAGGAGAGAATTAAGAGGGGTTTAAACTTATACAACACTTACATACGTTTCTTTATACACTCTCCCATCAAAACGTTTTCTCTTTTTCTGAAAGAATTTTACCATTCCTTCTTTCTCTGCGTAGAGTGAAAAGTCGCTTCCTTGACCAACATTTTCTGATGGCCAATATTTGTTTCCTTTTTGTCTGATGATGATACCTCCAGCCTTTACTGCTTGATTACCAAATACCTTTACCCCTAAACGTTTGGCATTACTATCACGACCATTACTGGTAGATCATTGAGCCTTCTTGTGAGCCATAATTCTTTTTTAGTGAAATAATTTTAAATTTTTATCGGTTTGCAAATCGAGCAAATGCCTTATTTGCCTCAGCCATTTTATATACATCAAGCTTCTTCTTAAATGCGTTTCCTGATTCATTTGCAGCTTCTATAAGCTCTGAAGCAAGAAATTTAGAAAACTTCGCTCCTTTTTTACTTCGAGCTGAAGCTATAATCCATTTCGCAGCAAGAAAAAGTTGTCTTGTAGGTTTTACTTCAGAAGGAACTTGAAAAATTGATCCTCAAACTCTCTTTGGCCTTACTTCTATTCGTGGCATAATATTCTCTAGAGCCTTGAAAAATATTCCTTTAGGATTTTTCTGGCCCTTTGCTTCTATTTCTTTAAAGGTTTCTTGCATGATTTGCTTCGCAAGAGATTTCTTTCCATCAAGCATCACATAGTTCGTAAACTTTGCAACCATATCTTCTGGATTTTTATCTGGAATCGATGACATATATGTATGTAATAAACAAGTAAATTATACGCATTTTGGAATTTTTTTCAGCTATTACACAAGCTTACTCCAATATTCGCATTTATCATAATAATATATTATGAAGCAGAAGAGATGTGTACATACATCTCTCTATGCTCTACAATATATTAATTTTTTGGCTTTTTAGCACCATAAAGACTTCGCCCTTGTTTTCTATCTTTTACTCCTTCACAATCAAGTACTCCTCGAACAATATGGTATCGTACCCCTGGAAGATCCTTTACTCTTCCTCCACGAATAGCAACTACAGAGTGTTCTTGAAGATTGTGTCCTTCTCCTCCAATATACGCGTTTACTTCGTATCCATTTGTAAGTCTTACTTTTGCTACTTTACGTAGGGCAGAGTTAGGTTTTTTAGGGGTCATTGTTGTAACCTTCGTACAAACTCCTCTCTTCATAGAGCATCCTTTTGGAAGTTCTACCATTTTTCCTTTTTTAATAGAATTTCTAATAACCTGAAGAGCTGGTGATTTAGACTTTCTTGCTTTGTCCTTTCGTCCTTTTTTTACAAGTTGATTTATAGTAGGCATTTTTTATATATAAGTAATTATTGTAGCTTCATCTCTCTTTGTGAGAGAAAAATTAAGAGAGATCTTAACGTTTTGACCATGAAGGAGACTTTCTCGCTTTTTTGAGACCTGGTTTCTTTCTCTCAACCTTTCTTGCATCTCGAGTCATCATTCCTGCAGCTTTAAGAACTGGTTTGTGTGATTCATCTTTTTCTACCAGAGCTCTAGCAATACCATGAGCAATAGCATGAGCCTGAGAGCTCTCTCCTGATCCTACAACGTCTACTACAAAGTATGTAGAATCATCGAGCTTACAAAGCTTTAAAGGAGCGAAAACAATTTCAAAAAGATCTTTTCTTGAGATGTATTCATCAAGTTTTCGTCCATTAATTGTAGAGTCTCCTTTTCCTTCAAAAAGCTTAACTTGTGCTGAAGCTGTTTTCTTCTTTCAGATAGAGTATGTATATTTTTGAGCCATGGTAGTAGTTTTGAAATAATTATAATGCAAGTGTTTCTGGCTTTTGCGCTGCAAAAGTATGTTCCCCTCCAGTAAAGAGTTTGAGTCTTTGACTCATATTCTTTCTAAGCTTATTTTTTGGAAGCATTCAACTAACTGCTGCTTCAAGTGCTCTGGTAGGTTTTTTTTCTAAAAGTTTTTCAAGTGGAGTAGAGATAAGTCCTCCAAGGTACCCAGTATGCCTGTGGTACATTTTATCTTTCATCTTGTTTCCTGTTACTACAAACTTATCACAGTTTATAACGATGACATAATCACCATTATCCATATGTGGAGAAAAATCTACTTTATGTTTTCCTCTCAGAGTTGTAGCTATAGTAGTTGCAAGTCTTCCAAGTGTCATTCATGTTGCGTCTACCACAAACCATTTTCTCTGCTGAGTTGTTGATTGTATTGGAGTTATAGTTTTCATAAGTCTTTTACGGCTGTAAATCGAAATAAATTATATTAATCTCAGTGCTACAAGTTTTGCATTGTCACCATCACGGTATTTTACAGGTACTATTTTTGTAAACCCTGAGCTTTTTTTTCATTTATACTTTGGGGCAACATTCTTAAAAAGTTCTTTCGAAGATTCTTCAGTAAAGAGATATTGCATAACAAAACGAATTGCATTCATCTCATCCTTAGAGTTCGCTGTATTAATAAGCTTATCAATCATAGGAACAATAGATTTTGCTTTCTTTTCTGTTGTTGTTATCCCTTTATGGAGAAAGAATGATGTCAAAAGATTTCTCTGCATCGCTTTTCTATGTTGAAAAGTTTTTCTTGTAAATTTGAGATGTTTTCTCACTTTATGTCTCATGGCTCTATTTTAAGTAATAGTAATAATATTTTTTAGTCGTCTCACAGAAGTTTGAGTCCTCTCTCATTGAGAGCAGATCGAATTTCTGTCATAGCCTTTTTCCCGAATCATTTTATCGAAGAAAGTTTTGTTTCAGTACATTTTGTTAGCTGCTCAATAGAAAGGATATTTCCATTTATGAGTGCGTTTAATGTTCTTGGGGAAAGCCCCATTATTTCAATAGGGGTATAGCTTTCTTTTTCAAGTTCTTCTTTTACCTCTTCTTTTTCTCTTGTTAATAGGTCTTGTACATTTCAAATGAACTCCCCTTCAACCTGGAGGGCTTCTTCATTAAGAAGACCAAAGTATGAAGCAAGCATATTTCCTGAGAACTTAAATGCCTCAACAGGAGATAATACTCCATTTGTTGCAATAGTCATCTCAAGAGCATCTAGGTTTGTATTATCTCAAACTCTTGTTGACTGAATATCATACTTCACATTCATTACTGGAGAGTAGTTTGCATCTATAAGCAGTACATTTACATCATCCTCTCTCTCCTTAAGATCTTCTATACTCATGTATCAAACACCTTTTTCTATTCTAATATCTATATCAAGTTCAAGTTTATCTTGATCGATTTCTGTAATATACATATCAGGGTTCATGAGTTCTATTCCTGATGGAAGCTCTATGTCTTTTGCTGTTACTACTCCTGCCTTCTTTTTGTGAAGTTTTACCCATTCTATCCCTGTGTCTTTTTTATTAACAATGAGACCTTTTAAATTGAGCATAATATCTACCACTGAGTCTTTGATCCCTGGAAGTGTTGAATATTCATGACTCACTCACTTAACCTTGATTCCTGTAACTTTTGTTCCTGGTATTGATGAAAGAGCAACTCTTCGAAGAGAGTTTGCGAGTGTTACCCCATACCCTCTTGGTAGTGGCCCCATTGCAAATACTGCTATATTTTCAGATACGTTATTTTGTGTTATTTTTGGAACTCCGATGATGTTATGAAGGATATGCATAGCTTTATTATTTGAAAAATAAGTTAGATAGGACTTTGAAAAATAGAGATTATTTTGAGTAGAATTCTACTATCTTTTGAATATCTATTACCTGTTCGAAATCTTCTTTTTCTGGAAGTGCTGTTACAGTGATCTTGAGATTCTTTATATCAACATCAATCCATTTAGCACTTGAAATTTTTCCCTTTGATTCTTTTGCGAATTCTTCAAGTTCTTCAAGAAGAGATTTATAGAGTGGTGATTCTTTAAGCTTTGGCCTAAGCTCTACAACATCTCCAACTTTGAGTGAGATAGATGGTATAGAAACCTTTATTCCATTAACTGTGAAATGTTCATGACTCGCAAACTGACGAGACTGCATTCGTGTTCTCGCAAAACCAGATCTATAAATAACATTATCAAGTCTGAGTTCAAGGAGTTTTAACATTTTTTCTCATGTTGTTCCAGCAGCTCCAGATTTTTGAGCCTTAGTAAAGTATGAGAGAAATTGTTTTTCACTTAAACCAAACATCCTCTTTGCAAGTTGTTTCTTTCGAAGTTGTACACCAAACTCTGATCCTTTTCGAGTTCTGATAACACTTCTTTTCCCTTTTTCAAGATCGTACTTTTCTGTTCCAAAGAGATTGATCCCCTCTCTTCGGCAAAGTTTTTTCTTAGGTCCAGTATAACGCATAGTGTGTATTAAGTATCAAATATAAAGTTTTTTCTATTCTCTTTCTCTTACATTCTTCTCACTTTCTTCTTTCGACATCCATTGTGAGGAATAGGAGTAATATCAAATATTGCCCTGAGTTCTACTCACCCAGATATAAGTCCTCTCACAGCTTGTTCACGTCCTACCCCAATCCCTTTGAGATAAACATCTACTGTTTCAAGTCCATGAAGTGTTTTCGCTTTTTCTATTGCTTGCTCTGCTGTTATTTGAGCAGCGTAGGGAGTAGACTCTCTCGCTCCTTTAAATCCTGCTGATCATCCACTCGCCCATGAGAGAACATTCCCATCTTCATCTGTAATGCTTACAATAGTGTTATTAAACGAAGCCATGATATGAGCTTGTCCTGTTTGAACGACTCTTTTTGTCTTCTTGCTTTTCTTTTTTACAGGAGCGTCTGTAACTGGAGTATCTCCTGTTGTTACTTCTACTTCTTGTTTTTCTACTACAGCTGTATCTGCCATATTTTAAAAGTATAATGAATAAAATTATTTTTTCTTACCAGCAATTGCCACTGATCTCCCTTTTCTTGTTCTCGCATTCGTCTTAGTACTTTGTCCACGAACTGGAAGTCTCTTTTGGTGTCTGATTCATCTGTAACACCTAATTTCTTGAAGTCTTTTTATGTTACCTGAAACAAGTCTTCGTAGATCTCCTTCAACTATATGTTCTTTAAGTTTATCACGAATCAGATCAAGCTCTGTTTCTGAAAGATCATCAATTTTTCTTGTTCTTTCAATCTTTACTTCATCGAGAACTTTTTGAGCTGTAGGTCGTCCTATACCATATACATAGGTAAGAGCAATTTCAGCATGTTTTCCATTTGGGAGATTTACACCAGCAATTCTAGCCATGAGTACAATCGTTTAAAAAATATATAAATTAACCTTGTCGTTGTTTATGCTTTGGATCTGTAGGACAGATCACGCGTACACATCTTCTTCACTTAAAGCGTCTAATGACTACTTTACAGTTTTGGCAGATTTTTTTTGCAGAAGTTCGAACCTTCATAGTCTCTTTAAATTATAGATAAATTATTTTTTGTGTGTATCAGGAGTATCTTTCTGTATTTTTTGACCCCTATAAGTAATTCTTCATTTTCCTGGATCATACGGAGATAGCTCAATAGTCACTTTATCTCACTCAATGAGCTTAATAAAGTTCTTTCGCATGTTTCCACTTAAGTGTCCACGTACGATCCCTCATCATAAATCCTCTGGTAATCGAACTTCGAATACCAGACCGGGTAGAGACTGTACTATGACACCTTCTACCTCTATTTTATCTTCTTTTGACATATGTTTTTCTCGTCTATTTCTGTTAAAAGCTCCGGCATTCTATATATAACCCTCATAAAAACAAATCTTTTTTTGAGTTTTTCATCAAAACTAAAATTAAAGAATTATTTTTTAAATATATTCTTGGGAAATGAGCTGTCCATTTGTACGTAATTTCATGCAATATCGCTTCAAATTGATATCTGAAAATATCAAAAATCATTTTCATAGTATGCTATCTTTGGCTCTATATCAAAATCCTTTTTATCTAAATCAAGAGGACTATAATCTAAATCTCAAACTAACCATACATTCTTAGAAGTAGAATAATCTGTATCTATCTTAGAAATTAAATCTTTAGGTGTTTCTATTTCTTGCCTTACAAGAGCCATTTCAACCATTAGGGAAATAGATTTAGCTGTAATAAGCTTACTACCTTTATTTGATAATTTTCCAGATCAAACTTCGCTTAAATATTCCCCATTTTCAAAATAATTAATACCATCATTTTTAACAAAAAGACTTTGTATATCATTTGCGTATATTTCTGGGAGTTGATCTCAAGATATCCTAACTGAAACTGCCTCTCAATATATATCTCTATTAAAACTTAGAATTTGTATAAAATTTTCTCAACCTATGTTAGTAATCCCTACTTCATATTCTTGCCCCCATGGATCTAGGTAGTCTTCCTTTTCTATTCATAAGATTTTATAATTGGGATTTCATTTATATATTTTTCATATTTTAGCATTGTTATCTGCAGATTTATTACCCGATAGTATTTGAATAGATGCCTTGAAAGCTTTAGTATCTCTAATACCGTCCATTCATTCAATTGCTTTAAATATCATTCTACTATCAGAAATATGTTTTGAATTTTTAGCATCTAGATTTACCTTCTCTACATCTAGTCAAGCCGCTAAGCTATCAGTAGGGCTTTTAGCATTAAGACTTTCTTCTTCTGAGTCTGACCATAATGGTAACTTATTAGTAAGACTTAATATTCCTTCTTTAATATTTACTGAGGTAAAAGTATCTATAGAAACTAAAGCAATGATTATTAGAATTATGAAAAGTATAAACTTCTTCATACCTTATTCTTAATAAAATAAATCACAATATTCTTACTTCTCTATTACAATTTTATACACCTCTATAATATCTTTTTCTTCGACGTTTGTTGTTCCTGTGAGCTTAATACCACACTCAATTGGACCTTCGAGTTTGTGTACTTCTTCAACTCATTGCTTAAGGGATTCAATCTTTCATTTCCCAACCACCTTATCTCCTCTGATAACCCGAACAAGAGTATTCTTTTCTATAGACTCATCCTCTCAGGTAATTCAAAGTCCGACAATAAGAAATTTCTTTGAGGTATAGAAGAGAGCTTTCACCTTTGCGTGACAAAGAGTAATTTCAACTTCCTTTGGATCAAGCATTCCTGTTACAATTTTTTCAATACGCTCAGTGATATGATAGATAATCTTACTCTCGATAAACTCTACTCATGAATCCTCAAGAGCCTTCTTTGCATTCACTCCAACTGATACTCCAAATCATATAAGCAGTGCTGAGCTTCAGCCGCACATAAGAACGTCTCCTTCAGTGATATTTCCGACTCAGCTATGAATAATAGAAACACTTGTTTCGTCTGTTGAGAGCTTCAACAGAGCATTCCTCATAGCCTCGAGACTTCCATTTGTATCTGATTTGAGAACAATTTTGAGATGCTTCAAATTCCCAGATTTAATTTTTGACATAAGTATATCAAGTTGTGATGACTTGAGACCTTTTTGATTTGAAAGGAATTCTTGATACTGAGTCGATTTTTGACGAGCGATATCAATTCATGATACTACCTGGAGTATATCTCCTCACTCAGCAACGCTATCAAGACCAACCAGGAGAACTGGCATACCTGGTCCTGCAAATTTTACTCATTTTGAGAGATAATCCTTGAGAACCTTAACCTTACCGTACGCAGCTCCACAAACTACAGCTGATCATTTTTCGATAGTTCCGGTATTTACAAGCACCGTTGCTACTGGACCAAGCTGCATATCAAGATGCGACTCAATAATTGTTGCTACTCATGGTCTATTTGGGTTCGCCTTAAGTTCAAGCATTTCTGCCATAAGTGTAATAATCCCTAAAAGCTCCTCTATCCCAAAACCTGTTTGCGCTGATACTGGTACCATCGGAGTTTCTCCTCCCCAATCCTCAGGAGTCAAGCCATGCTCCGCAAGTTGACCTTTGATATGATCAGGGTTCGCCCCTTCTTTATCCATCTTATTAATCGCAACAACTACAGGAATACCTGCTTCTTTTGCGTGAGAGATACTCTCTATAGTCTGAGGTTTTACTCCCTCGTCTGCAGCAACAACTAGTATAGCAATATCCGTAGACTTTGCTCATCTTGATCTCATTATAGTAAAGGCTTCATGACCAGGTGTATCGAGAAAGGTTATCTTTTGATCCTTGTATTCTGCCTGATATGCTCAGATACTCTGAGTTATTCCCCCTGCCTCACCTGAAGCTACTTGCGTCTTTCTTATATAATCAAGCAGGGAAGTCTTCCCATGGTCAACATGTCCCATAATAGAAATAACTGGTGGTCTACTCTCAAGTTTTGAGCTATCCTCTTCTACTAAAAGTTCTTTGATATTCCCAGAGGCAATGTCATCTATCCCTATTCCATCCGTATCATCCTTTTCCAACTTTACTTCAAACGACTCTGCTATAAGAGATGCTGTATCAAAATCGACCTGGGAATTAATCGTCATCATCATCCCATTCTTCATAAATTCTGCTATAAGACCCGAGAGAGGAACTCCAATTTTTTCTGAAAATTCCTTAAGTGAAAGAAACTCTCACACAACAACTGTTTCTCCTGTACGGGTTTTAAGGTTTTGTTCTATATCCTCTACTTTTTTCTCTGCCTTCTTTTTTCCTTTAAGCTTATTTGATCGAGTAAATCCGTCGTCTTCAAAGTTATTTTTATACTTTTTTGACTTTCCCTTTGGAAAAAGTTTCGCCTTCTTTCCTCACTTTCCATCATCCTGAGATTTTCGTGAAGTGTCTGCTGGCTTTTGAGTATTTTTCGCAAATCCTGGTTTAAACTTTGGGGCTTTCTTTTCTCCGCTATCCTGAGACGGTTTCTCATTAGGAGAATCAACTGTATTTTCTGATTTTGAATTTTTATCTTCTGAGCTACGTGATACTACTTGAAATTTTGATTTACTATTTTTTTCAAGTGTTTCGTTCAGTGAGCTTGAATCTGAAGGGCTCTTATTTTCTTCACTATTTTCAGACACAGAAGCATCACTTACTGTTTTCACAGTATCTGCTGTCTGCGTTTTCTTTTTTACAACAAGCTTCTTTTTTACAACAAGTTTCTTTTTAACTGGAGTTTTTGATTCGTCTCCGGTCGAAGAAATACTAGAATAATAGTCATCTATATTTGAGGGCATAGTTTGAATGAAAAAGTCGGAAAAATCGCGAAAATTAAAATGTTAGCCCGAATATTAAGCCTTTTTCTCCTATTGTCAAAAAAATATAAAAACTTGTAAAAAGTGAAAAAATCCTTAGCCTCTTAGTATATTTATTAGCACTGTAATGAAGGATATACCATGAAAGACGCTGTAGAAAAAATTGCTTCTGATTTTTTTGAAAAACTCTGAGCAGATTACTCCGAGCTTCAGGTCTTAGAAGAAGCTGAGAACATCTTTCGTATATCTCTTAAGAGTGAGGACTCACACCTACTCATAGGGCCACATTGAAAAAACCTCGAAGTCCTCACACATATACTCAAGCTCCTTATAGCGAAGCTGTCAAAAGAACACATAAATCTTCATCTTGAGGTAAATGATTACCTTGAAAAGAAAGACGAAAAACTTCTCTCATTTATCGCCTCAAAGATAGACTATGTAAAAGAATCAGGCAAAGATATCGTTCTTCCCTTCTTTACTTCCTACGAACGTAAAAAAGTCCACTCATTTGTATCTGAACAATGATGAAGCGTCTCTACTGAGAGTCGCTGAGAGTGAAGAGATAGGAGAATACATTTGTGTAAAAAAGAAGAAAAAATGACTATTGATTTGGATGGAGATGATATATAGAGTAAGAAAATAAATATTTATGAAAATGAAATGGATTCTGTATTTACTGCTTATACCTATTAGTATAGGTTTTTTTGATAACAATAATCAAAATTATAGTAAATCTCAAGAAATCCAAGCAAATATTATAAAACACCCTGAAAGACTCCCTACTCCTGAAGCAGCCCGTCTAGGAAGCTTCGGTTTTGCAAATATGTCCGCAGATATGTATTGGCTGAGAGCTGTTCAGTATATTGGTTCTAATGTAGTTGAGAGTGATTACAAGAAGTACCTTTACGAGATGATAGAAATTATAACGGAACTGAATCCCTATTTTGAAAGCCCTTATATAATTGGGCAACTTTTACTCCCCTCATCAAAAGATAGCTTTGATGATTATAGTGGTAAAAATATCACCGAGGATATGCTAGAAGCTCAGGCTCTCTGACAAAAATGAGTCAAAAACTTTTGCGATCTAAATAAAGTCGATGCAATCATAAACGAGCCTGACCTATGAAAAATTACAACTCAAGCAGCGTACCAAAACCCATGTCAGTCCTATAAGATACCTTACTACCTTGCCTATGTATATTACTTTTACCTCAAAGAGCCTGAAAATGCTGCCTCATATTATAAAGTAGTAGCTGCTCAATCAGACGCTCCGCAAGGGGCAAAGATCCTTGCGGGTATTATGCAATGAAGATCGGGAGAAAGAGAAAAATCTCTCTTTATGTTTCTCTCACTTGCACAGAGTCTCGCTACAAAGGGGGAAACTTGTGGACTCCTAACGAGTGACCTAGAAAGAGTGTACTATGGCCTATGAGACTGAAGCATTACACTAAATGGTCAGCTCATACGAGATATTGAAAATGCTCGTGACAGACTCATACCAAAACTTACCGAGGAAAATGAGAACGAAATCCTCGATGATACGCAGTGTTCTAACTACTTAATAAAAGCAATCAGAGAGCTGAATCTCCTCTATATTCAAATAGCAGATGATAGGTATGTAAAGGATAATCCCACAGAGGTTTCAGCAATGAATACTCAGGCATTATTTGAAAACTGATATATAAATTTTATTCCTACAGACCATCAGCAATATGAAAACCAAGGAATAGTTTATCGTTACAATGATGAGATTGGACGTTTTGATTTTGAAATGGGAAATTAAAGTAACTCTATCTTGAGTTCTTTCCCCTATATTAATAGAAAGAAACTACAATCAAACTATTTCTTTAAGTGCCTGATATTTTTGAGAATGAAGCTGATTTGCTTTTTTATTCCCTGCGTCAAGCTCCCGTTGTACTAAGCTATAATCAGCCATGTATTTTTTGTACTTCTCTCTGGCAGGTTTAAAGTATTCTAATAGCATATTTAAAAGTTCGAGTTTTGCGTGACCATAACCATATCACCCCGCACGATATTTTGCTCATATTTCTAATAGCTGCTCATCAGTAGCAAAGAACTTCATGAGGGCAAAAATATTACATGTTTCTGGATCCTTTGGATCTTCAAGTGGAGTATCATCTGTCACGATAGCCATAACTCTCTTTTTGAGAGTTTTTTCGTCATCAAATATTCCTATAAAGTTATCATAACTCTTACTCATCTTTCGTCCATCAAGCCCTGGAATAAGAGCGAGATTTTCATCTATATATGGTTCTGGGAGTTTAAAAAACTCAGTATTGTACGTATTATTGAAATTTTGAGCTATATCTCTAGTAAACTCTAAATGCTGTTTTTGATCTTTTCATACAGGGACCATATCAACATCATAGCCTATAATATCAGCAGCCATTAAAATTGGATAGTTAAACGTAGCCATATTAATATCGCTGTTCTTATTTTGAGAGTCCTTAAAGCTATGAGCTCTGAGCATTAAACTATAAGGAGTAACACTCGAGAGTACCCAAGTGATATCATTGATATGCTGCATTTCAGATTGCTCGAAAATCATAAATCTATTATCCTCTGGCATAAGAGCAAGGAGTTCTGCTGCAAGTCTATACTTATTCCTCTTCATGACCTCAGGGTCATGTACAGAAGTAAGAGAATGAAAATCAGGAAGAAATAGAAATCATTCTTGTCACTTCACTTTCTCTAAAAATGGTTTGTACATACCAAGATAATTTCATAGATGCATTCCATTACCCGTCGGTTTTACTCCCGTTAATATTCTCATGTATATCAAAAATAGAAATATATAATTATAAGTATTATAAAGATAAATACAGCAATTCAATTTACAATATCTCTTATTTTTTATATTATACAAATAATACTTTCACTATTTAACAAAAAAATATGAACTTCTTAAAAAATTATTTTTCAAGTATGCTCCTAATTGGGCTAGCATATATGATATATACTCGAAGTAATTTTCATCCAGATTTCATAAGTGGTACTGCTACTATAAACATACTTGAACTCTCGTTTCCTATAATCTGGGTCTTCTATACTGTTATAGCCTTATATATAATACTCCTCGTGCCCTACTACCTCACATATCCATATGCAAGCAAAGCTCGTCTTGCCCTCAGGTATATGAAGAGAGTTATGATAGGAGATCATACAAAAAATGAAAAAGAAAAAACAGCAGTACTAGCAATCATCGTAAAGCTCTTTTTTATACCCCTCATGCTTGTGTGGCTCACAAACCATATAGTAAACATGATGAATAATCTCTCTAATAGCTATAGAGACATAGAGCTTCTTTCTACCGATTTTTTAAACTTTTTTAACATGCATTTCTTTTGGACGGCTTTTAGCCTCATCCTCTTTGTTGATGTATTGTTTTTTACACTCTGATATCTTATTGAGACTCCTTTTTTTAAAAATACTATTAAGAGTGTAGAGCCTACTATTATTGGTTGGGCTGTAGTTATACTCTGCTATCCTCCGTTTAATAATATGACTTCGAATTTCGTCTCCTGGTATTCAACAGACTTTCCAAGCTTTGCTAATCCAACCGTCCATCTTGTCCTAAATTTTTCTATCCTTATTCTCATGGCTATTTATGCATGGGCATCATGGGCTCTCGGACTCAAGGCAAGTAATCTCACGAATAGAGGAATTGTAACAACAGGCCCATATAAATATATTCGTCATCCTGCCTATATTTGCAAGAATACTGCTTGGCTCATAGGAGGTATCCCCATGGTTTACGTAGCTATGACTAGCGAATCACTCTCTCTCATAACTGTTCTCTTTTGACTAAGTACGTGGGCCTTTATATATTACCTCAGAGCTATGACCGAAGAAAACCACCTCTCAGCTGATCCTGATTATATAGCCTATAAAAAACAGGTCCCTTATAAGTTTATCCCTAAGGTCTGGTAAAAACTCCTGTTATGTGGTAAGCAGCGCAGGCCTTAACTCCTTACTAAAAAACCCTCTACATAATGTAGAGGGTTTTTATATCATGTTTCGCACTCGAGATCAGTATTATCTCGCTACTTTTGTTGAATCTAAGTATTCTCCAACGAACTGACTCACAAGTGGAGCTGGTTTATGGAATATACCTGAACCAAAGCTAACTACGGTACCAACTGAGAGTTGATCTCCGTCTTGAGAAATATAATTTCTATTCTGTACAAGATCTTGGATATCACCGTAAAGTGATCCATTCACTACGAGCTGTTTTCCAGAGTTTTGAGATTCTATCGATCCTCATTGTCCTCAAACGGGAATAGTAATATATGTTCCTGAAAGCTTCTTTACATCTTTATCTATAATGATGTTACCTCCCTTTACTACAAAGGCTATATTTTCTGTTGTATCAATAGCACCGTTAATAATGAGATCTCATCCCCCCTCTACAATAAATGTAGTAGAGCCACTGATTGGAAGATCCGATATGCTATTAACAGTAACATTTTTATCACTTACTACATAAACGTTTGAGAGTCCGTTATAGTTTCGCGTAAATCATGTAACATTGTCTGTTATTGCAGTTGCAGTTACTGATGTAACTTTATTTACATCTGCCTCATAGTTAGTTTGTACATCTTCTACATTTTGAACTATAGCAGTACCTTCAACAGCATCTGTTGTCGTATCAATAGTTTCAACGAAACTTGATGTTCCTTCATTTTCACCTGAAACAGATGCACCTACGAAGTTGTTATCCTTACTATTAGTTTCAGTAATTGTGTTACCAGCACTATTATCAGTACCGAGAGTAACCGTTTTTACATCACTGGTAGTAGCGGAACTATTCTTTACATAACTTGTTCCTCAACCTACCGTTGCAACTGCTGGTCTAGCTACACGAACATCGAGATTCCCAGCAAAGTATGCTCTATCATAGAGAACTCCATCGTCCTTAATAGTTGTTGCTATTGTTTCTGTTCCATAATCTTCACCTGAAGCAATTCCAGATTTATTAGATGTATAGGTAGGGTAGTTTGTAAACTCTATTCTCTCTCCTGGGTAAATGATTCCATCATAATGGTTATTAAGATTCATACATCTCGTAGTATCATTTAACACATTTGCTGGGTTTGAGATACTTCCTCCAAAGACTGTTCTATTCTGAACGGTTGTTGTACAGAGCTCATCAAATGAGAGGTCATACTCAGAGTTGTTGTAAATATATGGTACTTCTCCTTTTGTTTCTAGTATTCTAATATTATCTCCAACTATGTAATGTCCTTTTGGTCCAAATATTATTTCTCCATCATTTGGAAAGGTAAGTACACAGCTATCATCATCTACACAGCTTGGTGGAACTCCACTAGAACTACTACTTGAGCTACTACTAGATGAAATATTTGGAATCTTACATTGAGAGTTACAAGAGTATTGTGGGTCTGCATTATTAGCAGTACCAAGATCACATTGCTCTCCTGATTCTACAACTCCATTTCCACATACTGGCACTACACCAACTGTTGTCTCACAAACAGATTTTACACCATCCCAAGCAACTGTACCATCGTTTACTGTTTTATTTGCTCTATCATGAGTCCTACAGCTAGCATACGCTTCACCACATGAGAATGTTGCTTCATATCGTCCTGTTTGAGAATTTCTTTCAGCATTTGCAAAACTTTCTGTTATGCTACCAGCAACATTTCCACAAGTTAACATGAATGATCCTACTCGAGAGTTACCTGAACATGTTACTGTATTTCCTGTTTTAATAATATCTCTACATTCTGGTCTTCCTCAAGAACTAGAAGAAGAACTACTAGAAGAAGAACTACTAGAAGAAGAATTACCTTCTGGAACTATAACTCTAGAGTCATCATCATCACTTACTGTTACTGTCGTATCTCCAACTGGGTTAGCTGATACTTCAGCTACATTTGTATAGTCGTCTACCGTTCCAGTAACGCTACATTCGTAACTAAACATTTCTCCTGGTTGAAATACTGCGTCTGTATGATCTCCACTTCCAGTAGTAACAAAGTTTGTCCATGTAGATGGAGTTGTACTTGGTAGAGTTACAGGTCCAGCACATGCTGCTCCAAGAGCATCTGTGAGAACAATATTTGTGAGATCAACATCACCATCATTGGTAACGGTTATCTTAAATACTGCTGTTTGACCTGCTGCTACTGTCTGAGTATCATTTCCTACTGAACCATCTTGATCAATAGCTGTAGTATTTGCATCTGTCTTGTCTATTGCGATTGATGGTCCTCCTACTGTTACAGGAGCACATCCATCTGGATTATTTCTTTCGTCATCATCATCACATGTTGTTGGTGGTTCTGGTGTATCACAATCAGCTCCATCATCACATACAGTTGCTGCATTTTTAATTGTTCCCGTTGCACCTGCTGCTACTGTAAATGTAATATCATATGATACTGAAGCATCTGGAGCTAGGCTTGCAATTACTTCGTTTAGTATTGCAACTCTCGTTCTACTTGGATCAAGAGTCCAATCACTATCAGCGAGTATTAATTCAGCTGGGAAATGATCCTCTATCTTTTGATCTGTAACCGTAGTGTCTCCAATATTTTTTACAGTAATTGTAAAGTCTACTGTGTCTCCTACTGCTACGTTCGATGATTGACCATCTGCAAGTCTCTTTATAAGTTCTAGGTCAGAGTTTTCCTCAAAAGTAATTACTTCTGGGTCATGATCATCTTCGTCACCTCCTGGATTACACCCATCACCGATATCATCATTAACTGGTGTTCCATCGTTTCCAGAATTTGCATCTGGATCTGAGTCACAGTCATCTCCACTATCAGCTGAGATTTCTGCAAGATTTACTATAGGACTTACTGCATCTGCATTAATAGTAAATGAGATTGGAAGGGTTACACTTTGACTGACTGGGATATTTGCAACTGTTTGAGTTGCGTTTCCTCCACTCATAGTCCATCCATTACCTGCAACAAGTGTCAGTCCTGTAGGAATATAATCTGTTATAGTAACTGATCCTGAATCAACATCACCTTGATTTGTTACCACGATATCAAAGTTTACATTTCATCCTGCGCTGAGGTCTCACTGAGATGTTAGTGTTTTAATAAGGGCTAAGTCATATACCTCAGGGAGGTCTACATTAATTCCTTCAACATCATGATCATCTTCATCTCCACCTTCGTCACATCCTTCACCTATATCATTATTTACTGCACCTGTTGCTCCTGTTTCACCATCTTGATTTCTATTAATTCCATCTGGAGTAGAGTCACAGTCTTGACCATCGTCCTGACTAATCTCAGCAAAGTTATTAATCCTTGCAGGAGCATTTTCATTAATAGTGAACCCAATAGTGAGTGTCTCTGATTGTCATGCTGCAATACTTGAGACAAGCTTTGTTGCTGTAGTTCCTGCGTTTGTCCATGAACTATCTGTAAGCGTCAGACCTGTTGGAATATAATCTGTTACTTCGATATTTGAAGCAGGAAGAGTTCCTTGGTTAAATACTTCGATAGTAAAGGTAACAGTATCTCCGATACTGTATGGACCGTTACTTGCAATAGTTTTTCTAAGAGCTAGGTCATATACCGTATCAACAACGACAACTTCTGTTGTATCTTTTGAATTAACTGAATCATCAGAGGTTATACCCTTAGCGTTTACAGTAGCTTCGTTTGTGTAGTCAGATTGAGAATCATCTTTTTTACATGTATATTCAAATGATTCACCTGGTTCAAGTACATTATTTGATGCACTTCCAGTTGATGATCCGTTTACAACGAATCCCATAAATGTAGTTGGTACTGTATTAGGAAGTGTAACTGATCCAGCACAGTTTGGCGCTATTGTATCCGTGAGAGTTATACTCGTAAGAGCTTCGTCACCATTATTAGTAACAATAATCTTAAATACAGCTTCATCACCTGTGTTTACAGTTTGAGAGTCATTTCCTCCAATAGAACCATCCTGATCAAAGTCAGAGTTCGCATCTATTTTTTCTAAAAGGATCGATGGATTTGGAAGTTCTACATTAATAGATTGTATATCATGATCATCTTCATCACCTCCTGGGTTACATCCATCACCAATGTTATTATTTAACATACCATTTTGAGCTGTTTCTCCATCTTGATTTCCATTTTCTCCATCAGCTACAGAGTCACAGTCATCAGCATTATCTTCACTAATCTCAGCAAAATTACTAATTCGCCCAGTTGCATCACTATTAATAGTAAATGTAATAGTAATATCTTGGTTTGTATTGGAAAGTACTGTTGGTATGACACGAGTAGCATTATTACCAGATTGTGTCCATGCACTATCGTTAAGAGTAAGTCCCGTTGGAATATAATCTGTTACCTCTATATTAGTAGCATCAATATTTCCTTGATTACGTACTCTTATATTAAAAGTCACATCATCTCCAATAGCAAATGGCCCTTCAGTGATAGTTGTTTTTCTTAAAGCAAGGTCAAATACTCCATCAACAAGAGTTATTGTTTCTGGGTCATGATCATCTTCGTCACCTCCTGGATTACAACCACCTCCGATTTGATCATTTTGTGGAGTTCCATCATTATTTGGTCTATTATCTGGAGTAGAGTCACAATCCTCTTGATCAGCGTCATCTCCTGAGATTTCTGCCAGGTTAGTTACTGAGCTTGGAGCATCGTCATCTATAGTAAATGTAATAGTAAGACTCTGCGATTGCCCCTGAGGAACACTTGATACTACTCGTGTAGCTTTATTTCCTGCAAGTGTCCATGCATTATCGTTAAGAGTAAGACCGTTTGGTATATAGTCTGTAACTTCTATATTTGTTGCATCTATATTCCCTTGGTTAAATACTTCTATGTTAAATACTACATCATCTCCTCTCATAAGTTCTCCTGTAGTTTGGAGTGTCTTTCTTAGTGCAAGGTCATATACTGGTTCTGGAGTATCGTCGACTATTATAGCTGTTGGATCATCATCATTAACTGATAGACCACTACCAACTCATGAAGCTCTTACCTCTACAATATTTGTATAGTTAGATTGAGTATCTCACTCAGCACATGTATATTTGAATACTTCTCCAACTTGGAAGATATTATCTGAATGATTTCCTGCACCAGTTGTATTAATAGTAACTGCAGTATTATCTCCATTAGTAAATGTCTTTCCAGCAAGATCTACTGTTGTATTTCCTCTAGTAGAACATGCTGCAGCGAGAGCATCTACTAGACGCACATCTTGAAGATCTTCGGTACCAGTATTTCTTACTGTAATCTCGAATACTGCATCTGTTCCAGTTCGAACTGTTTGAGTATCATTACGTAGAGTACCGTCAAGATCTGCTGCTCCTCTATTTAGATCTGTTTTAATAACGGTTACTCCTGGAGATACTGTTTTTACATCAGAATCATCAAAGTCAGTAACTGGAGTACCACTAATAGTACCTACTCCTCTTGTTGTTGCTTCATTTGTATAAGGTCCAGTTGTGTTAGTTTTTTCACAAGTGTATTCAAAGAACTCCCCAATATCGAGAACAGTGTTATTATGGTTTCCTGATCCTCCAACTATGAAGTTTGACCATGTAGATGGTATAGTTCCAGGAAGAGTTACTGATCCAGCACAGTTAGGCGCTCTTGCATCATTAACTGTTACATTTCTGAGAGGTTCATCACCGTTGTTTCTAACTCTGATTTTAAAGACTGCTTTTTGTCCTTGACCAACTGTTTGTTCGTCCTGTACGTTTCCATCTATATCATCTGGGTTTGCATCTGTTTTATCGATTTCGATAAGTGGAGTTGGTGGGATAACATCAATAGTAGTTTGACACGCATTAGATGTAATGTTTCCATTTACAATACATTGAGCTTCGTATCATCCTCCTGTTGCATAGGTACATGTCCCTGATCTTGCATCAATTGTTTGACCATTTCCACAAGAAATTTGATATGTGTCAGCATTTGTTCCACTACAAGTAACTGTTGTTGTAAATGGAGCCTCTCCTGTTACAGGTGAAGAGCTTATACCATCACACGTAGCTACTGGATCAACAGTAATAGGTTGACACATATTGTCACAACCTCCATTACCATATCCTGCTCTTGTCGGATCGTTTGGATCACAAACTTCGTATCCTGGATCTCTCACTCCGTCACCACACCAGGTTACACTATAGTATTCACATTCTACATGAGAACGATCATCTGAGGTATCTGGAAAGTTATTTGAGAAATCATAGTCAATATCATAGTAAATCATAAAATCATGATTGTTCTGAGTTGCATTTGTTCTCGTAGTTGGTTTTTTCTTAATTCTCCAGTTTGTTGGTCATGTAGAAATGACTTCAAGACTTGAGTTTGCATTCACTGCATAATTATTATCTTTGAGTGCCTGAGTCCAATCAAATGCAGAACCAGGATCTAAGTAGGAACTTGTCATAAGTTCAGTACTACTACCATTATCAACAAATCGAATTTTTCGTGCATTCATATACACATTTTTATTCGAGTCATTATTCCAGACATCGTAAAACTGATATCCTTTATCGAATCTCAAGTGAGTTCCCTCAAACACTTGATCACAAACTACCGCAGCCGAAGCGCTTGGTATTGAAATCAATCCCGTGAGGATCACGAGAAAAATGATTTTACATACATTTTTCATAGAAAAAATATTATTATCTAAAAGAGTCATTTTGAAGATTCTCAGTATCTCAACCACCTCCAATTGGGGATGATTCATAATCTCGAGATTCTTCACTTGCTACAGGTGTAGCGCTTGTATTCACTTGAGTGTTTTCTACAGGAGATTCCTTTCAACAAGAAATAAGAATCATAGTAGTAACAAGCAGTAAATATATGTGTTTGTATTTCATAGTAATGACATTTATATTTATAAAATTCACTTTGTCAAATTTTTTTCGTAAGTTAAGGCAGAATTTTGTTCTGCCTTAATCTTTACATCATCAAAATGTGCTTTATCTTGTAGCATCATTTCAACCTCATAGTCATCCTCATCCATTATTTCATCCTCCTCTAGTTCCTGTATTAGATGACTGTCCGTCTCAAGAAGTTCCTGGATTTCCTGTTGGATTCCCTACTCCATCACCTCCACCAAAGTCTGGAAGAACAGCTGTACAAACATTATCATTGTCTCATACATGTTCCCACAGATCACCAAGCTTAATAAAACCTATTGATATACTTCACTCTATCATTATTCTATGAATATTATTTCTGACATGTTCAGGAGTCATAGTACTATAGCTTACTCCTTCATCTATACCAAAATTTCTTTGTTCTACTTTACCAGTAATTTGATTTACTCTAAATACTCTATCTTCAGCAACATATACGTCGTATCCTGCACATCTAACAACAAAATCTCCTGGAATTTGTTCACCGTTACAGTTTACCTCAAATCGAGTTGGAGGTGTTGGTTCTGGTGCTGGTGCTACATATGGTGTAAATGGTTGATGTACTATTTGTGGTGCTGCCTGAAGAGGTACATATGTATCTAAAGCAGGACAAGCTTGAGGTGTACATTCTCATTGAAATGTTTTTGCCATTCATGTAGAGATTCCTGGAAGAACTACCGGTCCTGACTTAACAGTAAAACATCCCCCTCTGTATTCCATAATTTCATTGATCTCACTTCTATAATAGTTTCCTATTACAAGTTGTGACCCGTCAATTGGTTGACTAAGGTAGTTAAGTTGAGTTACTCTTTGTCCATTAAATGTATCCACACTTGGAGCTATAAATTGCTCTGTAGTATAAACTGGCATAGCAGTTTGTAGTGTTTCATAGTTCGTAGGCATTGTAGCCATACTGTTAGCATTTGGAACTGCTTGTTGAACTTCTTGAGCATGGATAGCTTGACCTACCTGACCTTGAGCTTCTACTTGAGTTGCTTGATTAGAAAGGTTATTCATTTTATTCAAAACTTCCCATCCAAGATTTACATCAAACTTGTTTTTTAGAACCGCTAGAACTTGACTCTCATGATCTGCTCCAGGATGACTTGCATTTAGATCTGCAACTACCTTATTTAAATCCTGAAGAGTAAAACTATTTGATCCATCTGCAGCTTCGGCTTCTACTGCAGCTACTACATGCTCAGTTGGAGCAAGCTCAGCACTTACACACATTTTCATGAGTGTCTTGTAATTCTCTATAATTGTAAACATAATATAATGTTTATAAAATAATATATGTTTTTGTTTTTGTGCGAAACAAATAAACATCTATATCGTACCATACATATAAAAGTCCTGCCAAATAAAATCCCTTGACGAAGTAGTGTTTTTTGGTCAACACCTCTTTTATTATCTAAACAAAAGGAAGGCATAAAAAAACCTCTCTTTGCAGAGAGGTTTTAAAAATGATTTATTTACTATGCTTTCTTTCGAAGATAGAAGAAACCAAATCCGAGAAGAAGCGCTGCAAGAGCAAGGAATATATGCTCAGGCCCTGTCTCAGGAAGAGCTTTTGGCGTCTCTCCTGGAGCAGCAGGAGTCTTAGGTGCTGGAGTTCCAGGCTCGTTTGGAGTAACTACTGGAGTAGAAGCTCCTGATTTGATAAGTACACATTCTCTATGGGTATCTGTTTCTATGGCAGGATCACCTCCAGCTAATATATTATGTACTCATACATCATATGCGAGGATACCAATATTTTTTCCTTCTGCAGCAGTATTAGAGCTAAGCTGATATGCACTTCCAAGAGTTGACTCAATCCACGTTACTGTTTTACCAGCTTCGAGAACATATCATTCATCACTATCGCTGTAGAGAGCTTCAAATTCTGGAGTATATTGCCAAAAATCTACACTATCACTAGCTTTAATCTCTGTCCAGCTTGCTCCACCAAGAGATATCATTTTTGGCATTGACTGCTCTTCTTTATACATTACTTGTGAACCATCTGAATTATTTTCCCAGATATCTGTAAGGAACCCTTTATTGTCTCCCTCAGCAGCTGTTCAACCATCAAAACATTGATTACAGCTATTTGCTGCAAAAGCAGGATCAGTTTCACAGCTTACTGTGTCAACTGCAGCATATGAGGCATTTGTTGTTGCCACCAAGACAATTAGAGTAGAAGCAACGATATGCTTAAAGTTTTTCATAATAGAAGTTATTAAAGATGTATATAACACGACCCATAATAAGAGAAGTCCCTCTCCTGTCAAAAAAAATAGCCTTGGGAGTATAGAAAAGAGTATTTACTTTTTTACTATTTTATTTACAAATAATTGTTGAAAAATAGCGAAAAGAGTGGAAACTCACCAATAGAGTCATACTCATGCTATGAGCGTATAGGTAAATATTGCTACCATAGCAGGCATACCATAAAGCATAAATTTATTCATCATCTCTGGGTCAGGCATCATCGGGTTATACTCCTTTTCTCACTTCTTCTTTTCAAGTACTACTCATGTTTTTTCTGAGTTTACCTTACCATGAAGAGAAAGTTTTATTTGAATAAACTGTATTACTGCAACTACAAGAGCCAAAATGATTCATGCTGTTCATCAAGCTGCAAGCAGATCCATACCCAAGAAATCAAAATTTATTTGAGAAATCTTAAAATCCTTAAGCGAGTCATACAGATAGAATTCATTCTTGAGAGAAGTGATATTTAGAATAATATTATATATCACGAGAAGTATAGGCATCTGAATCAGGAGGAACCCACATGATCCCATTGGGCTCACTCATTCAGTTTTGTAGAGCTTCATAAGTTCCATACCGAGAGCTTGCTGATTTCCTTTATGTTTTTCTTGAAGTTTTTTAATTTTTGGTTGTATCGCCTGCATTTTACGCTGACCTACCATCATCTTGTGTTGTGGAAAGAGCAGTAAGATTCGAATAATGATCGTTAAAACTACGATAGCAAAACCAAGTGAATTAGAGAAAAGTGCAGTAAGATATGCAAGCAGATTATACATAGGAGCAAAAAGAAGCCCTGTAAAAATCTTTCCTATTGTTCCTCTATATTTTACCTCTACCTGTTTGATGTGCTTTTCTTCTCCTAGAGTCAGTTCAAAGATATAATTTCCAGGATTTTCAAAGAGTCTATAATATTTTGAAAAATCTAGCACTTCTCATTGCCTTGGGGTTAATTCTACCTCACGGCATAGCTCATCAGGAAGAGGAACAACCTTCCCAGCATATCGCATAGATATATCTTCACAAGTATTAAGTTTTACTATTTTAGTAGTATTATTTGTAATACTGAGCCCTACTCACGCAGGAACTTTATAACTTGATTTAGTGCTTTCGAAAACTATTCCATTTAAAGGAGTTTCTACACTCTTTCCAGAAAAATAGGAAAATATAAAGAAGAAGAGAAGTGTAAACAAGAGAATATCTAAGTATTTTTTCATAATTTATTTTCAAAAAGATAGAGTATTTCCCCTTGGATCTTACTAATATCCACTGGGTTTTGAGTAAGTTTTGTTTTTGTCTTTATAACACATGCTATATCACCAAGATTCTTTTGTATATAAGGTCTAGATGTTTCATAAAACATTCGTCTATAGATATTTCTCACAACAGCATTTGGTACTGACTTACCTGAAATGATAATCGAAAAACGACTGTGTCAGAGTCTATTAGGAAACCTATTAAACACAATACTATAAGAAAAAAAAGGTTTTCCTTTTTGCAAAACCTTTTTTACTTCACGCTCTTTGAGTCTGTATTTTTTCGCAATCAATTGCTAATGCCTGAAAAACTATTTTCTTTTTACGTAATTTCCTTTCCCATCAAAAGGACTCTTTTTAGCTGTTCCTCCTGCAACAATATGCATCTTGGCCTTTCCATTGATTTCTTGGTATCTTTTTGGGTAACTTACTGTGAGCTCATGTCTTCCTTTTCTTCTTCTGTTTTTTAGTATTTTTCGTCCTGAAGCTGTAGAGCTTCTCTTGAGAAATCCGTGTACACGAAGTCTTTTTCTTTTTTTGAGTTTTCCTAACATGATCGCTGAGGTTTAAATATAAGGTTCTTTTTTAGCTGAGGTATCTTATGGCAAAAGGAGTGTTTGTCAAAAAAAAATCTCTTTTTTATGATATCCTTGTTCCAAGTTTCTTTCCATCAAGCAGGCTTGGTATATCTGACATACTATTTATGTTCATAACATATATTGGCAGAGAGCTATCACGAGCCATGATAACGGCTGTTTGATCAAGGGCTCTGAGATCTTGTGATATAAAGTCATCATAAGATATATTTTCAAACTTTTGAGCATGAGGATCTTTGACTGGGTCACTATCAAATACTCCATCAACTTTTGTAAGTTTTATCATAGCTTCACAATGTGTTTCAAGAGCGCGAAGTACTCACGCTGTATCTGTGGTAAAAAATGGACTTCCTCATCCAGAACTTGAAATAACTATTTTCCCCTCAGACAGATACCCCCTCGCTCACATTGCAGAATATTTTTCTAGAAATTCTACCTGGAGTGCGTCCATGATGATAGATTTTATTCATAGCTTATCTAAAGAATTCTTTATAGTAACGCAGTTAAAAACTGTCGAGAGCATACTCATATTATGTGAGTCTGCAGGATCAACTCATGAAGCAATAAGTTGTGATCCTCTATATATATTTCCTCATCAAAATACGAGTATTAGCTCTAATTCTGATTTTTGTATGTACGAGATTTCTCTCGCAAGATACTCAGCTTTTTGTGGATCGATAGATTGAGTATCTGAACTCAGAGCCTCACCAGATATTTTTAAAAGTATTCGCTTCATAGCTTAAGATCCTATTATATCACGTAATAATCCATCAACCACTTTTGTACTCTCATATGACTCTGCTTTAAGTTCAGTATTTTTTTCAGCAATAGTATCTTTTGTCACTCACTCACCTCTTTCAAGTTCATATGTTCCATAAAATCCGTGCTCAAAATCAACATAGTGACGTTCATAGACATATTCATCCCCATCTAAACGAATCACATTATAAAAAATTCATTTCCCAGCTACAAGATCACGACAAGTATTCCAGAAAAACCAGGTACTAATACGTCATTGCAGGAATTCTGTAAGCTCACCACAGCTGGGTTTATTAAAAATTTCTTTTCCTATTTCAAGCCCCTTAATCTGAGAATATGTAAAGTTCTTTTCTCAAAGTTTCACTGGTTCTCCATATGCCGTAGAAGTAGGTAAGTCTATAAGTACTGTATCGTCCTCACTCCCAATAAGTTGTGTCTCTACTCAAGACTCCTCTACTATCTCATCAGTCACTCTCACTCTGAGTCTTGTTTCTGTTATTTCTTTTCCCGAAAATGCTCTAAATGTATAGGTGTTTTCACCAAAGTCTAAGACCTTGTTTCTTGATGAGGCCACATAACGAAATTCTTTATCTCATGGAGTAAATGTCTGCAGTACATAATCATCATTAGGAAAGTCTGATCCTCTATTTGAAAATAAAACCTGTATTTTGTCTACTTTTTTTGTAGTTGTTCCTGAAATCTCAACCTCTCAAGTAGCAAGCTTTGATTCATCTACTGGAGAAAATTCGAGAAACTGTTCTGCTGTTTGTGGAATTATCTGAACAGAATTTGAACTACTTTCTTCTTCATTAGAGATTTCTTGAGCAGGAGTTTCCGTAGTAGCTCCCGTTGAGGTTTCTGTTTTGATTTCTTCAGCAACGTCAATACTACGCATTTTCTCCTTTGCAGCATCAATATCACTTTGTGACTGACCACATGACGTGATGAACAGTAAAGATATAGCTATAAGAATAATTTTATACATGATTGAAGCAATTAGAAATTACGAAGAAATTATAAGAAGCATCTATTTCATTGCAAGAAAATCTAAACCTCTGTTACAATTGGAATAATCATTGGCTCACGTCCAACTCTCTTTGAGAGAAAATTTTCAAGATCTGTCCTGATAAGTTTTACGAGGTCTTTTTCCTCTATATCAGGAACATCCTTAATAGTGTTTTCGTAAACCTCTCTGGATTTCTTTATAATAATTCTATGGATATAGCGAACTTCATCCACATATACAAGCCCCCGAGTTTCAAGCTTAATATGACCAAGAATAGCCTTTGTTCTTTTATCTACTTGGAATTGTAGCACAAGGACTCAACCATTCATCATTTGTTCTCTGGCCTTAATAACATGACTACTCGTAAGTCCCATACCATTTCCATCAATGATATATTCCTGAATTGGCACTTTAATCTTAGAACGGAATACGGAGCCATTAGGAGCAAAGTCTACTATATGACCATTATCAAGCATGAGAATATTACTCTCTTTTATTCAAACAGACATAGCAGTCTCTGCGTGACGAGTTCGGAAATATAAATCTCCATAGATCGGCATAAAGTATTTTGGATGGAAAAGACGAATAAATATCTTCTGCTCCTCTTGATAGGCATGACCTGATGTATGAACCGGCATATCACTCTTCGTAATAATCTTTACTCCATATTTAATAAGTTTATTGGTAATCATCCCAACTGATCTTTCATTTCCTGGAACTACACTTGATGAGAATACAACGGTATCTCCTGCCTGGATACTGATAGCATTATGTCTCCCTTCAGACATTCGGGAGAGAGCTGAATATTCTTCACCCTGACTTCAGGTCGTAATAATAATTTGTTTGTTTGCTGGGAGGGATTCAGTATTTTTTGCCGTAAGTTTTTTTATAGTTCCTGGTTTTGTTGTTATATACCCCAGTTTTTGAGCTATCGCAATATTCTCTACCATAGATCTTCATGAGAGAAATATATATTTTCCATGCTTTTCTGCTATATCTACAAGCTGCTGGACTCTTGATATCCAGCTTGAAAACGCAGCTATAAGTAAACGACCACTCGTCCACTCTGAAACAATCTTTTCTAGAGTGTCTCATACCTCTTTTTCACTTCCTGAAAATCACTTTGTCGTTGAACCTGTTGAGTCCGCAAGAAGCATAGTAATCCCTCTTTTCCCAATTTCTTCGTATCTCTCAAAGTCAGCTGGTTTATCGAGCCTTGGAGTGTGATCGATCTTAAAATCTCCTGTATGTACAAATTTTGCTCCACCTGGAGTTTCAATATAGAGCCCCGCGCAATCAGGGATCGAGTGATTTACAGAAAAGAACTCTACAGAGAATTGGCCAATTTTGGTCATATTTTCTACCCCTGCATCAATCTCAATAAAATTTGCATATGGCATAAGTCCAGCTTCCTCAATAGACTTCTTCATGAGTCCTATAGTAAGTTTTGTCCCATAAAGTGTTGGCATATCAAGGACTGGAAGGATATTTTTAAGTGCTCCAATATGATCCAGATGAGCATGAGTAATGAGGAATCATTTTATGTTTTTAGTATATTTCGTGAGAAACGAAACATCAGGAATCGAGTAATCTGCTCCATACATATCAGGTTCAGCAAATTGCACTCCACAATCAATAAGGATAATATCCTCTCCATATTGCATCATACTCATATTTTTTGCTCCGATCTCATTATTTCCTCAAATAGGAATATATCTTGTATACCCCTCTCTCAGAGTAGGGAGAAAAAATTTCGTTTCTGGAAACTCGATAATCTTGCGCCCATATTTATAGTCTCAACCTTGTCTATCTGAGCCATATGAGTTTCTTGATCAGTGAGAATTTCTTGATGATCAAGAGCGAGTATCTCTTCTTGGAGCTGAATTTCTTGCAGGAGCTTTTTTTGCAGTCGTCTTTTCTCTAGGAGGGGCTTTCTTATTTTCCTCTTCTTTAGAGTTAGAGGAAGAAGGTTTTGTTGTAGATGCAGCTTTATCTTTTGGTGAGAGAGTTCACATCTCTCTATCCAGCTCATCTAAAAAGTCTTTCATAGTATGTATTTATGAAAATAAAATATTGAAGTCTTTATAAAAATATTTTCTTATAAAGTCTAGAAGTCATTCATTACTAATGCGTAATGCTACAATAACTTAATATACTCTATAAAACGGGAAGCATTGAAAACTCTTTTCCTAGGGGCTTTATTTAGCCAGTTTTTATAATTCTTGGTCATTATATATCATCCTGTAAATATTGCAAAAACTTTTTTACATCAATAGGGATTTTAGTTATGTCCCAATAATAATCAGGTATATCCTCCGAAGTACCAAAGTCTTCATTATAAAACTGGTTTGATTTAAAGATGTACTTTTGAAAAAAATTATACTTCAAAGCAAGAGTATTACTCTTTGTTGCCTGTTGACGAAATTCCTTATTATGTAATACGTAATAAAGATAAGATTCTGCGAAATCTTCGTATTGATTAGTCATTGCATATCCTGATACAAAGTCTTCTCATGTCTGTCCAGCACGAACGATACTTACAGATTGCCAAGATATATCATAAAAGATTTTACTCTGATCTCCAAAACGATTCCTTGGAAGACTGTGTATATCATAATAATGTGCGAATTCATGAATAAGCACTCCTAAAAATTCCTCATCTGACATACGCTCTACACCGAAAAGATGAATATTTTTTCCCTTCATTCTTCATCTCGTATCCGCAATATTTCTATAAAAAAATATTCACAGTTCCTGTATATGAGTCAAGATGTCTCTTTTATATAAAAATACCTGGGCGAGAGGAGTATAGCTTGATTCAATATTTTGTTCAAAACCAGAGGGAATATAACGAAAGCGAAGCTTGGATTGTTCAGCAAGTTTATGTTTTTTTACAAAACTATCGTAAATAATATTTCGAGTAGTGAGGTCGAGATCCTGTCTTGTAACTCCTGAGAAACTATAATACTCTGATCCCTCCTCTATCGTTGGGCTATTTCAAGAAATAACGGGCTCTAAAAAGTCCTCCTCAAGAGAAACTGGAGGAAAGAATATCTCTTTTCAAACAAAAAAGAGAGCCGTAAATAAAAGTGTGTACACAAAGAGCAAGCCATATTTTTGAACACTCTTTTTCATAAGAAAATTATGATGCTACCGAAGCAATAGTAAACATAAGCTCTACCACGATTCGTACGAGAACACCCGCGAAAATAACTCCAAGGAAACCTATGATTGCCCACTTCACCACATCCTTTCACTTTTTGATCTTCTCATCTTCACCTCATGAAAGAGTCATAAGAAGCCCTCCATAAACTATGGCTCCAACAGCGAGAAGTCAAAGAAGCTGCGCTATAGCTGTTGTCCAAGTTAGAATCTGCGCTTTTGCTCAGGTTTCTATTTGTATATCTCCATCTGCATCAACGAGACTTGATCCTCTTAAGCAGTCATCAAGAGCAGCTCAGATAGCTCTGTTTTCGTTATCCACATCAAACTTACATGGCTCATTTCCTGATCATGAAGAAGATGAGCTACTTGATGTTGAAGAGGTCGAAGAAGTTGATGAAGATGCACTTGCGGCTTGAGCGCTCGCTATATCTCCTAACGCTGAACGCGTAACTGGACCATCAATCCCATCCTCAATGAGAACTCTATGTTGACCATACGTAGCTCCAGGCTGAAGGTCAGGAGATCAGGCTGCTTTAGCATTTTGATTATAGTCATCGATCACATCATCAGGAATAACTTTATTTTCAATAGAAGAAAAGTTATCTCGTATGGTCTTTTGAGTATCAGAAAGTTCAGCGAACACAGAGGACACTAAAAAAAATCAGACAACTATAGAAATAATAATTTTATACATGATTTATTCTTAAATACTAAGACCGGCAACAAGACGAACCATTGCCCAGGCAAATGCTATGATAAAGAGACCAAGAGCTGCATATACAAAACTATTGAGAGCTTTTTTAAATTCTTCTGGGTTTCCTCTAGCGATTATGAGTCTAAAAGCTATATAAAGAAATACACAAAGAGCGAGTATAAATAAGAGTCCGAATATTCCATCTCGCATAAAGGCAAAGACTCCATCAAGCAGACTCTCTCAATCTCAGACAGATGTCACTGCTCATCCATCATCTGGAATCAAAGCAGTTTTTAATTGCTCTTGGGTTAGATCATTAGCTGAAACCTGCATTATAGAAAAAGCTCAAACTATCATGTAGAAATATTTTTTCATGCCTAAATAGTAAATTTATTAACAATATTAATTATTGACCACGCAAACACCGACACGAGCACTCAAACAAGTGCCCATATGATAACGCTTTTTGCTCTTTTTGTTTTTTCTTCATCACCTCAAGATACAAGATACATAACTCACCCAATCATAACTGCAATTACGGCAATTACGGCAACATATTCTATCAGGAGTCTAATAAGATTTCAAATAGTATCATATACTGAAGCCGTACTTGCCGATCATGTTCCATCATCACATCCAGGGAGTGCTCAACAGTTAATCTCTGGTGGTGCTGCAAAAACTCTAGAGCTAAAACTTAGAGCTACGACTAGATAAGCAGAAAAGTATAATAATATTTTCATAGGTTTTTAATATAAAATTGCTGAAAATAGCTGCACAATGAGTCAAGCTCATAATGCTACTGCAAGAGCAATGAGTCACGATACAAATATTGATTTTCACTTTGAGAGGAACTCATCCTGTCCATGATATATAATCATATACCCCGCTCATATCGTCATTATAAATACTGAAAGTGCTCAAAAAACAAGTATAAGCTTATTGAGTATCTCTGCGAGAATATTATCAACAGTACCTTTACTCCCATTAGTTTTATCTATCAGGTTTTCTCCTCATGGAGTTATTTTTCATACACTTATCTCAAAGTTAGAGCTGGTAATACACCCTGTACCAGTACAATTATTGTCGTTCACATCCGCAAAAGTAAATTGAAAACTCAAGAAAAACACAAATAGACCACATAATAATACAAGTATTCTCACTTTAAAAAATCTAGAAAATATATAAAAAAGAATAACATAAATTTCTCAAAAAACAAAAAAATATTATCCTCAAAGTAAGTGCTGTAATTAAAGGCATTTTCTACTATCTTTCAAACCATGAAAATAGCCATACTCCATGAAATGCTTATAAAGCTCTGATGAGCAGAAAAAGTTGTAGAGAGTCTTCTAAAAATCTTTCCTGAAGCTGATCTCTACACACTTATTTATGATGAAAAAAAAGTATGAAAGATCTTTCAAGGATCTCTTATTCAAAAGCAATGTCAAAAACTTCCAACACAGAAAGTATATAATCTCACAAAAAAACAACGTCTTTGTCTCCCGTTTATGGCTCGAAGTGTTGAATCTCTTGATTTTAGCTCATATGATAGAGTTATTGTAAGTTCAAGCGCATTTGCTCATGGACTCATTACAAAGCCTGAAACAAAAACTATCATCTACTATCATGCTCCTGCAAGATATATGTGGGACAGGACTCATGAGCATACAAGAGATATAGGACTTGATAGATGAATTAAGGGCTTTATATTTTCTCGACTCCTTTTAAAAACTCGTCAGTGGGACTATATAGCGTCACAAAGAAACGATATCCTCCTCGCAAATAGCTCAAATACAAGGTCAAGAATTACAAAGTACTTTCGTAGAGATAGTGAAGTCCTCTATCCTCCGGTAGAAACCAAACGCTTTGCAAAAAAACTCAGTAAACAAGATCCTAAAGAAGAATGATATTACATCATCATCTCTGCTCTCACTGAGTTTAAAAAATTAGATATTGCTATAAAAGCATTTGAGGAAATGCCTGATGTTTCGCTAAGAGTTATTTGAGATGGGGGCTATAGACAAGAACTGGAAAAGATAGCCTCAAAAAATATTCAGTTCACCTGAGTTCAATTCTGAGATGAACTTGTAGCTCTTGTCCAGTGATCACTTGGACTTATATTTCCTGGAGAAGAAGATTTTGGCATAGTCCCCATCGAAGTTATGGCAGCTGGAAAGCCAGTCTTTGCACTCGCGAAATGAGGTTTACTTGAGACAGTTACTCCAGGAGAAACAGGAGATTTTTTTAAAGAAGTAAACTGAGAAGACTTTATAGAAAATTTTCAAAAATTTCATAAAAACAATAACAACTGATTATATAAATCTGAAGTCTGCAAGAAACAAGCCTCAAAGTTTAGTGAAACAGAATTTGAAAAACGAATAAAAAAATATGTTATCTAAGATAAAATAAATTGACTTTTTCATAAAAAATCTCTTAATAACAGCATATATTTGTTACCCGAAAATCTTCCACTTATGAAACATATTCTTGCCGTTGTTGCATTTCTCCTTCCACTCCATGCTTTCTTAGTAACGATACTGAAGTGTAAGTTCGAAATAAACACCAATATTATTCGTTTTTGGAAAGAGATTATTCTTATTGGACTTATTGTAACTCTCTTTTTTAGGGCGTTAAAAGCTGCAGGATCAATAAAAAATATTTACAAGAATAACACACTGCTAGGATGGACTACTGCCTTCATTATATGTAGTGCTATATACATGTATTTCCCGTTTTTTGAACTGAAGCCTGCATCTGTTCTTGGATTTCGCTATGATGTATTTTTTCTTATTGCTATGATTGTTGGTCTTTACTCAGGACTATCTAGCACTGATATGAGGTATGTCCTCAAACACCTATTTCTCTCTACCTTTGGGATTCTTGTAGTATTTCTTCCCTGGTATCTCTTCGGAGATATTTCTGCGCTTGCCTGAGTCTTTGGCTATTCTTCTGAAGTTTCAACCTACAGCGCAAACGGGTGTATTAGCTTCTCTCAGAATGTTGAAGGAGAACACCGTTTTCAGTGAACCTTTGGATGACCAATTCGATTCTCTGTGTTTCTCACTATAGTAGGAAGTCTCTTTGCTGGATGGCTCTTTTCAAGTAAAAGGTTTACAAAAGAACAAAGCTCTCTCCTTATAGGAGGATTTGGAGCTATGATACTCATTGCAATATTCTTCTCTTACTCAAAGACCTCTATGCTCTGAGTCCTCTTTGCTGGCTGTGTGTTTAGTTTTTTGAGTTATAAATACGTTTATCAAAGAAAGATTACTCGTCAGTTTTATACCACTCTTGGAGCTGTGTGTGTGACCCCTATTCTCCTAGTAGCATTATTAAAATGGGAGCTCTTTCTCCATATAGGATCTGTGCTCAATAGACTCGATAATCTCGGGAAGGCTTTTGAAATGTTCTTTTATAACCCTATTGGATATGGTCTAGGGATTGCTGGACCAGCAAGTCAAATCTGAAACTCTATAGAGTCAGCTGGGAGCTGGGAAATTGCAACAGGAAACGTTCTGAGAATACATAAGTTCCTCCCAGAGAATTGGTATGTCCAAATACTCCTAGAGCAAGGAATCGTAGGGTTCTTTCTCTTTACTGGTCTTATAGCTCTTATTTGATTCTACCTCATAGAGCACCTCAAAAAACACAGGGATTTTATGACAGTTGGTATCACTACAGCATACTTTGCACTCTGCTTTATGGCTCTATTCACTCATGCATTTGAAGAAGCTGCAACGAGTTATATGCTCTTTCTCATAATCGGAATTACTCTCAGTTACAAAATGCATGAAATACCAAAGAAGAAAAAAAAACTTCAAAACACTCTCATTAAACGATAATGAAAAAAACTCATATTTTCCTCTGCATTATTTGCCTTCTGGGGACGATATTTCATATGAGTCTCCTGCATCTGAATGAAGTATTGAAGGTAGCTGATAGTTTTGCTTACCTTCAAATGGCTTCTTTTCTCGCTGATTTTTCACAGGAAGGACTCGGAAATGGGTGGTTTGGTTTTGTCTATTCACTTCCTATTGCGCTGATGAATATTTTTATAGATGATAACTTCATTGCTGCAAAGATTGTAAATATCATACTTCTCAATATATCAGCTCTACTCCTCTGGAGAATATCTACAAGAATACTCTCTCCTACATTTGCGCTCTGCGCCGCAGGACTCTTCTTTCTTTCGCCTACCTTTCTGCATTTTAACATTCATATACTTTCAGAAAATATATATATTCCTCTCTTTCTTGCTCTCTTTCTCACAACGGTAAAGTTTATTGAAAATATCATCATCTGGGGAACTGATCTTCATTCACTACAAAAAGAAACCTTTACTCTCGCATGCCTACTTTGACTTATGTACCTCACAAGAGCTGAGGCATTTATATATCTCTGATCTATCGGCATCATTGCTATCACTCTACTTGCTCAGAAACACCTCTCTCTCAAAAAATTCCTCTGACTTGGGAGTATTTTTCTCCTCACATTTTTTGTGTTTATTTCTCCTTATCTCTTTCATCTCCACTCACTTACATGAGAATGGTGACTTACCAACAAATGAGCGAGTAACCTCAGACAGGCAGAACTCAGAGGAGTAGAACGCATGGATGATGCTGGTTTTGAACAAGCTGTAGCCGAACTTAGCCCTGATAAACATCAACTCATTGCAGGGTTTGCTGGTGGTATGGTGTATGATGCACCTCAAATTGAGTGAAGTCTATGAAGCTTTATATCAAAAAATCCTTCATGATTTATACAAAGAGTCTGACAAAATCAGAAAAAACTCTTTACGAGAAATCTCCCAGAAATTTTTCTATGAAAATCCCCAAAACTCTATGATGATAGATCTCAAGTCCTCTTTTATCAAAATAAAGTTTTTCTATTCCTCTGTATTCTTCCACTACTCACGCTTATCTATGGATTATTTAAAGCTCTCCAAAAGCAAAGAAAGTTCTTTTATACAGGACTTTCATTTTTTATCCCTGCTCTTATATTTTTTACTTTATTTTTTACGCTCAATAGATATTTCTTGATTTTTCTCCCTCTTATGCTTGTATTCTTTTGCTATGGATTACAAAATATTTCAAAGGATCGTTCAAGGGTATTCCAACTCATCCCTCTGATATTATTCATAAATATACTCTGAGCATACGGACTCTCCCTCAAGGTATATTATAGTATTGAGTCTCCAAAGGATCAGTATTATAGTCTTAAGCAAGAAGCAGGAGAGTGGTTACGAGGTAATTTTTCAGGAGAAGAAGACCCGAGAATCATGGAACGTTTTCCTATCGTGACATACTATAGCTGAGCAGACTACAGATGGATCACTCCTTATACAAATGATATATGAGATATAGTAGAGTATGCCCAATATAATGATCTAGATATACTCGTAGTTGACACTATGGATTTTGAAACCTACAGGCCAAAACTCAGAAAGTATCTCACGCAAACTCCTGATGGATTCACAAAACTCAAAGAGTTCACAAACTCAGAAAATCACAAAGTCATTTTGTATGCTCTCAAAAAATAATATACTAGCAAAGTATTATTTTTTAAATATTTACCCATGCTTCGGAAAATATGTTCATTTGTTCTTCTTACGAGTATTTTATTCTTTCAGACAAGCTCACTCTTTGCGTTGAGTATCGATATGAGTACTGATAGGGAATATAATAGTGCCCGAACTGCGCTCATGGCTACATCTAATGGAAGTAACTATGTAAGTGAGTTAGAAACTATTGTCCCTCAACTCTCAACGGCAAAACTTTCTGATATTCAAATACGAATTGCCCGCGTTCAGATGGTTTGAGGTTTTGCGCAATACTCTGAACTTCTCAATTTTATCCAGGTGCTTATCACAAAAGAACTCGAATCTAGAGTAATAGAAGAGACTATTTCTCCTGAAGCAAAAGCATTAGCTGAAGTAGAAATACTCGAAATGCAACAGATGATGGGAGACTCTATGAAAGAAATGATGAATGACCTTATGGTATCTTGGGAACAAGCAACTCATTATAAAGAGCAATGAGACCTTTCTATGAATATGAATCTCAATATAGAGGAAACAAGTATTGAATGAGGAGTGACTCTTTCAAACTATGAGGCAATCACTCAAATGTTTGATCAAAAGTTTGAGTGAGAGATAGATGCCTTTATAAGAGGAATGGCAGATGGAGAGAGCGTTGATGTTAGAATTGAAACTCTTATTGATTTTATCTCCACTGAGGGAAATATGTACCTCCTCATGGAAAATCTCAAGCTCACAGATAATTCGAAGAATAAAGAATTCGAGACTCTTATGAAACCATTCATAGATAAGATTAGTGAACTCGGTAAATCTAAAACGTATCTTTCGTTTAGCGATGTTGATACTCAAGCTGCTCTCGAAATACTTTGAGGGATCTCACAAAATAACATAAATACTCAAATAGATGCTATGATGGCAGAGCCATTACTTGAGGCATATGCAAGTGAAGGAAATACCTATATGCTCAGGCCAAGTATGTACTTTTGTAACATGGGAAAAAGTCTTTCAAGTGTATTTGATCCCTTCTATGATAATGATACTTGTAGTGAATCTCAGTACCAAGATATGGTAGAAGAAATGCAAGAAGCTGGAATCTCAATATCATTGAATCTAGAAAACGAAAATACTCTTACTATAAACATAGATAACGAAGAGGTTGAATGAGATATTACGGTACAATGGGCTGATGAAAGTCTTAGCTCAGTAAAAGCATATCTCTATGATCCAAATAATAAAGAGATAAACAATATTACTTTCTCATATATCCCAAGCGCTTCTCTTAGCTTTAGTCTTATGGCTGAGCAGGAAGTAAGTATGGGGCTTGATATGACTTTTGGGAATAACGGTTCTCTATCGACTCTTGATATGAATCTCAATGTAGTAGATTTCATGATGATGAATGCTAAGTATGCAAATAATTCTCTCTCTATGACTGCTACTGGTGGTTCATATGGAACAAACTTTAACTGTGAGGCAAACGGTCAACTCAAGACAGACTATATAGATATGGATGGAGGATGTATAATCGAAAGCGACTCTATTACTTATATGTTCCCAGGACAAAGTACTATAGAGATGAACTCATCTCTGCTCATAGATACCAGATCTGGAAAAAATAATCTTGATATGACCTTTGATATGAAGGCATGAAGCAGTCCTATAATATCTCTTGATGTTAAAAACACAGGGACTCGCATGAGTATACCAGCTGCCAAAATACAAGCTCCAAGCAAAACTATTACTCAAGAGGAAGCCTTTGGGAGTGTATATGAAAATCTCTATGACGGTGGGGCAACAAACAACTACGACCCATACTATAGTATAGACCCAGAAACAGGAGAAGATCTCATCTGTCAGGAATATGAATATAATGCAGAAACAGACTACGATACATGTGTAGAATATGTTCCTGATACCTACGACTTTGATGAATACTACAAGATAGATGAAAACTGAAATGAGTTCTACTGTGAGGAATACGAGTACAACGCTGAAGAAAATTTTGATGCATGTAAGAGTTACCTTCCTCTACAACAATAATTTCTGGTTACTTAATAATAAAAGCTCCCTGATCGGGGAGCTTTTATTATTCTACGCTTATAATTCCCTTACAACTCCTTCTCTTTCTTCATCCGTTAATTCATACAAATCAAAGACCATAAAATATAAGCTGTACCAAATTATCTTAATATATAACTCGCATCCAGTGTATAGAGAACCTGGGCTATATCAGTGTTAGTTCACTTTTGTACAAGCACAAGAGAGAATTTCTCACCAATATTTCTATACTCGAGTCTGTATCTGGATTGATCTATGTTGATTCGTCCGTCTTGGAATATGGTCATAATTGGAGTTTTTTCAGCATCACTGGTGATATAGACTGAGACACTTCATGGATTATATGATGCTCATAGTGGTACCCTAAAGCTATTGTAGCGCTCTTGATCTAAGACCTTGAGAGAAAGTCCTGTTTCAGTTATATCAGCAAATGAGTTGACTTGGTTTATCTCTGACTCAGGAACTTTTACAAACTGTCTAAATACTGGATTTCCAGCATAGAGTACTTGAATCTCTGGATAGAGGGAGCTGTTTCCCTGAGCGTTCGATGGGAGTACATTTATGGATGTTAGAGCTCCCTGAGTATCTATTCGACCAGTATACTCATCAATAGAGACAATAGGGGATCCTGCTTGTTCTAAGACGAGACCAGAGGAAGTTTGTGATGACTCAAAGCTATAGTTTCATGTAGTATCTGTCGATATTATATCAGTGCCATCAGCTGACTGAAGCTTCTCCACCACTCATCCTCTATATCTATAGAGTCTTACTGGTTCATCTGTGAGTGTTTCATCTATCTTTCAACTAATAGTATTGTTTTCGATAGTATCAATGCTTGGTATTGGAGTGTAAACCTCGAGAGTTACATTTCGACGAGCAACATTTCCATTATCGTCCTCTATCGCGAGAGAAATCTGCCGAGTAAATAATTCGTCGTAGGGACCAAATGTAATTCCAATACGAGCAGGAGTTTGAATTATAGAAATATTTTCTGTATCATCATCATTGCGAGAATTTCCATCATCATCACTATCTACTTCGAGATCGAGATCAACCCTGATATCTGATATACCTGAGAGTCCCCCATCCTCATAAACATAAGGAGTGAGGTCAAAGTCATAACTCTGATATACAGGAACTCTAATACTTTGACCAAGCCCTATTTGAGGGGCAATGATATCACTCTCGCTTTGAGGAGCGAGGAGGATCTGCTTTGAAAGTGTCCCATACACTCACTCAGCAAAGCTCTGCATTCGTCAATAATAGAAATCATTTTCTGTGTCTAAGCGTATTTTGTAGGTCTCTCCATATGCTCTCCCGAGGTCATAGAGTTCAAAACTTGAAATATCCCTAAAGTCTATTTCACGCAGAGTCCCATCACTATATCTGATATCGATATGAGCACTTTCATCAAGGACTAGGGTATTCCCATCGTAAATTATCTTACTTCCAGGAAGGATAGGCTTTCCAATAAAGTCTAAGATATCTGTGTCCTGCAATTCTTCTGTTTCTCATAGTGATACAAATGCCTCTCATCTAAGTTCCAGAATTGTTACAGGTGAATCAAAGCTCACACTCTGATATGCAGGGACTCTAAGCACCTCTCACTCTCATCCATTTGGAACATAGCTGATGGTATAGCTCGATTTTCCGGCATACAGCTCTTTATCTGCAGTAAGAGTAACTTCTGTATTATCTACAAGATCACTTGCTATATTTCGAAGTTTTGGGGTCTGAAGGGTGATATCCCTCATAGCTCCAGCATAGTCAAGTGTTGCCATGTGGGGAGTAAGAGTAAAGTTATTTCCTGACTCAGGAACATCATCCGTTGCTATAGCATCAACGATATGTGTCTTCACGGTTCTAGGAGTATAATCTATCCTCGTATCTATATATCTATCAACTATGGTATTATAGGTAAGTGAGTACTGAGAAAGTGAGCTATTTGTTGGTCTCTCAAACTCTATATTAATAGATCCATCACTCACTCCTACTTCTGTAAATCCATTGAGAGCCTCATAATACTGGTCACCATTAAACATTTTGTTATCCTCTATCCCAAGTATGAGAGGTGGTCATGGAACATGCTCAGCAATTCATGTGTTTTTTGTATTTTCCTTAAAGTATATCCTATCATCTACTTGATAGAGTACATCATCATCTCCATCATTATCCAGATCTGCAATAGTAGGTTTCTCATTTCATCTCAAAATATCCGTATAATCAAAGAGTTTATAATTTCGATCATCTTCCATAACATAGAGCCCTTCATAACGATAATTATACGCTCCACTTGCCTCACAAGATCATCATGATACTACTCAGCTTGACTGAGTATCTGCTGCAAGAAGTGAACTCTCTTTATATGATTGTAGTCATCATCGAACCTGGCCCATAAGCTTATCTCACTCACTCTTGATTTCTTCTCTGAAGGCTTTTGTTTCTTCACTCTCTCATCCTAAGAGGGTCAAGGTAGATTCGAGGGTCTTTGCATTAAACTCATCTAAACTCTCATTATATCACTCTACCCTGGAAGTCGTAGTCTCATCACTTAGAGAGGTCTGAGTGATAAACGAAGGAGCCCCTATATTCTCAATCTCTTGTTTTTGCTCTCTACTATGCTGCATTTCTGTTCGGAGTATATTTCCAAGTGTCTCAAATTTCTTTCGATTATTCTCTTCTAATTCTGAAATAAATTTCTCAGAGCTTGTATCATTAAAGGCAAAGACTGCATTCCAAGTATTTTGGAGCTGTGATGTTCTTTGGTTTTCTGTTATATTTGTAGTAGCAAGCTGAGAACCAACATAACGTTTAAACTCTCTATTATCAAGTGTCGTTGAGCTATTCTCATTTACGTATACTAAGAGTTCTTGAGATTTTTTCACTATAAGAGCTGCGATGAAAGCAATTCACTCAGGATTTTCATTCAGCGGAGCAAAAGAAATCTCCTCATCTAATGTTCCTGAAACATCTATATCGAGATTTGTTGGAAGTGGATTTACTACCTCAATATCCCCAAGTGAAATATCAAACATATTCACTATATTATTCGACATACTATCGAGTGGAGCTGTTATACTCCTCACTGCCTCTACTATAAAGTCCATCTCAAATTCAAAATTTACAAAGGTCTTTACCTCTATGGCAGAAATAGCTGAATAAGAGAATGCTGGAGCTTGCATATTGATAAAGTCTGTTGAGATATGACCATTTCTTTCCGTGAGGAAGGCTATTTGATCACCGGCTCTCCATTCTGGTACAAAGGGAGAATTTTTGAGAATACACATCACCTTTGTAATAAGTTTTACAATATTAAGCATTCACTCAACGGCTCCGAAGAGTTTTGGAATCTTTGGTGGAGGTGGGAGGTCTGGAAGTTCAATTGTAGGAAGACTTGGAAGGTCTGGCAACTCAGGAATAGTAAATTGTGGGAGTAGAGGAAGCTCAGGTAAGTCAAAGCTTACTCAGAAGTTTCCACTTACTGACGCTGTAAGGTCAGGTCGAGGAAGTTTTAGTGTAGGGAGAGTTGGAAGTACAATTGGTCTCATCTGTATATCAAGCTCGGGCATAGTCACCGTCATTCCAACTCGCACATTATGTAGATCCAGAATAATATCTGGCCATTTAGGAAACTGAATTACTGGAGCTGATGGGAGAATAGAACCAACCAGACCAAAGGTAAAGTTTTGGAGATCTTGTCTCTCATTTTTACACTCATGGCACTCATCCTCATATCCATTAAATATATCAATAAATGCTTGCCACGATTTGAGTATAGCTTTGATGAGAATATACAATTCTACCCAAGCCTTAAATCTCTCTCAATTACTACTAATCCATCACCCTATAAACTCAGATATCGCGTCAACATTACATAATACCTGATAGAGCCAGTCTTCTTTTTTACTAATAAGTTTTGATATTTTTTCTGGAAACTCTTGATATTCTTTTAATATTCCAATATTGGCTTCGAGTGAACTAAGTAGCTTTTGTGCATCAACAAGAGCCTGAGCTGAAAACTCTACTTGAGCCTCACAGCGAACCAGATCATCTCAAACATACGTCCCACAGCTATCAGGAGTTGGAATTGAGTTTGTAAAATCTTGTATTTCTTTTTCCCACTGCTGATAGGTTTCTTCCCACTGGAGAATAAATTTATCAAGCTCACTACTCTCAATCCATGGGATATTTACTGCTATCGTTTCTGTTTCTATGTTTACTAGAGGAATATTTCAAAGAAACTCGTACACTTCCTTGATTCATGACGCGTATTCTTTTCATGAGCCAATAGATCATAGGGCTGAGAGGCGAACATCTATCGTTCTACATCTAAACGAGTCTTCTCCCTCACAATCAAGTGACGCTCGCTCTGATTCAAGTGTTTGTCTTTCTTGATCAAATTCATCTCGCTCTGCTTGTTCCTGAGATGCTCACTTTTCAAATGCCTCAGAAGCTCCTGAAATATAATCCTCAAACCCTCCATCCATTACTCAGCGAAAATCTGGGAGTATTACAAATACTTTTGGGAGATTAGTAAGCTTTGAAGTCACTTCATCGAGTTGAGCCTCTACCCAGTCCATTATAAATCCTGGAAACCCCGCAATACGTTTATTTTCTATTTGCACTACATCCTCAAAGTTTCATCAGCTAAGTGCATCTGTATCGAAAGAAACCTGGCTAGACATGAGTCCCTGTGCTCCCTCTCAAATACTCACAAGTGGTTCTCCTCATCATTGGTAGTTTCCTGCTCCATTATCTGCAACCTCTTGGAACGCTCTTATAAACTTATCATAAAGTCCTGCTGGCTCTACTCATGTTCTTTGATACTCTAAATAGTCTTTTACGAATGCTTCCTCTATGCTTGCTGGAGTATATTTATCACCTCCGTCTCCATCACAATTTGCATGAATAACACTAAATCATCCAGTCAGAGCTGGGTAAGGGTAGCCCAATATTCATGGATCTCCCTCTCCTCCATCACAGCTTACAATTGGTTTTGCTGTAACAATACAGTTTCCACCAGGAACTATAGGATGAACTCATTGTGGGTTTGAATTTCATGCGACACTTGCCGGTCACCCAAAACACACAGCTGTCCCAACTCATCCTGTAAGGGTTGGGCTTACAAAAATTCTCACAAAGTTTGTTGGAGCCCAAGTTCCTTTTGATCAACCAGCAGAATTTGGTCAACAGGTAGGACCAGGGACAAAGGCTTGAGACTTTGCAGGGTAGACTGATGGGAGGCAACATGGAACTTTTCAACACATTGTTTGATTTCCAGTAAGAGCAGAAAATATTGGGGTCCCCTCTCATACCTTGAGTCAGTCTCAGACAGGTTTTCAAAAGAGGGTTGGATCATTTCCTGGGGCGAGTGGAGCCCAGTTAAGAGGAGTAGCAATACACGAAGCTGCTCCAAATCAACAGCTGAGTCACTCAATGAGCGTATCTATTTCCTCAGAAATTTCTCCAGCAGCTTCGTCTATCTGACCAAGGGCTCACATAAAGTCTGTAGCACTGTCTGTCCTATCCATAGAGTCATCACTATCGGGGACTCCATCATTGTCGGTATCTTCAAACAGATCTGCTAATGCATTTTCTGCATACTGTTTGATGTCCTCAGGGTCATCATTTTCTATTATAGCTTCAAGATAATCAGGAATACCATCATCATTTGCATCTACAAGATTTGGGTGTGTGTTTCCTATATCTATATCGTCGCTCTCACAGCTTGGTCTAGTCTCTCCCTCTTGATAGCTCCTCTGAGCTGTTGACCTAAATATATCCGCGCTTGTACCACAATTTTTTGTATCTTCTTTGAGAATAATATCTCCATACGGGTCATCACCAACTTCACCAGATTCATAAAGACCAACCTGCATATCTCCATATGAGAGTGGAAGTGACTCTATATCAAACCTGAGGAGCTTCTGTTCACCTGGAGCAAGTGAAAAGCTATCAACAACAATATTGTAAGTTCACAGAGGCTTATTTCGCAGGTTTACCTCTCAAATTCATAGCATCGTAAAACTCTCTTTTGTGAAACGGAAATATTTTGAGACAGAATCAACGTAAGTTATATCAGATATCGTTTCCTGAGAGGTATTCGTGATAGAAATATCTAAATGAATATTATCTCAAGCTATAACATATCATTCATTTACGTCTTTATATGTTTTTTGGATTTCTAGTCACTCTAGTCCAGCATATTCACTTCGAAGATATCTACGCGAATCAGAAGAAATATTTGAAAAGTCATCACCCGTGTCGTGAGGCAGGTGAACATATAAAAATTGATCAACAAGAGTGCTATCAACAAAATCAGGACTTGGGACATCAGATCATGACTGTTGACTCGCTTGTAATTCTGCAAGATATTCAGCACTATCCTGACTTAAAGCGCTCACATCCGTTACATCAACCTGCTTAAGTCCATCAAAATACACAGCTCAACCATACGTAAGTGCTTCATCAGAGAGCGTTACACCATAACTATTTCCCACTCTATTTTTTGTAAATATAGGCGCTGCTGGAGTTCCTCCTCAATAAAATATATGTATTTCTCAACTATCATCGAGTACTACTAAGTCGTGAATAGTATCGTTATCCATATCATAGCTCTCTACCTGTACTATTGAACCATTGATGTCGATTTGGTCTTGTAAGTCTATTCGCGTGAAATTCTTCTCTTCATTAATATACATAGCTGCTTTCCCAGACTCAGTTACAAAAAATATATCACTATATCCATCTCCACTAAAGTCTCATGTTTTGATGAGACGAGAACTCCCTCTATCTATAGAAAAAATAAGACCATTTTGCTCTACAAATGAACTATCTATATCTTGCCTCTCAAGGAGCTTCATATACCCGTCCTGCATAATAAGCAGAACATCTAAATTCTCGTCATCATTATAATCAAATACTCTATAATCCTCAAGACCTTCTTCCTGTACTACCTGAGTTCAGAGAGTAGAATCAAATGATTTTTTTTGTGAAGTTCATGGGAAGAAGGTATCTATCTGTTTTAATGATACTAAAGGATCTCCGAGATTAATAAATGAAAGACTTTGAAAATCTCTTGTTGCAGCTCAAGCACTCTCTCATGAAGCAAAGCCAAGTAGCATCGTATTAGAGTCTTGCCATCAAATTCACTCCTGCTCTCTTATATCTTCAAGTCAGGATATTCCAGTATCATACAGATCATTTATCTCATACTTTTGAGAGAAAGGGTCTTTGTAATAAATTTTTAAAAGTGAACTTTGATCATCAGAGAATACTTGTCTCGTATCATATTCGTTTGAACTAAGATGAATAATAACAGTATTTTCAAGCGTCTGGAGTTTATTTTCTAGAAGTCTTGCGTCCCGTGTGACATTTGTTTCTAAATCTCATTCTATCAAAATATCTCATATTTGTGTATCTCCCGAATAAATCTTCATCTTGAGACCTACTCATACATAGCTTGAATCATAACTCAGCGTTACTCATGATTTTCTCACGAAGCGTCTGTTTGAAAGAATCTCGAAAAGTACCTTTCCAGAACTATTTTGAATTAATACATCTCATGAACGATCTCTGCTTGTGTATCACTGAGAATTATCAAAAGTCAGACTCATCTCCGTCTCAGAAGAGAGATTATAATACAGTCTTCCTAAATAGGTTTCAAGAGCATTATTAAACATATCAATAATAATCCTTCCCTCAGGATCTATATCAAGAGTAAATTCAATATCTTGGGTTATATCTCCTGAGTGCATACGCTCCAATCATCATTTTGAACCTAAGGTTGCAACATCATGAAATTTATATGGACTCTCAAGCAATGAACTCACTACAAGAGAGGAGTTGTCTCGGTCAAATAGAAGCGCTCCTCAAAGATAATTTTCCTCAGAAATATCACCATATGGAGCTCACGCAAGAATAGAATATAATCCATTGTATGCTGAACCATCTATGTCCTGCTTATCCCAAAAGAAAAATGTTTCAATACTCCCTGCATTTTCCCCTACTCATATAATATTTGTAGAGTTCATGCCATCCCAAAATCTCTCTAGTTGATTTTGGAGAACATTTGTAAGTCATGTAAAGTCGCTACTCTGAGTAAGTGCTGATTTACTACTAAAGAGTGAGCGTATCTGTCATGATCCATCGTCAGTAAAAAACTTTTCACCACTCTGAGACAATCAACCAGAAGCCGTTTTCATAGTAGGAACAGTGAGCTCTGATAATGCAAAACTCCTTTGTCAGATTATATCGAAAGTATTTACTCAAATATCAGGATTAGACGATACTTTAAAATATGCCCGTCCTGGGATATCAGTTCCATTCAAAATAAACTGTGCCTTTCAACTATTTACCGTTTTTTGTAAATTTGAAGAAGTAATAATATCTTGGCTTTGTTCTGGTATCTCAAGATTTAAAACTGTAGAATTATCGTTAAATACATCATTGTTGTATCTGTCTTTTAATATTGCCTCTAGAACACTCGATCCATCAGAACTTGCTTCAATTTTATCACGAGAAAGATTAAGGTCTACCTTAATTGGATCTCCTGGCAATATATCAATATTTGTTTTAAAAATTTCATTCCCTCCCTCAAACTGAAACTCTATTGCAATATCCTCTCATGCAAGTTCTCAGGTAGTAAAGGTAATCTCCGATTTTCATCAAACCACCTCTTCATAAGCAGATTCTGGACTCCCATAAAGACGATTCATTCCAAGATATATACGTGAATCCATTTCTGAAAGAAGATTTCCAGTATCATCAAAAAAGCTCACATCATAGCTATATTCGTTTCCTCCTACTGTCGGTGAAGCTGATGGAGAACTTATTTCTATGTTGATAGTTTCTATAGTAGTTATCTCTCTACTTACTGTCTGAATCGTATTAGCAGCAGCGTCCTTAAGGGTAAAAGTTATAGTGTTTATATCAGGGATATCAGTACTTACAAGACGGAAGGCTTTAAAACCATCCACAAGTTCATAAGAGAGCTGCTTTGTCTCAGTTTTTTGAAATACAAGACCATCACCATCAATATCTATGTCTACTGTATATATATCCCCCGTTGCAGCATTACTGTATGCATCAGCAATAGTAAACAGATGCGTTGATACATTTCAGCCTGTTTCTAAAAGAGTGGCTCCAAGTGTTGGAATGAGACTCTCGGCACGACCAGGAAGTACGTCAATATTTTTATAGGCACTTAAACCTGCACTATCTTTTACTCTGAGGGAATATTGCCCTGATACACTTGCTGAAAATAATGGGTATAAGCCTGTGAGATCTGTCTTTGAGATATTTTCTTCAGAAAAAACCAGTTCTCCATCTCGCTCAAGCTCAAGAGAGAGTGGATAGTTAAGTTCAAGTGTATTTCCATCCTGAGAATAGTTACTCACCGCAAGCCATAGCTTCTGCTTAGCAGAAGAGCCCTCTTCTAAATTTGATTTAATATCTTCAAATCTATTTAAAGACCCATCACTGATAAATATATTTTGCTCCGATGATGCGAGTACCGTATTATCAGGTCATCCATTACTATTCTCATCTACTTTGAAGCTTTGCATGAACGTCCTATCTGAGCGAACCTCTATTTTTGTGAGGCTACTTTCTATATCTATAAGATCTTGCCCACTAGAGTCTTCTGTAGTAATACGACTTCTAAAATAGAGGTTGGCATCTTTTGATTTTACACTGAAATACGCACTTGCCTCTCATCTTTGGACTCTTGTGCGGGCATCTGAAAAAGAAACATATTTTTGAGCCTCTATAAAATCAGCCTCATCATTCAATTGATTATCTTGGATGTCATAAACACTTTTTACATTACTATCATTGAACACACTAAGAGGATCATTAGGGATATCGACTCTGACGAGCTCAAAATCCACATAACTCGTATTATCAAAAAATACTTTTTTTTCCTCTCCATCATATATTTGAGAAGTGAGAACTCATGAGCTATTATAGTAGTACTTTCAACTATCACTTACAAGTGTGATATTTCAAGTTTCGAGTTTTGACTCAAGACAATCGTTCACCCCATTTTTATTGATATCTCCCTGACAGGCATCAACTATAGCCTGCTCCTGACTTGTAAGAAATATGTCACTATGCCCACATGATCACGCTCAAACAGCAATAGTAGGAGGAAGCATATTACCAAGCCAACAAGTAACAGCTGGAATCCATTCCCATATAGGTACTCCGTCAGGTGGGGCACAAGCAAATGTTCACTCCGAGTCAGGACCAACGCCCGATATATTTGCAGCTTGAATAGTAGATTG
>CALLPL010000007.1 GCA_938015455.1 uncultured Candidatus Altimarinota bacterium
CAGTTAGACATCCCTCGGCTGCACTCATGATAGTTTGTTTAAACTTGTTTGAGTTGGTAGTTACGTCACCAGCTGCATAGAGACCTTTTATAGATGTCTCTTGTCTTGCATCTACTACGAGACAACCTTCATCATCTTTGGTAGGGTTGAGGTGATCTACGAGCTTGGTATCAGCATCTGACCCTATAGCTACAAATATCCCGTCAGCTGGAATCTCTTTTCCACTTTTGAGAATAACTTTTTCCATGAATAGTCCTCCAGCGATTTCATCTACTTCTTCGTTGAGTACGAATTCTATGTTGTCAGCTTCTTTTGCTTTATCGATCCATATATCCTCTGATCTAAAAGTATCTCTTCTGTGTACGAGTGTAACTTTTTTACAGATCTCAGCGAGATAGAGAGCCTCTGTCATAGCTGTGTTCCCACCTCCAACTATTACTACTTCTCTGTCTTTAAAAAACATACCATCACACGTAGCACAATAACTTACTCATTTCCCAAGGAATTCTTTTTCTCCAGTTACCCCTAAGTGTCTGTACTTATTTCCAGTAGCCAGTACCACGAAGTTTGATGTCAGCTCCTTTCCACTCGTAGTTTTCATAGCAAAACCAGTTTCAGTTTTTTGAAAATCTGTTACGAGTTCTTGGAGTATCTCACTTCCTGATTCTACAGCGTGCGCTGCAAAGTCATCCATGATTTCTTTTCCTGGTGCAGATATGACTCCTGGCCAGTTTTCAACTCTATGAGAAGTTGCAAGTGCTCCTCCTGGTTGTCCTCCTATAATGAGATTATTTATTTTATATCTGCTTGCGTACATCCCAGCTGGAAGACCAGCACTTCATGTTCCTATTATTATCAAATCGTAATGCATAAAGTTTTAGTTTTAAATTATATTTTTATCTATCTTATTCAACGACCTATTTTATACAATTTTTTCCTTAAGAAAATCTTAAGTAATTAGGTCGAAAATTTATCTTTATACTCATTTGCTCCATTTAAACACACAAGTATTAATTCATCTCAGTGTGATATTTTTCATGTTAGTAATTCAATATGATCTAGTGGTAGTTGTCATATCTTTTCATCGTTTAGTATACTTTCTCAATTAGCTCAGAGGATATTTGTTCATTTATCTGAACTTACTATCATATAGCTACCATCTCACACAATAGCTCCATATCATCCTCACATTATAGATCAATGATTTTTTATGGCTGTTTGTAAGTCATTATCTGTTATTTTTTCCATATTCATAATATCTACTACTTGTGAGTTTTTTTGATCTGATTTTGAAATCGGTCTTGGTATATCCGTTCAAGCTAGTCTTTTAGTTGTATTAAACATTTTTTATTTCGTTATATTATTAAAGTTATATTTAGTCAATATTCCATAGTCATGGTCATTCTGGAACCCTATTTTCAGTACCGAGATCCAGTAATTTACTCACTGATAATTGAGTCTTAGTTTGTCCCCATCCTACTTGAGTTTTTATTGCTTTTGAATTTTTATCTCAACCATCGGATACTGACTTTGGTAGTCAAGGATTTCATACAAAGTAATTCATTTTATTTTTGTTATTAAATTAAAAAAGTTCTTCACGCTTGGTGAAGAACTTTTATCTGTTTTTAAACTTATTTACTTAAACACATACAAAAACTCCTCACCTCGTGATAGAAGTAAAAGTAAAAATATGTCCAAGTACTTATTTGTCTCATGTATACGTTTTTAAATTAAAAGTATGTTCTATAAATAATCTTTTTCTGAATCTTGTCAAAACTATTTTATACATTTTCTTATTTTTTGAAAACAGATATACTACTTAGGTAGTTATTATTTATGATAAAAATATATGTTTAAAAGAGACACGCAAGAGCTCATAGAGTTTATAGAATCATCAGAATATACAGATATTATTTTTGATTTTGATGAGACGATAGTTCAGCTCCTTATTGATTGGTCATACCTAAAAATGGATAGAGAACAGCTAGCAAAAACATATAAGCAAGAGTCTTATCTAAAAGAAAATGGATGATACGCATTTGATAAGATGATGGTTGAGAAATACTGAGAAGAAGGAAAGAAAGATTTAGATAAGATGTTTAGCGCTGCAGAAGATAATCACTTTATGGGAATGGTAGAAAATGAGCTTTTGATTGAGTTTATTAAAAATAATGCTCGTCAGTACAATTTTTATGTGCTCTCAAACAATACTCAAAATACTCTACATAAAGTGATAACCGAGCTAGAAATGAATAAATGTTTTCATATAGTTCTATGAAGAGATAATGTATCAGCTCCGAAACCAAATCCAGAAGGAATCAACGCAATCATTACAAGTCAGAAGCTGAAAAAAGAAAATACTTTAATGGTCGGAGATAGTGAATGATCAGATATTGCAGCAGCAAATAGAGCAGAAATAGATAGTTTTTTAATTGATATGCATTTATAATTTATGGGAGTTTCAGAGAGAGAATTAGAGAGTTTACAGGAAAGATTAGAATACTCAGGAACAGACTTGAGAGTTTTTATCGCGGATATACTTCCTCAAAATATGTCTGAAGAAGAAGAGATAAGAGATAGAATGCTCGAGGTTGAAAATCTGGTAAATACCTATGGAGGAGTGGTGATTTTAGAACATGTCCAAAAAAGGTGAATTCCAGACTATAAGACCTATATAGGAAGCTGAAAAATGGATGAGATGATCGAAGAGATGAAGTTGCAAAAGTGTAATTTATTAATCCTTTGAAATATCCTCAAACCAAGTCAGATATATAATATCAATGAAAAACTCAAGCCTATTGGAGCCAAGTGTTGGGATAGAGTTGATTTGATTTTGAAAATATTTGAGCGTCATGCAAAAACTACTGAAGCCAGACTGCAAATAGAACTCGCTTCTATCAAGCATATGTGACCACGTATTTTCGATATGGGTATGGAACTATGAAAACAAGGATGAAAATGAAAATGAGAAACCAATACGGAAATCATGAAGCGTCACTTAAATAGAAGGCAAGAAGCAATTAAAAAAGACTTGGCTAAATACGCTCGCGTGAGAGCTGAACATAGAAAGGGGAGAACAAGAAAGTGATTTTTTACGGTGTGAATAGTAGGATATACCAATGCTGGTAAATCAAGTCTTCTCAATAGTCTGACCGGAAAATGAGTACTCGCAGAGGATAAACTCTTTGCGACACTTGGTACATCGGTAGGAAAACTCTGGATAGAGTGAACTCAGGTAGATGAGACGAAGTATATGCCATGAAAGGAGGTCCTTCTCAACGATACAATAGGGTTTATAAGAAACTTGCCACCAAAGCTTGTAGATGCCTTTACTTCAACGCTAGAGGATTCTATAGAGTCTGATATACTTTTTCATGTAGTTGATGCTTCAG
>CALLPL010000008.1 GCA_938015455.1 uncultured Candidatus Altimarinota bacterium
TATCTAGCAGGAGTGTTACGATGATCATAGCTGAGAGTATTCCAAATGCTCGGCGAAGAAGGCACAGTTGCCTGAGTATTTTATACTTTGGGAAGAGATCAGCAAGAGGACGAATCAGCATCACAAATACTACAGCATACCACGATATGATATAGAGCCAAGTATAGAGAGTATAGCCAACAAAATTTACGAGGAGTAAGTCAAAGTATTGTAAGCTTATCCAAATGATTGGAATCAAAACTATGCTCCCAAGTGAGAGAATTTTTCCAAATTGTATAAGTTTTTTTGCGTTCATATTCTTATATGTTAAGTGTTACTTCAAAACCCTTTGATTGAAATATTTTTCATTCTTTTGAGATAATAAGAGCCTCTAGCCCATCGGTTTTTTCTAGGATTTCTAAGGACTTTCTGAGGGGGGTAACAAAAAGTGCTGTTGCAAATATATCTGCCATAACTCCAAGCCTATGGCTTACATAGACTGTAAGCTTATCGTTTTGTGAGGTTTGCTGCTTTGCGTTCATGAGGTGATGCCCCTTTCAGAACTTTCTCTTATTTCCAGCTGATGAGGCAAGAGCCATATCTCTCAGGGTCATTTCTCAAATAGTTTTTTCTATATCTAGTGGATCCTCAAGTAATACCTTTTGTTCTCACTTCACTCTTATATCACCTCCAAAATTCACAGTAAACTCTGCATGAGACTTAGACAAGATACGACTTACTAGATCAAGCATATACCCTTTTCCAAAGGAACCAAATTCTATTTGAATCCCCTTCTTGAGGTGGAGGGTGTCTGCTTCTAACAAGATATTTTGATAGCCAATATTCTCTGTAAGTTCTATATCTGATATACCATAGCCAGCATTTTCCAAAAGGGGAAGAAGGGTGATGTCAAAAGCTCCCTCTGTAAGACCCGATACTCTGAGACACAAACGAATGAGAGATGATATTTCAGGGTCAAGAAGAATTGTTTTATTTGTATTTATTTCTGCAAGTTTATTTCCTTTTATGAACCTTGAATATTTATTTTCAAAATCTTGGACCATAGAAAATGACTCAGTGATTCCTGAGTCATTTAGGGAGCATGTACCTAGAGTGATCTCAAGCAATGATCCAAAGGCTGGAAGTGAATACTTCATATCCGTATTTTATAGAGTCTCTTTGAGAGCCCCTTGGAATGCAGGAGTTGTAAGAGAACTTCCAGATACTACATACTCTGATGCCTCTTCTACGGTCATTCATACAACTGCTTGTATTCATGTATTAAAATCTGGCATACCAGGATAATTTTTAGATGTTACGGAAATCTCTGAAATTTTATCATCGCTATCAAGACTATACTCAATATTCATCATTACCTCCATCTTTGGGTTATTGTAGGTTGTTTCAAGTTCTACAACTTTTGATGGAAACGTTGATCCTACTTGCTCTTCCTCTTTAAGATCATCTGATCATGTTGGAGTTACATTCTCATCTTTATCATCACTCTCCGAGAGAGGGACAGAATTTACTTCTTCAATAAGAGTATCCACTATCTCCTGCGTGTCCGGAGCAACTTCAGGAAGTGCCTCGACTGTTTCGTCTATCTCTGTTACAACTTCTTGAACTGGAGTTATAGGATTTAAAGTCCCTACTACTGGAGCTTCACTACTACAAGACGTAAGAAATATAAGTAGTACCAAACTATAAAATGCTTTCATAAAAAATTAATTAAAACTAATATACTCTATAGTATATATACATCTTAAGAAAAACGTAAGAATTATTCAGCAAAAATTATTTTCTCAAAGTCACTCCTGAGAGAGATGATTTCCATATTCTCTATTTTTGATGCCCTTTCTATGTTTTCTGGAATAGAATCTGTTACATAGAGTACATCTAGAGCCTCTGCCAGTTTGATGTGAGAATCCCCTGGGAATATCCCATGTGTTGCATATCCACTTACAGATTTTGCACCTAGCTCTCTGAGGTACTCAGCTGCTTTAATGAGAGTTCCTCATGACTGAATGAGATCATCTACCAGTAAGAGCTCTTTCCCATTTGGGTCTCACTCCATAATGCTCATAATTCTTTTATCTCCTTCTCTTTTTTTAGATAGTATAACAATCTCATGGTCTGGAAAATTATTTCCAAAGCGTTTATATGCCCCTTCATCAGGAAATACTATTACTTTATCTTTTGATATATCTTCGAGGTGGTTAAGAGCTGTATGTGTTTCTAGATTCACCGTGAAGCTATCAAAGAGAAATCTCTCAACGAGCGCATGAATATCAAAGGTGTGAATACTGGTCTTTCCGTCTCTTCCTGAAGGAAGATGACTCATGATATCAGCAAAATACTTCGCTGTTGCAATTTCTCACTTCTCAGAAATTCTCTCCATCGTCCCAACCGGAAAATATGGCATTACTACACGAAGTTTTCAAACGTAATAATCGAGAAGCCCCCGCATCATTGAGTAATTTATAAACAGATCCTCGGGTTTTGAAAAGTCTCAAATATAGGTCACATCATGATGCTCTATCGAGTCTTTGATATCATCAATAAAGAGATTTGGCCACTGATCTGGAAATTCTTCAAAGCGAAGCTGAGGAAAATTCATCCCTCGCTCTGTTGCAATTTGCTCTCAAATCTTCGAAAAATTCGGATGACAAATAAGTGTTTTTTTCATAATTATATAATTATTAAACTAATCATTATATGATACTACAGCTGAATGTGAGTACTTATGTAATTCTTTTCTCTCTTTTTTCCCAAGTAAAAATTCTTCATCCAGTCATATTACAAATGCTGCATGAAAAACTTCTCCTCCAAGTTTTTCTATCAGATTAATTGCAGCCATAGCTGTCCCTCATGTTGCAAGCAGGTCATCAACTATAGCTACCTTTTCTCCAGGAAGTATATTTGGATTTCCATCTTTATCGTATTTCTGTATTTCTATCGTGTTTGATCAATATTCCAGATCATAAGATATACTTTCTGTCTCCCCTGGAAGTTTTCAAGGCTTACGAGCCATAATAAAAGGAATTCCTAATATTTTTAACATAAGAGGAGCAAATATAAACCCTCTCGCATCAAGAGCAACAATTTTATCTGCTCCTCTACATCTCTCTGCCATTTCATGACAGATATATTTTAACGCATCAGGGTTTGCTAAGAGTGGCGAGATATCCTTGAAGTTCACCCCTTCTATTGGAAAGTTTGGATATTCTGCTATGTAGTCTCTTGGGTTTATATTAGGTTTATAAAGTCACTCTCTCTCCATAAGTTTAGTTAAGTTAGTTTCTATTACTTCTCATATATTTTTACTAGGATCAGTATAGTTTAAAAGCGTAGAGATAAAACTTTTTGTCAGAGATTCAACCTCTGGGAGACTTCACTGCTTTCGAGAGTATCGTCCTCTCAGGGCCTGAACCTGCTCATTCCATTCTCATAAAAGAGGGAAAAGATCTTGTTTTTCTCCAACTTCTGACGCTAAAAGCTCATCAACATTGCATCAGAGCTCCCTAGAAAGTGATACTACATTTACAAGCACATCACCTGCCTCTTCATATATGTTTTCTGTGTCAGATTCTTGTATTCACGCTGAAAGCTCAACAACTTCTTGTGTTACTTTATTTAGGATGTCATCTGTGGTAATATGCTCCTGCCTCTCTCGTAATTTATATACATCTCAATTCACTTTTCATGATACTTCTTTCATAATATTATAATTAAAAATTAAACTCTCGCTAGGACCTTTTTGTTTGTATTTTTCTGCAGCAGTGGGGCAATAAGCTGAAAAATAACTTGGGATTTTGTCTTATGGGTAAGCGCCAAAAGCTCTCTTGTGATAAGCATCTGAGTCTTTTCAGAAATGAGTCCGATAAGTAATGCTATTCTCTCATGAGAAGACAGTCTCTTCCCCTGCAAAGTCTTCACGAGCATTTCAGCTGAGTTCATGATTTTATTGGTTAAAAAAAATAAAGCCCCTGCAGTATAAAGGACTTTAAGATAAATGTTTCTACTAATAACATATATGTAACAAATAAATATATTTTTTATTGAAAAATATTTATTTTAAAGTATTTTTAGTATATAATAAATATATAACTTATTTGTTACGGTATGAAAAAATATAGCTCTTTATTAGTATCTCTTGGGATACCTGAAAGATCAGCAGAAGTATATTTTTGCCTATTAGAGCAAGGAGATCAGAGTATTGCAGAATTGTGTTTGAGCACGGATTCTCACCGTATGGAGATTTATCGGCAGCTCCCCCTCCTCATAGAAAGCTGACTCGTACTTGAAAGACTCAAATGAAAGAGAAAATTCTACTCTGCTGCGAGTCCTCAAGTAATTCGTGATCTCTATAATGAAAAACAAGAAGATAATGAATCTCATATAGAAAAACTCATGGAGCAGTATTCGTACCGAGATAAGAAGCCTCGTGTTATATACCAAGAATGAAAAAAATGAATTTCATATGTCTTTGCGGATATAGTTAACTCTCTCTCAAAGTGAGATGTATTTTATAGAATCAGTTCTGAAAGAGATACCTCCATCGCAAATTCTTATCTCCCAAAGGATTACCGAAAAAAACGTGACAAGAAGCAACTAGAGAGATATGTGATTACTTCAGAATCTGGAGCGAAAAAAAAAGCTCCCCGTTTAGAACGGGAGCTCATTACTATACCTAAGGACTTAGATGAATTTGAAGACAATATTTCTCTCACACTCTATGGAAATAAGATTGCCTATATAGATTTCACTACCAACACCAGTATAATAATAGAGCAAAAAGAATTGGCAGATTTTCACAAAAAAATGTTTCGAATTATGTATATGAGTCTAAGAAAATAGTTAGCTATTATTCCTCATGAATGTACATAAATCCTCTCTTTGAGTTCAAAGTAGCATAAACGTATCATCTCATCCTCGCTGCTCTAGCCCCTCAAATCTCTGTGGCCTTATAGGAGTCTTTCATAAGGCTTCTTCTATCGTATCTTCAAATTTCACAGAGAGAGCCGTTTCAAGACATATAGTTTTTATATTTTTATCTCTGAGGTCTGTTGCTACCTTAACACTATCTGCAGTGTGTGGGTCGATAATCCCAGCTTCCTTTTGTTCCACATAGTGTATCATATCGAGTCTATCACTATGAGTACTTGACCCACTTATAAATCCTAAACCTTGAAGATCCTGAGGAGAAACTCAGTAATCAGTAAGATCAACCGTTCATGAACTTTCAAATTCTTCCATATATTTTGCAAGTTTTTCACCATCTCTTCCTAGTAGATCATAAGCAAGTCTCTCATAGTTAGAAGCTTTTGAGATATCCATAGAGGGACTTGAGGTAATATCTGCTGGGGTAGCTGTATATTTTCAGGTTTTAAAGAGTGTTTCTAAAACATTATTTTCATTCGTTGCTATGATCAGTCTTCTTATCGGGAGTCACATCTGTTTTGCAATATATCCTGAAAGTACGTTTCAAAAATTTCCACTTGGAACACAAAAATCTACCTGTTCCCCTATCTCGTCTACTACCTGAAGATACCCTGAAAAATAATATGGTACCTGTGAAGATATTCTCCCCCAGTTAATCGAATTTACGGCTCAGAGTTTTGCAAATTCAGCAGAATTTTTTATATCTTTTACCATATCCTGACAATCATCGAAACGGCCTTCTATACTAATATTAAATATATTATCCCCACTAAGACTTCACATCTGGGCTCTCTGAAATGCACTCATTCCAATCTGAGGAGAGAGCATAAAGAGAACAATATTCTCAAGCCCCTTCATAGCAGCTTCTGCAGCTGAGCCGGTATCTCCACTTGTTGCTCACAGGATAGTAAGAGATTCTCCCCTTTTTTGCAGTTCGTGATTCATCTCTTGCCCAAGCTGCTGCATGGCCATGTCTTTAAATGCAGCTGTAGGTCAAAGTGAGAGATTTTGAATATAGAGATTTTTTTCTATCTCTCGAACGGGAGTAATGTTCCCATCTATTCATTCAGGGAACTTTTCCTGAGTATACGCTTTATTTATAAGTTCTCTAAGAACACCATCAGGGATATCTCCTCCAATAATTTTCTTCTTTATTTGAAATGCTATCTCTTGGTAGGTGGTTCCTTGCAGGGATTGTAATTCATCCAGACTCACCTGAGGATACTCGAGAGGAACATAAAGCCCCCTATCAGGAGCAAGTCCTGCAAGGAGCGTGTCAGTATATGAGAGAGTTTTCTTATCTGGATCTCTGGTACTTATAAATTTCATAATTTTTTGATTACTCAGGTAAATAAGAAGCGATGAGCTCAAGTGTTTCTTCTGCTGAGAGATCTTTGAGCTCAGAACTAGCGATAGTAACATGAGAGAATTCTTTGTATTGCCTGAGCCTATCTTTCAGAAGTTCTGGATAACATCTTTTAAGACTTTCTTCTTGAGATTCTCCTGCTTTTTGTACAAGCATCCCATTCCAAGAGACAGGCTTTGGTTCCTGTATATATTTCTCTAACATCTCAGGAATAGCATCTAAACCAACATCAATATTTACTATGAGACATTCATTTTTTAGCCAGTTTTTTGCTTTATCACTGAGATATATAACACTCCCTGTCGTATCAAAAACAAGGTTTTTTCACTCAGTATCAAGTCACTCCAAATGAGTGCAAGCCTCCTCTTTTTCTAAATAGAGCTTCTCTCTTTGAGTAAATCATTCGTCACTTGGCTCTCAAAGCCAGGAAGCTATTTCTTCCATTGTTTCAAAACCAAACTTTTTCTGGATTTCTCTATCAACTTCATACCAAAAAAATCCTGCATCATTCTGCAAGATTCTTGACCTGTAGCTCTTTCCGCAGTTCGACATTCAGACAAAGGCAAGACGAAAGTCTCCACTCTCAACGTGCTGCATCATCTCGTTTTGACTTAAGAGATCTTGCATAATAGCTTATATAAAAAATAATATTATTTTATATTAAGAAAACTCTCAAGATTTGCAATTCACAAAAGACTTTCTTCTTACTTTTTGACTTTTATTGTTTTATATGAGAAAATACTTTTATATATTTAATATTTTATTTTCTTTTATGAAAAAATCTGTAGTAGGAATAGTTGTTCTTTTATGTGTTTGAGGATGAGCTTTCTGAGCTTATACTTACTTACCTTCTCTATTAAGTGACAAATACTCTGATAGTTATTCACTTGAAGAAGTGAATGAAAAAATCTTCTCTCATCAAATAAAAGGTATCAAGGAAATTGAAAAGAATCTTGAAAAGGAACTCTCGAAAGTTAATAAATATAAACGTGTTTCATGAGATATGGATATAGATATCCAATGAACCTCTTCACTTGGATGATGAAACTGAGGCCTAAAAATAGGAAATTTTGATCTACAACTTGATAAGAGAAATCTTGATTTCCAATTATCAGATAGCTCTGCTTCTATGGATTTTTCTCTATTCTGAGATGAAAGTAGTAAATATACTCTATCTATTGATGCACTTCACTGAATCACAAATGGTTCATGAAGTTACCTACAGGCAAAAAACATAGAGCAAGAAAGCAATGATGGAGCTATGCTCACATCGCTTCCAGAAGAACTTATAATGACGCTCAACAAACTCTCAGAGGGAGATACGTATATTAATCTCTCTGAAAATGTTGTATATGACATGCTCTCATCACAGCTCGAATCACAATCTGACTCCTCAGAGCAAATACAACAACTTGTAAAAGACTTCCTCAACAAAGAAGCTCTAGTTGAAGCATACAAACAGGAAGGAACGAAATATTTCTTAGCTCCATCTAGAGTATTCTGTGCGATAAAGAAATGAAAGAGCCCTGCTGAAGAGCAGCAGAAAACTGGTTTTGGATTGAGACAAGCAGAAAATAGCCTACAAGGAACTATCGCTAATATGGTAATAAGTAGTAAGGCTATAAGTTATGAGGAATTCAAAAATAAAATTACAGACTGTAGTGAAGAAGAATACCAAAGTTTCGTACAAGAAATCATGGATAATACAGAGTTCCCTATTCAAGAACTTTATATAGAACTCTCTGCTACAAAAGCCCATATTGTTGCAAAAGCAGGAAATGATACTGTGAACTTTATGTATGAAAATACATCAGAACTTACAAGCACCATTCAATCAAAACTCCAGGTAGAATTTAGAAACGAAAAGTTTAGTGGAAGCGGAATACTCTTAGAATATCAAGATGAGGCTCTAAATGGATACATTGATATTGATGTTCCTGAAGTCTGAATAGATACAAATATTACACTCTCTGGAAACAATGAAACAATCATACTATGAGGTGGATATAGTATTAGTATTTCTGAACCAGCAAGTAATCGTAGTCTTCAGATGCTTCAAGGAGTAAGTCTGGTCTGAACACTTTCATGAACACTAAGTGAAAACAATGGAAGTATCGATATCAAAAATATTATTACAGGAAGTGAAAAAAATACGTTCTCCTGAGAGCTAGATATCTCTAACTCCTACAACTCTCAGGATACTGTTCACCAAGGTGAAATGATTATAAACGGTAAGATGCAGCTGAGTGAAGGAGCTACTCCAATGAGCTGAGAAAGTCGTCTAAACTGGAGTGTAGAAGATACTGAAAATATGCAAAAGTGAGATTATGAATTCTCTTTTGATATTCCAAATATTGCCTCTGCAACGTACGATATCAAATATAATCTTAATTATTCAGATCAAATAGACGCTACATTTACGTCTCCTGAAAAAATCGTCCCACAAAAAAATCTCAATTCCCTCATGCGTATTAATAAAATAAAGCTTGGTGCAAAAAATAAAAACAGCTGACTATCACTTGGAGGTACTTTAGGGAATACAACACCTTCCTCAAGAGATCTCACGCTCCCATGAAGGACACTTAACCCAGATAGTAGTAAAAACTTCATTGAAAAATATAATCTTGATGAAAGAAATTTAAAGGCTGTTACAAATCTCAGGACACTTGCTAGCATAATTGAAATATGAATCACCACATGAGATTACACCCTACAAGATATAATTGGGACTCAAATATCTAAAGTATCGCATAAAGATTGATATGTAACTGTATGATACCCAAATTATGACAAACTCAAACAGCGCAAAGAAAATTTCCTCATTCACAATAATAGTGAACTATTTATATGATATTTTAAAGATGGAGATACGGAATACTACCAAATCTTTAGCTACAGAGAAAATGAAAAGTGAGAAAAAGTAGCCTATATTAAATGAAACTATATACCAACTGACAACTCATATCCAAGCTCTCTATTTTGGAATAGTATACAAAAGAAAAGCATAGTAACAGATTCCCGAATACAAAGCTTCTCAAGCAAAGAAATACAAGCAGTAGATATAAATAATCTCTAAGGCCTAAAATAGTTCTATTTCCTATAAAGAGTCATTTGTTTAATTGATCTTTCTAAATATATATATATAATATGTAGGCGTTCGTAAGAAAATAGAAGGAAACACTATGGGTCTCTCTTCAGATTCAGCACGAAAAGCAATATCTATTGGATTCATGGGGCTTGCCTGCACCTTGTTCGGTATCCAATGCTGGTTATTGATAAAGTTTGGGACAGAGCCACCTGGAGTTCCTCCAGGAAGCAAAGAGACTTTTCTTTTAGCGATCTTATATGCTGTTATACATGTCTATACGCTAATCGTTTGCGCTCTTTGCGTATGTATAATGCTCCTTGTATGGCCAAAAAAATAAGCTAGAAATAGCTAACGGTTCTATGGGCGACACCGAAAGTTCGCCCTTTCTTTTTGCATTAAAACTCTCTTATGAAAAGGTGATTTGTATCAAAGTTCCTCTGGCTGTGTATCATAATATGATATAGCGTTATTATATTATGACAGCTTGGAGAGAAAGTAGCAATATTTGATATACTCTCTCACTTTTACTATTTCTATACCCTGCTTGGCATAGTCATAGTTGGGTTCTGCTTATTTTCTAGAAATACTCCTACTATACTGACCTCTTGAGGGCTACTGATATTTCTTTTATTTAATCTCCTTCAGGCAGATGTTCTGGTATGAAGATACTCTGGGCAGGCAGATATATTTTACCTTAATAGTAACTACGCTATTAGAGAAGCTGATGAAATAATAGCTGAGATATCTAGGCACAAGCCTCGCTACGTGATGATGGTAGAAATAAATCAGGAGTTAGACACACGCTTAAAACAAATATATAAAAATACGATCTATCATCCAAAGTGAGCTCTCTCTCTTGGCTTTTACACAAACGAAGACATTATTTCTTCTCAGTTGCATACTCTCAGTTACCCTGTTCTAGAAGTTGAAGTCTCTGAGTTTACTTCCTTTTTGGTTCACCCTCTTCCCCCAATTACCAAGGAGTATATAACACTCCAAAGGGAAAATTTTTGAGAAATAAAAGAACTCTTTAACGCGTCGGTATCTCAAAAAAAGATGATAGTAGGAGACTTTAACTCGAGCTTTTATTCTCCTGTGTTTAAAAAATATTTTTGAGATTTGCATTACACAGGAGTCTATTCTTGGGGGAAACTGTGACCCCTAGCAATGCCTATAGACTACGCAATATCTAATAATAATTTTTTTAGCACTCATGGAACAAATTTTCATATTTCCGACCATATTCCTCTCCTGTTACAATTAGATTAAAGGCACAATTTATTTACTTATAGTATTTTAAAAATACTAAAAAACTATATACTCTACTAAAATATCTTTATCCTAAAATATGGCACAAATATCAATCCGTGAATACGATGTAAAACATATGTTTTATAAGAAAATATGAAAAAGTTATTCTGGAATACAAATAAAAGAAAAAACAGATATAGAAAAAATTCAGGAACGAAAAAAATATGTCATTAAACCTGATATGTTATTTTGAAAACGTTGAAAAAGAGGCCTTTTAGGAATTAATCTTAGCAAAGAGGAATGCAAAGAATGGCTTGAAAAGTATTTTAAAAAACGAGAAAATATTGATGGAGTTGATGGAACACTAGATGTTTTTCTTGCAGAAGAAATCGTTGAAATCAAAAATGAATACTATCTCTCATTTGCACAAAGTAGAGAGGGTGACGTTATCACTTTTTCACCTGACGGTGGAGTAGATATAGAAGAAAATTGGGACTCTACACAGAACATAATTGTTCCAGTGGACATAGAGCTTAGCTCTGATCAATTAAAAAAGCTGGTTTGAACAAGTATTTCTCAAAATATAGAGTTCATGGAGCTTATATGACAGCTTTGGGAATACTATAGATCTTACGGATTTATATCTCTCGAGTGTAACCCTATTGCTGAGGATCAAGAGTGAAACTTTCATATGATAGATGCTGTTGCAAAGATTGATGACCAAGAAGAATACCTACAAAAATCTCACTGGACCGGCTTAGAGATTCCTAATAGCTATGGTTTTACGGAAAATGCAGGAGAGCGATATATCAAGGAACTTGATAATCAAACAGGAGCGTCACTCAAAATGAAAATACTCAATCAGAATGCTCGAATCTGGACCTTATTTGCGGGAGGAGGAGGATCACTTGTCATGACTGATACACTTTGAGCTCTCTGACATGCCGATGAGATCTGAAACTACTGAGAGTGTAGCTGAAATCCTTCAAGAGAGTTTACCTATGAGTATACTAAAACGCTTCTAGAAGAGATGCTTCAAAATCAAACAACCTGAAAATATCTCATCATTGCTGGAGCGATTGCGAACTTTACTCATATAGACAAGACTTTTTCTGGCATTATTGATGCTCTTGAAGAAAGAATCGAAGAAATTCATAAGCAAAAAATAACTATTCTCGTGCGAAGAGGCTGAATTAATGAAAAGGCAGGTCTACAAATATTAACAGATGCTTGTATGAGACTAAATATTCCAGCAATAATTACTGGAAGTGATAGTTATATGACCGATATTTTAAAAGAAATAAAACTATAAATCATGTTTACTACCAATTCTTTTGCTCTCATCTACGGACTCCAACTCAGCGCAGCGCAGCATATGCTAGATTTTGATTTTTTATCGTGAAGAGAGCCTTCGGTGCTCGCGTTTATAAATCCTGGAAAATATCAGTGAAATCACAAACTCTTTCATGGGGACAAGGAAATATTAATTCCTAGCTTTCCAAATTACGATTCTGTACCTAAAGAAATATCATCAAAACTCGATACCCTTGTAAACTTTGCTTCTTTTCGCTCAGCGCAAAGTACCTCACTCGAAGCAATGGAAAGTGGATACTTCCAAAACATTATCATAATTGCAGAATGAATTCCAGAGAGGCAAACACTCGAAGTCATAGAAAAAAATGAAACTCATAATCTTAATATTGTTTGACCTGCTACTGTTGGAGCGATGAGCGCCTGAGTATTCAGAGCAGGTAATACAGGTGGAAGTCTTGATAATATTATAGACTCTCACTTATATGAGCCTGGAAATGTATGATTTGTTTCAAAATCATGAGGAATGAGTAATGAAATGCGAAGAGTTATCGCAGACAGGACAAATGGAACCAGTCTCTCTATTGCCCTTGGTGGAGATAAATATAATATCATGGACTTCCCTACTGCTATGAAAATCATGCAAGAGGATGAATCCGTAAAAATGATAGTAATGCTCTGAGAAATAGGAGGAAAAGATGAGATTGAAGTAGCTCGAATGATACAGGAAAAAGAAATAACAAAACCCGTAGTTGCTTGGTGTATAGGAACTATAAATGAGCAAATCTCAGGAGAAGTACAATTTGGTCACGCAGGAGCGAAATCAAATAAGATTGAAGAAACTGCAAGCTATAAAAATAAACTCCTAAAAGAATCAGGAGCTATCGTTCCAGAAAGCTATATAGATTTATGAGACAAAATAGAAGAGCTTTTTAATAGTCTAGATATTAAAAAAAGCAGTCCTACAGACATAGATCAGAAACTACAAATTATACGCACGAGAAGTAGGACAGGATTTACCTCTACTATTTCTAATGAAAGTGGAGGAGAACTCCTTTATAATGGAAAGAAAATATCAGAGTTTACAGCCTCTCCTAATATCTGAGAAGTGATATGACAGTTATGGCTTAAAAAAGATCTTCCAAAATATGCTTGCAGCTTCATTAATACTGTTATCGTCTTGATTGCGGATCATGGACCAGCCGTTTCTGGAGCAACGAATGCTATTATCACCTCCAGAGCAGGAAACGATATAAAGTCTTCTCTGATATCAGGGCTTGCAACCATCGGGTCACTATTTTGATGAGCTATAGATGGTGCTGGAAAGTACTGGCTTGAGTCAGTAGAATCAGGTATATCTCCAGAGGAGTTTATAAAAAATATGAAACAAACAGGTATTAATATCCCAGGAATCTGACATAAGGTAAAGTCTAAATTTAATCCCGATAGTAGATGTGATATTCTTGAAAAACTTGCTGAGTCTTTTCCTACTCGCAAACATCTTAATTTCGCAAAATCAGTTGAGTCGCTCACTCTTGAAAAGAAATCTAATCTCATCCTCAATGTAGATGGATATATTGCAGCAATGCTCCTGGATATATTTGAAAACTTAGAAATGAGTTACGAAGAAAAGAAAATGTATGTAGATGTTTGAGTATTTAATGGACTCTTTCTCCTGTCTCGAAGTATAGGATTTATATGACATGCGATAGATCAAAAAAGGCTCGGAGAATGACTCTACCGAACCTCTTGGAATGATATATTGTATACAGAGTAATAAAAATTTACAAACTCTCAGTAGAGGTATCTAAATACTTTGCCTTTATAATCCACCTTCCTTCTGTACCTCCAATAGGGGTACAAGTGAAAAGAGTCAGATTCTTCCCATCTTGTGGGAGAAATATTGAGGTATCATATTCTGAGGTATTGTATGATTCTTCTATCTCATATTTGTATTGATCATAATTTCATTCTGGATTTTTCACATAGATCCAGACCTGTTCTCATTCACTGAGTTCGATAATTTTTTGAAAGTGTGTCTTGTATCTCCCCTCTTCTCCTTTCCAATACGAACTGTGAGCAAATACCATTTTGGTTCACTCTTCTCCGTACCCATTGATACTTGTCCCTGGGTATTCAAGAGCTCCTGTTTCAAGGGCTGAGTTAATATCTACCTCTCGACCATTAATCATCTTATCAAACTCTTGAGAGTCTTCACTAAACTCATTTATTGGGACAACGAGTCAGTTTGCTGGGACTACTATATATTTATATGCATCTCTGTCTTCTTCTATCAAAACCTGTTTCCAATGATTAATGTCATCATTCGCATCTCCTGCAAGACGAAATACCTCTGGGGAAGGAAGGTCTGTTTCTATACTTGGATGCTCCTCTATCCCCACACGGTCACCTATAGAAGCTCTCGTTTGTGGTATCTTCGCTGGGAGTTTCTTTAACTGCGTTTTAGCTAAGTCGTCTTCTTTTAATTCTTGCTCTAACGATGAAGAAGTGTTAGAAAGAAAACTGTTTCAAAAATTGATAACACCCCCATTCATAAAAAATAAACGCCCAAATATAAGAATCCCTACCATTACGGTAAGGATTCTTAAAATCTTGTCTGCTCTATTCATGAATTTGTATTATAAAGAGTTTCTTATTATCTACTTATAGAAACACCTGTTGTTGGGATCTTTGTTGGAATACTGTTGAGAAGAGATGTACTACTTCCAGAAGCTTGATTCGCTCCTGATGCTCCTGCAGATGAAGTAGAGGCATTTCCTGAAGTTGAGCTAGAACCAGCTGAAGAGCTTCCACTCGTAGATCATCCTGATGACGATGTTGAGCTTGAACTACTTGATGAGCCCCCTCATGTTGTTCACCCTGATGATGACGTTGATGAACTAGCTGTAGAGTCTGATCATTCAGTTCATCCTGATGACGATGTTGAGCTTGAACTACCTGAGGCAGCAATTAAATCGCTAAGTAAACCACTTTGTCCAAAAGAATTTGCTCATCCACCTCCACCTCATCTTCCACTAGAAGAAGAACTTGTTGAAGAAGTTGAACTTGAACTCGATGATGAACTTGATACAGTACCAGCATCGAAATCACCATAACCAAATGCATAACCATAACCATATACACCTGTATTATCACCATCCCATCCCAGACCATAAAGGAATTGAGTCGGATTAGAAGCAACATTAGATATACCAGGAGCAAGACCATCAAGGGTTCTTACGAAACCAGCAAGTGCACCACTCACATTAAGCGCAAATACAAGAACTGCTACTGTAAGAACTGTAAAAGCTCTCGAAAGAGTTGTCTTAGAGTTATCCATAAACATTAGTTTTTAGAAATTAAAATTTAGCTTAGTCTAATAAAATATATTATAAAGTAAAATAAAATTCACGCAAAACACACAATCTAATAGTTTGATTTTGTTTAAAAATCTGCAAATTCAAAAAAACTTTAATACACTCCGAAAGCAGCTATAATAAGATTATATCTTCTTATCCAAGAACAAAAGTATGAAAAAATCTTCAAAAAAAGTAAAAAAATGAGTAAATACAAAATATAAAAATATCCCTGTAAAAAAGATTATAGGAGGATGATTACTCATTGGTACTCTGCTCATTGGGAATCGAGCATATGATCTTGCTTCTGCTCCAATTGAAGCAAAGAAATGTACCTTCGCATATCCTTTTGAGTATAAGGGAAATGTTATCAATATTGATATCCAAGCAAATGACGCAAGTAAACTAAATATCGTTCAAGAATGAGGCTTTATAAATGACGCAAGTTGTCTCAATAAGACCCCCATATATGCCATAGCATATATAAGCTCAGAGGAAGATTTACAAACTGCTATTGCATTTGCCAAGAAGAATAACCTTAAGATCACTCCTGCAGGAAAGCAGCATACTATGTGATGACATACATTTTCAAAAGGTGGGCTCGTGCTCGATATGAAGGGATATAAACAAGTCTCTGTAAACCAGGAAGATATGACCATGCAAGTTGAGAGTGGTGCAACCTGGCAACACGTTCAACAAATACTTGATCCACTTGATCTCGCAGTAAAATCTATGCAATCAATTAATCTCTTTACTATATGATGAAGCCTCAGTGCAAATGCACACGGAATAGCACATAATCCTGGTCAAATCGCACCAACAATTGTATCTATGAGAGTGATGCTTGCTTCTTGAGAAATTATTGAAACAAGCCCAACAAAAAATTCAGAACTCTTTGGTGCAGTTCTTGGTTGATATGGGCTTCAAGGTATTATTCTGGATGTTGTATTTGATATCGTAGCAAATGAAATGTATGCATGGGAAAAAAGTTATATTGATTACACTGATTTTGAAAATTACTATAAAAGCAATGTTATCGGAAATGATAGTGTGGCTCTATTTTATGGGAGACTTTCAATTGCACCATGAAAAAATTACCTCAGAGAAACAGCTATTCATAAATATAGTACTACCACGAATCAAGAAATAATCCCTATTAAGCCAGCATCAAAGGTCGCTATTAAACGATTTATTTTTAACTTTTCTAAAACTGGAGAAATCGGAAAATGGTTCCGGTGGTTTTTGGAAAAAAACATAGAATCTGGAGGACATACATGCGTCTCAAGAAATGAAGCGATGTCTGATTCGGATGAGATAATATGTTTAGCAAGTCGGAATCAAAAGATGAATCAAGCAATGGAATACCTCGATAATAAGCAGCAAGATACGAATATTCTACAAGAATATTTTATACCTCTTGATAATATTACTCAATTTATTGATGATCTACGAGATATCGTAAGTAATTCAGAAACAAATTTATTAAATGTAACAATACGTATTGTTACAAAAGATACTATCACTGCTCTCCCATACGCAAAAGACGATCGAATTGCTTTTGTGCTGTATTTTAATCAAAAACTTAATAAAGAAGATAGTGAAGAGTTAGAAGTCACTACACAGAAACTTATTGATGCATCGATAAAACATGGAGGGACGTATTACCTCCCATATCAGCTTTATTATTCAGATGAACAACTTCGTGCAGCATATCCAGAAATAGATGACTTTTTCAAACTCAAACAGCAGTATGATCCAGATGAACTATTCTCAAATACATTTTATGAAACCTACAAACCTACTGAGTAACTTCATACAGATGTGTGTCTCTTAAATCCTTCGTCATCTGTGGTTCATCTGTAACAAGTCAATACGGTCCTATCTCTATAGCTTCTAATATGACTTCTGGTGTATTTAGTGACCAGATAAACACTGGATATCAAATATCCATAAGTACTTGTATATCCTCTTTAGGAATTTTGTGATTAATACTCAGTGCATCTGGTCGAATCCATCTACGTATAGCTCTCCTTGTAAACTCCTTACGTAGAAACCATGGAAGTGATACACGGTCTTCAGGCTTTGTTTCAGCAATTCTTTTTGGATCCCAACCAGAATTCATATAGATAAATACTGTTTGTATGCGAGCGTCAATTGATTCGAGACGTTTCAGCACAAAAGGATTAAATGCGCTTATAAACACCTTGTCATATGCGTCATATTTCTCTATCACTGCTGATACTTTTTCTTCTATACCAGTATTTCATAGAGCCGAAACTTTTAGCTCTACCATGAGGCGAGAATCAGGAGTAATCTCAGATACAAAATCCTCAAAAGATGCTATAAATACATCTTGAAAGTCAGGATCACCATATGCAATAGAGAGATCATACTGCTGTAACTCCTTAAAAGTATAGCTATCTACACGGCCCGTCCCCTGAGTAAATCGATTGATATCCACGTCATGAAAAATCACAACTTCTCTGTCTTTTGTATACTGCGCGTCTACATCTACTCCGTCCATTCACTCTTCAAGTGCTATTCTCGCTCCCTCAATACTATTATCAGGTGCATGATTCCCAAACCCCCTATGAGCAAATACTAATAATTTTTCTTCTGTTTCAATGCTTCACTTATATGAAGCTTCAATAGAAAATACATATAAAAGATATAAACATGTAATAAGAATGACTCATCCACATATGAATAAAAAGCGTAAAAATATATATTTAATTTTTTGAGAGTAATTCATATACTTTAAATAATTCATAAACTCATATACTATACTCTATGCCTGAAAAAAATAAAAGAAAAAAACGTATAAGGCTCATTTTATGAGTCATCTTTATAATATATATACTTACTGGAATATATCACTCCTACCTCAAACCTCTTCCTGAGTGAATAAATATGCGAGGTGACTTACATAATATAAACCCTTCACAAGTAACATTTCTTCATGATGATACCTATCAAACAGCTTCATGAGAACAAATAATCGAGCAAGAGATTTTTGATACACTCTTATCGCAAATTGAAAATGCTTCTTCATATATACTCATAGATATGTTTTTTTTTAGTGATTTTACCTGAACAGAAAAGAAAAGTTATAGACCCCTCTCTCAGGAACTTACAAACGCACTTATTCAAAAAAAGAAAACAACACCAAACATCACCATACAAGTTATTACAGATCCGATTAATACCATGTATGGGTGACATCATGCAGATCATCTGGAAGCATTACAAGCAAATAATATACCTGTTATCATTACAGATTTATCAAAACTTCGTGACAGTAATCCAATATATAGCCCGGTATGGAGATGGATATTTCGATGGTTCTGAAATACTCAAAGTGGTGGATGGATACAAAATGCTATGGATATACATAAACCAAAACTTACTCTTCGCTCCTACCTACATGCCTTAAATTATAAGGCAAATCATAGAAAAATACTTGTTACAGATGCTGGGGAAGCACAAAACGAACTTATTACGCTCATAACATCAGCAAATCCTCATGATGGATCGAGTAAACACTCAAATAATGGCTTTCAAATACAAGGAAACATAGGATGGGGTGTAATTGATTCAGAGCAAGCAGTTGCAAATATGTCTGGTTACACGCTGTTACTTCCTCAGTTCTCTCAAGCAGAAAGTAATAAACCTTCTAATAAATGAGATAATATCACGGCCCAGCTACTTACAGAAAAAAAGATAAAAGAACATATTCTAGAAAACATATCTCAGCTCAAGAAAGAAGATACTATCAACATACTCATGTTTTATTTTTCGGATAGAGATATTATCAATGCTCTAACTAATGCAGCAGATAGAGGTGTAAATATAAAGATTCTCATGGACCCAAACAAAGACGCTTTTGGGAGAACAAAAGACGGGACCCCTAATAGACAGGTGGCATCTGAACTCCATAAGCATGGAATTAAAATTCGTTGGTGTAACACATACGGTGAACAGTGTCACTGAAAGCTTCTTCTATTTTCTCAAAATAATAACAAGGGTGTTATGCTCGGATCTGCAAATCTCACACGAAGAAATATAGATAATTATAATCTTGAAAGTAATATACATCTATCATGAGGTTTTGAGTTCTCTGCATACAAAGAAGCTTCTGAATTATTTCAAAACCTCTGGAATAATTCAGAATGAAACATGCATAGTCTGAGTTATGAAACGTATAAAAATGAAGGAAGCTTTGATTATTTAAAATATTGGCTAAAGGAAGTGAGTGGATTTAGTCGCTTTTAATCTAAGCCCCCGCGAATATACCGCGAGAAATCCCCTTGTCACTCGGCTGATTGAATCTTAGGTGTTATTAAAGCATCTGCCTGTATAACAGAGAAATCCTCTCTTATATCAATCAAATCAATTCCGTATAAAAAAGCCCCCGACTGTTTTGGAAGAAATATTCTATAATCAAAAGGGATATCAATACCCACAGAGCGCAGATGCTCTACAATAAGCTGATTACAAGAATTTAAAAATGTATTATAAAATTCTGGTGTATTATGTAGCATTTCAGCTTTCTTCATCATAGAAACAAACAAATCTTGCTTTTGAATGTCGCTCAACTGGAGCTCATATCGATACACAGGATTATCTCGATGGATTCACCGAACCTTTAAAATATCTTCTTCACTTGCGAGTACATACATGAGTTCATACTCACGAAAAAAACCTTTAAGGGGAGAGAACTCTTCTCATTGCTCTTTGCGAATTTCTGTAGAAACCATGAGGTGTGATCCATCCACGAAACCAAAACTTAAGAAGGTATGAGCTACGGCAACTGAGAACAATTCTTCTACAAAAAAATCTACTGATACTACATCTTCAACTCGAAACACTCAATCATAATACCTCACCTCATATTCATCTCGAGATGTATATACCGTATCTCGTATATTTTTTACACTCACCTCCATACCACCTGTAGAATCCAGGAATGATACTTCCGGTAATATTTTTTGATCCCCGGACCAATTTAGATTATTTGATGGCTCTCGTAAAGACACAAAAATAGCTCCAATACATATAAGTAGGGAGCATAGAATCATTAAAATACCTAATCATCGTTTAATTCTAAACATACTATTTACTCGTTTTCCAAACTGACCTGTAAACAATAAATCAGAGAATCATGGCTATCCCTCCCATAATAACATGAGGAGTGTTAATGAGCAATCTTGTAGTTATATCAGCAACTGGTTCTGTATTTGGATTAAAGATATTAAAATTAAGATACGCTTTTCCAAATACCATGCCCACAATTCCATCTAAAAAATAAGCTGTTCCAAAATAACGAAAGAATATTGAACTGGCTTTTGGAGAAGTATATGCTGCATAAAAAGCCCAAGTTCCAGTAACGACATGGAGTATATCACCTGATAATTTCATGTAAAAGAGACCGAATGCTTTCCCAGACTCATCAAATACTGGACAAAAATTTAAAAAAACTAAAGCAACCATAACTCAAAAATATACCCACGCTGCTTTTTGAATTCATGATGTTTGTTTCATATATTCGATTATTTGCTTCATATACTCGATTTTTAAAGATTAATACATTTAAATTTAAGAAATTTCTGTCTATTGTAAAATAAAAAGACACACACTGTTTTTATGGCAGTATGCGTCTTTTTATTTTAATCTGGTAGAAGTTAGTGAATGATGTTAGAACTGAGATCGAGAGTTATGATTGATATATAAAGGAATGATATATTTCTATATTAGCCCTTTTCATAATAATGTTTCTTGTATTAATGATTATGGTCTGTATGGCCATCTCATTTAAAGTTTACATCACTACTATCCATTATTTTTGAATCAGTAGGGCTATTTCACTCAATAAGATGTTCCTCAACTACAATAGTATCATCTGAGTGATGTTCACTATTTCCATGACCATGTTCCCCAGCCCAAAGATATCAAGCTTGTACGAGTGAATACAGCGTAGCAGATACTCATACAAAAAACACAAACCCTACTACTGTATAGATAAGATGTGCCTTTTTATAAAACACTTCTTTCTCTAATGCAAGATAGGCTCATATAGAAACAAGGAATCACACAGGGACAAGCCATACACTCCTATCTGGAGAATCCGGGAAATGTTGGAGTCCTCATGTAAGAGCTCAAATTGCAATAGCTAAGATAGAAGAAAATACTATAGTTCTTATATAATCCCTTTCCTCAGGTTTTTGTTCCAAAAGGGTTCAAACTATAAAAAACACTACTCATACAAGAGAGGTTATTACCTGCCTCTCCCCTGAGAAGAATCCATGAGAGAGTCATCCTGTGATGAATGATATACCTGTGTATTTAATGATGAGAGCAACGTGCTCTTTTTGAATTTGTTTCATATATATATTATTTAGTTTTATATCCCCATTCTACTAACCATGCATTCATCTGATCAATCTCAGCTTGTTGCGCCTCTATGATTAGGGTTCACATTTGTTTGAGTTCAGGATTTTTTGCATCTACCAGATATTCAGCCATGTCTATTGCTCCTTGATGATGTGGTATCATTCCTTCAAGAAAAGCTTTATCTAGTTCATCTCAAGTCTTTCACTTAAGCATAGCTCACATATCTGCCATACTCATTTCCATTGGATCCATACTCATATTCATGCTAGAGTGATCCATAGTTTTCGTGCTATGATCCATCATTTCAGAATGATGATTCATAGGCATAGTAACAGCGTGCCCGATTCACAGGCCAACTACTAAAGAAACTACTCATACAATAATATGAGACATATAATTTTTTTTCATAATAATTTTTTGATAAATAAATAGTAAATAATTCACTATTTATTCTACGCTGTAAGTTTCACTATTCCTATAAGCGATGAGTAATCATAATTTCTTATATTATAGAACAGATTAGGAGGAGCATGAATGAGTATTATATAGAGTAATACAAGAGGAAGCACATATTCAAATATCTTAGAGAAGATAATCTTCACTACGAATATTTCAACGTAACTTGATAGCTCTACTATTTTAGAACTATAGAGCTGAGTCTCTGAAGATATACAGTGTTCAATACAATCTCCAGCACTCATACCATGATGAGACATCATATTTGCATGAAGTCACAAAAATACTGGAAGTATGAGTATGAATACAAAGCAAAATAGTGCGAGAAATGTAGAAAGTATTCTTTTCATATTTGTATTGTATCTATTTTTTACATTATGAAAAGATAGAGGTAAGAAGGTCCTTTTTACAAATACTATATCCAACGCTCGAACTAATACTCTTGTGTATTTTAAAGTACTTATATCTTTAAATAGCTATCTTTTAATAAACTATTTTCTCACTAAAAAATCCTGGCCTACGGTGCAACGTAAGCCAGGATTTTTATTTTATTTATAACAATGGTGGGTCATGTAACACAATTAAACTTTTTACGAAGGTATTATAGAATATGTATCTAATGGATGAATCTTTCTGTATTGCTGATTAAATCCTCTATCTTATCGAAATTGTATGTATCACTATGAGCCTCTGCAAATCTTCCAGAGTCATTATCAAAGTACTTTCAAGAGTCATTTTCATGCTCTTCTCAAAGTGCAAGGTTATATAGTATATCTCTTCCCTTATCAGCTGAAGACCAGTGTTGACCATAGACTTCATTTGCCATCTTGGTATTCAAAAGTGATCCTGGATTTACGGCAATAGTAATAATATCAAGATTATTTTTTGCAAAATAAAAGCTCCACATAGTCAAAGCAAGCTTACTTTGAGCATAAGCTTCTGATGCTCAAAGTTGTACCTTTCACAGTAATGCATCAAGAGATACTGGAGCTTGGGCAGCAGAAGATAGATTGATCACTCGAGGATTTTCTGATTTTTTAAGAAGTGGTAAGATATCATGAGTTAATAGATATGGAGCAAGGTAATTTACCACAAAACGAACATCATATCACTGTGTAGTCTGCTCATGCTGGGTTTTAAATATTCATGCATTATTTATAACAATATCTATATGTGAAAGTTCTTGTAATAATTTTTGAGTCATATTTTTCACGGAATCGAGATCTGAAAAATCAGCAACACAAGAAAATATTTCAGTATTATGTGTTTCTGATTGTATATCCGAGACTATATCTTGTAATTTTTTTTCATTTCTCCCATGGAGATACAGAGTATGTCATCCATCTGCCAGTTTATAGGCAAGAAGTTTTCAAATCCCATCAGTTGCTCATGTGAGGAGTATAGTTTTTTTCATGTTTTGATGATTTATATAGTATATTTTTTCGCACACTCTATAGCTCAAGATATTGATTTTCGAGCTTGAGGAGAATTCCTATAACAAGTAGAATTTAGATGACTACTTAAAAGGTCCAATAAACTTCCTGTTTCAACTTCACTGAGAGCTGTAAAAGAATCATATCATACTTCTTCTAGTCGAGAAATAACTTTTTCTCATACATATGGTACAGCGAGTAATATTCGTTTTTCTTTTTCTGAAAACATATTTTATTATTAAAAAGGAGCAGAGGTATCACTTGGTTCATCAGGAATCGTCCATCTCTCTTTTGCATCTATTGATACGTCAAAGAGATTATTTCATGGAATAGACATATTACTCCCATAGAGCCAAAATACAAAATTTGTGCGCTTCCCTTTCGTAATGGGAAGTGCTGCGTGAGCGATATTCCCTCTATGCATCATAGCTCGACCAGAAGTAAATGATAATCGATTCATTTCTCCAGAGTTTTTATCATAAAAATCTAGTTCTGAACCCTCAAATGTTTCATCTGGAAGGTTCAAGTTTACATTCATAGTAACTGATGAGGCATCCGTATGCATACGAAGAGAAGTATCAATACCTGGCTGGTACTCTATAGAAAAACCATAGGTTTGTGAATCATATCCTACAATTTCTGGAAATAATAACCTAGCTATCGATCTCATATATAGGTCCATGATCTTCTGATATAATTCCTGAAAGCTTGGAGCAGCGAGATATCACACAGAACGAGTATCAAGCATAGCTCCATTTCTATTGAGTGAAATACCATAGGGAGCGCGTAGTGGTATCCCAGCATCAGCAACTGCTTCTAAATATGTTCTGAGTTCTTGGAGTTTCTCTGGGTCAAAGAGTTGAAACTCAAATACTCCTGGAGAAGATTCTATTAAAAGATCTCTTACTTTTAAAAGATCTCTTACTTTTGATTCTAGCTCTGGATTTTCCCAGGCATCATGAATTGCGTTTCGAAGCCTACTATCAAGTAAATCTTCTGACGGAAAGCTTATGCTTCCTTTATTTTCTACATCCCACTCTTGCCAAGCATTTATAAGTAAGTTACTATTTTTACTCCAAAATTCTTGTACTGAAGGATCTCTTGCCAGAATAGCTTCTCTAGAAGGATATTCTAGTGCTCGAGCTTGCAGTAAAGCATCTTCAATCTTTTCATATGAAGTAGTATTTGTAGCATCAACTCCAATGTCATAACCTTGTGTTGTATCGTTTTTTTGCATTGTTTTTAATTTTATAGAGTAATTACTATTTTTCAAACAGTTCTTCCTGTTTCTAGCTCACTATGAGCTTCTCTCATTTCATCAAATGAGTACGTATTTGCGATCGTTGGTGAAATGATTCAAGAATCTAGCATCTTCGCAAGTGTCATCATATTTTCTGCACTTGATTTCACGAGAAGCCAAGAAGCATCTATATTTCTTGACCCTGCTACATCAGAAATAGCCTCTACTGATTGTGGGTCTGGAAGAGAGATGACTCTTCCTCCATCTTTTAGTATATGTACTGATTTCTTGAGTGTTTCTCCTCAGAGAGAATCGAGTACAAAATCCATATCAGAACAAACTTCTTCAAAATTTTGTGATCTGTAATCAATATGTTCATCAGCTCCAAGTGAAAGTACAAAATCTTTGTTTTTAGCAGAAGAAGTGGTAGTTACATGTGCTCAGAAATGTTTTGCCATCTGAATTGCAAAGTGTCCTACTCACCCAGAGCCAGCATGAATAAATACCCTCTCCCCTGGCTTTACATTTCCCTGTAAGGCTTGAAGTGCTGTAAGAGCTGCAAGTGTCGTAGCTGCTGCATCTTCAAAGGAAACGTTTTCAGGTATTTTTGTTATTTGATTTTCAGGAGCAGCAACGTACTCAGCATACGCTTTTCAAGCTCCTGGAAAATTCACCATTCCAAATACTCTATCACCTAACTGAAAATTTGTAACTTCACTTCATACTTTTGTAACAATTCCTGCGATATCCCAACCGAGAATTACTGGTCTATTATTTCAATAGAGCATGTCTATAATAGCTCCTATAGATCTCATTTTAAAATCTACAGGGTTAATTCCAATAGCTCTTGTTTCTATAAGTATTTCGTCTTTTTCTATATTTGGAGTATCTATATCTTTGTAGAGTAAGTTTTCTACTCCTCATGCTTGCTCCAATATAATTGCTTTCATGTTTATATATTACTTAATAAATTTTGTAAATTTAAATATATTAAGTATATTATATATATCAATAGTATTATATATACTTAGTTACTTTTTAGAAACAATTATGAAAAATATGAAGTGGGATGATTCCTGCCCAATCTATCAAACACTCGAAATAATAGGAAAAAAATGGTCTCTTTTTATCATTTTTCTTATCTGAAATAACTATACTAGTTATAGTAGCATCCTCAAAAAAATCTCTGGACTCAACTCAAAAATACTCTCTGAGAGGCTAAAAAATCTTGAAGATCAAGGGATAGTAAAAAGAACTATAGTCTCTGAGAGGCCAATAAAAATAGAATATTCTCTCACGAAAAAGTGAGAAAAAATTAAAGAGATATTTGAACAAATAAAAAATATTTCTCTGGAAGAATGAGATATTTTTGAAGATACTTGCTGATTATTTAGGGACTAAAAAACACATATATAAATATATACGTGTTTGTGTATCGTTATGGTGGGACATCCGGGGCTCGAACCCAGGACCTTCCCCTTAAAAGGGGGCTGCTCTACCAACTGAGCTAATGTCCCATATACAAAAAAGCCCCAGTATTGTATAAAAAATGCCCTGAAGCGCAAATTTTTATAGTATTTTTTTTCGAGGATGTAAAACACTATTTTTGTGCTCTACTACATATCGTATCATACTTCCATCAAAGAGGAAAATATCTACATTCTCTGGGAAGGGAAATTCTCACCTAACTCTCTGTCCATCTGCGAGTCTCTTGTATACATCTTCATCTTGGAAAAGATATATTTTTTCTGGAAATACCATCTCTATATCAAGAGTAGTTTCTTTATTGAGTTCTTCTAATCATGTAGCATCCTGTATATCTATACTTCCGACTCTTGTACGGCGAAGCTCAGATATATATCCTCAAGCTCAAAGTAATTGTCACAGGTCATGCGCAATAGAACGAATATAGGTCCCTGCTTGTACTTCGAGCTCTACTACGAGCTTTGGGTAGTGGAAATCTAGTATTTTATAGGAAAATATTTCTGTATCTCTGGCTTTCATTTCTAAGACTTCTCCTGCGCGCACTCTCTCAAGGGCTCTTTTTCCATCTATCTTAAGAGCAGAATAACTAGGTGGTACTTGTGATATCTTTCCATAAAAATTTTCCTGAAATATCTTTTCGAGCTGATCTAGTGTAAGATCTTTAAATAATTCCCTTTGCTTCTCTAAAGAAATATATCTAATCTCAGTATCTCTGTCATAAGAATCAGATTCTCAATCAAGCAGTATAGTTGCCTCATAGGTCTTTCACTCTTTATCTATATAGGATATAAGCTTTGTATAACTTCCTACGGCAACAAGAAGTCCTCATGTTGCAAGAGGGTCAAGCGTCCCTGTGTGTCAGAGTTTTTTTATTCACAGAGTACGTCGCAAATCACGAAGTACATCAAAACTCGTAATACCAGTTGGCTTGTCTACATAAAAAAATCCATCCATGACTAGTAGCTATACTCATCAAGAGTCCCAAAGAATTTTGGTAAAGTTGATTCCCCCGTGCTTGGATGTGTAAATGAAAATGACTTGATATTAAAGTATCCTAAATCTAAAAGGACCTTTCCTGTAACCTCTGCTTGCACTATATAGTTTCCACGTCCTGAATTACATTTTTTAAAGCAATTTCTACTATCGGTAGAGTGCGTTCTATTATCTCACATAACAAAATATTTCCCTGCTGGTATCTCGTAAATATTTTCGTCTGTGCTTCTATTTACATATGTACTTTTATTATTCTCATCTGTGAGGTATGCTCCCTCTTCGATTTCTTGAAACTCTCATGAGCTATCCTGGATAAAAACTTGCCCATCAGCAATCTTGAGTGTCTCTCCAGGGAGACCAATGATACGCTTAATGAAGTATTTTCTATCCTCACTTACTCAAGGTTTAAATATCACAACATCTCCCCTCTGCATCTCTCGATGCTGTCATAAGAGTGGAAAGTCTGTGTAAGAAAACCTGTCTACGATAATAAACTCTTTATCGTAATATGACTCATCCATTGAGGCTCCATTTATCTTAAACGGCATAATAAAATACGTTCGTATTACGAGAACAATAAATACGATAATTACGATATCCTTTATAAAATCTAAGGCTTCTTTTCCAAAGTCTTTCACAGATGGTTTCTTGAAAAATTATAATAAGTTTCACCGTATTATAAAACGAAGTGAAAAAAAGCAAAAAGATTAATGTGAAAATAACTTCCCTAAAAGGAAAGTTATTTATTATTTATTCATCAGATTTAAGCCAATCAGGGATCTTCATCCCATCATCCCAAAGTTCATCTCCATCTGTTTTTTTAGAAGAATCTTTAGAAGAGCTTTCTTTGTCTTTTGAAGCTACAGGCTTTGCGACTTGTTTTCACTCTTGTGTAGCTTCTTTTGAGACCTCAGCCTTTAGTTTCTTTTCTGGAATTTTATTTTTCACTTTCTTCTCTGGAGTTTCAGTCTTAGTATCTTGTTTTGAAGCATCTTTTGTCTGCACCTTCTTTTCTCAAGACTTTTCTCATGTTGTCTTTGTTTTTGCTGACTTAGGCTTCTTTTCTGGGATATCTTTTGAGACTATTTCTTTTTCTTTGTATTGAGCGTCATCCTCTACTTTGATATCTTTTGATGTGTCTTTAGGGGTATCAAAGCTCCCTTTAAGCCAATCTGGAACATTTCCCTCATCAACTTTTGCCTCTCAAGAGTTATCAACGACAAGAGCCTGCGATGGAGTTCCTGAATCCGGCTGAGTTTTTGGTACTGAATTTTCTGGAGTATCAGCTTTCACCCCTGCTGTATCTGTTTCAGGACTTACAGCTTTTTCACTAAAATCAACTGCTCATTTGAGCCAATCTGGAACATTATCCTCTCCAATTTTTGTCTCTGCATCAAGGTCTATTTTTTCTTCAACTAGCTGATCTGCTTTTACTGATTTTTCTTTCTGAATATCGGCTACTGGCTCTGTCTTTACTGCTTCTGTTACCTGTTTAGGAGAATCCTCTGCTCCCTTAAGCCAATCTGGAACACTTTCTTCATCAACCTTTGCTTCTGCATCAATATCAGTTTTTTCTTTGGGTATAGCATCTGTTTTTACTTCTCACCCTTTTTTAGAAGTATCTTGTTTTGGAATATCTTCCACTTGTGAAGTTGGAGCATCTTGTGTTTCTACTTTTACTTCAGACTTATCACTATTAAAATTTCACTTGAGCCAATCTGGGACGTCCTCTCACTCTCATACTGATCAGAGTATGTCATCCCCTGCTGGAGTATCTGGACTTATACTTCCATCATCTCTAGAACTTTTTGTTACTTTTTCTGCTTTTTCTATTTTAGGTTCGTCCACTGATGAAAGTATATCTGATTCTTCTGTTAGAGGATCTGCGCTTGAATCAAAATCTGCTAGGATATCATCTGACTGGGTATTTACTTCACTTTCCTGAGTTTCGTTCTTTCAAAAAGAAGTAATGTTTCCAATGAATTGAGAAAATCAAATACTCTTGTCTCTATTAAATAGAAGATAGAGGATATAGAGAGCAAGAACGAGCAGAAGAAAGACTCCTATAAGTATTCCTAGCCATTTGAGCACAGTCAAGAGTACTCACATAATTCCTGAGCTTTCTCATTCGCTACTTTCTTCTACTGGGATTTCTTCTGCTATAACCTCTTGCTTTTCTTCATCTGGAATACTCTCAACATCACCATAAACAAGTGATGCAAGTATAGCTTTAAAATCAAGTTTTTGACTGTTTGTCATTGACTCGCTCGCCCCAACTACTTCTAAGATTTCTTTTCCAAGAGTCTTATTGTACTCTACATCATCAGAATTTCGGATGTCTTCAAGTTTTGAGAGAAGACTATCGTAACAGCTTCCTGTCTCAACCGTACACTCTATGTCTTGAGGTATAAGATTTATAAGAGCTGTATACGTAATTTGTTTTGCGCTCTGATCTTCCTGTCCTTCTACAAGAAGTGACTCGAGAATTTCTATAAGCTCATCCTCCTGTTCTAAGTTTTGTTCAAATATATAGTTTTCAAAATCTAGGATTGTTCGAGTCTTTTCAGTATTGTCATTCCAATCTTCTTGGAGTTTCTGAACGTAAGAGAGCGATTCCAGTCTTTGTTGTTGAGGGAGCTCTGAGAGAATAGATTTAAGTTTTTCTATTTTCTCTTTCTCAGAATCAGTGACTCATTCAAATACTAGAGTATCAGGGTCAATATCTGACTCTTCTATATAATTCTTTATGATTGTAATGTCCTGTGAGGATATAACATTCCCACTTGATGATTTTCTATATAAGCGTATTTTCTGAACTTTATACTTATTAAGAGGGATTTGCGTTATATCTCAAGAAGAATAACTTGCTGTTCCTATATTATCTTCATCATCATCTACTCCTCCATTGAGATCAGAGTCGTTTTCTATATCATAGTCAATGGCATAAATATCTCCTTGTGATCCTCATTCACCCATATATACAAATACTTTTTCTGATGAACTCTCTAAAGTAATATTTCCATCTGTATCAGCTTCTGGGAAGCTAAATCCTGCAAAACTCTTTCCTTTTGTTTTGAGAATATTTTTTATATTTTTTGTAACTTTTTTCTGAACTTGCTTCACTTTTGTTCATTCTGATATTTTTAGAGTAACGGTATGACTTGTTACCTTATCAGTATAGGTATGAGAAAAATTTGTTCATGTTTTCGTAGTTCCATCTCAGAGATCCCATTGCCTCCCATCTATTTGTCATGTTGAGCTATCGAAAAATATAAAGGTATTTCCAACAGATATATACCCAAAATCTGGAACAAGTTTATTACTCACATTCATAGTGACATTTTTGGTACTGCTTATTCCCCTATATTTTACTTTTACTTTAGCATAAAACTCTCATGATTTTCTATATACATATGTTGTTGTTGCTTCACTTGTTTGCGTATCGTAAAAACCATCTCCATCAAAATCCCAACTAAAACTCGCATCTTTATCAATAGATTGGCCTAGTATATTTTGCGCTTTTGCTGTAAAAGTAATCTCTTCTCCTATTACCGTAGAGTTATCATTTACAGAAAGGTCTATAATTGGAGTATTAACATTATCTCACGTGATAGTTGTAAAATATCTTGATCCTGTTACGTCTTCTGAAGTAACTCGCGATTCGTTATTATCCTTAAGTATCGCAACAAAATAGTAATTTCCTGTTACCTTAGGAATAACAAATGCAGTTGAGGCACTTGCAGTTGATCTAAAGTCCTGAGGCTCAGTATCAATATCTGTATAATAGTACCAAAGATAGGACTGAATAACTCCATCAGGATCTTCTGCTCATTGAGCTGTAACACGTACGATGAGAGGATCTTCTTCAGGATTTTCTATATTTATTGATACAGATGAGAGCACAGGATCTAGATTTCGTACCTCTACCATTGCCTCACGAACATCCGTCTTACCATTTGATCAAGATTTAACGGTAAGTTTTACTGGAAAACAGCCAATTTCATCAAATCTATGAGACATATTTGAACTGCTCGCAAACTTTCCCTGCCCTATCTTCCATGAATATTCTAAGCCTGCGTTTGAGCCATCTATATTAATAGACTCACTCGCATCAAAACGTATCGGATTAACACGGTCTATAATATATGCTCACTCTCAACTACACGCTCCTTCATCAAATATAGGGTTTTCTAACGCTCCATAATTTAGATCCATATGTGCAAGTGGATTGTTTGACTCACTTACATATACAGTTTGTTTGTACGTGTTTGTTTTATTATCTCCATCTGTTACTTTTACCTGAACCGCAAATGAACCACTTTTTTCATAAACATGGGTAATTTTATTAAAGCTTCATCATGAGTTTTTCCCATCTCAAAAATCCCATTCATAGACTTCGGCCTCAGGGGAATCAACCTCGAATTTTATGAATCCTCCCCTTTGTATAACTCGAGGAAATGCCTCCATCTCTACCGAAAGAGTAGAACTAATAGTAACTTCTCATTTTTTTATATCAACTATTCCATCAGGATCTGTCACCTCTAGGTTTACACTATGACTTCCAATACTATCAAAGGTATAGTATCAAAAAGATCCATTTTTATTTGCATCACTCAGTGATACACGCTCACCATCAATAAACCAATCGTACTTGAGGTTTCCGTCATCACTAAAATCTGGATCATAACTCCTTGAGGCATCAAGTTGTACTCTATTAGGTTTATTTGGGAGTGGAATACGTGAGTTAAACTCAGCTATAGGTGGCTGTGAAGTAACATACACTATATAGTTGTCTTGATCAACTTCTCCTGATGATTGCCGAACCTTAAGCCTGACATTATATTTTCACTTTTTAGTGAACACATGTGTGAGTATTTTATCTGATTTTTGAAGAAGTACTTGTTCGTTATCTATATCAACTATTTCCCAGTTGTATGTGAGGTTTCTCTCAAGACCTGAAGACTTTGCTGAAAATGTAAACGAATCACCTATAAATCCATCATCTCTATTTGTTTCAATACGAGCAATAGGATCACGAATTATAAGGGCAAAATTTCTCTCTACAGACTTTCATTCATTTGTTTCTAAACGGAGCTTCACGTTATAATCCCCCTCTGCTCCATACCTCACTCTTTCTATCTTTGGGGGACCATTATAACTCCTTGTGGCACCATTTCCAAAATCCCACTGAGTTTTTATAAACTTAGCTCCTCAAGTAGGAGTCGAACTAGAAGCATCGAAGAGCAGTCCATAATTTGCATCATCTGGTGTGAATTTCAAGACTTCATTATCCTCTACCCTATCACCATCAATATTGATAATCAGACTCGCTATTTTTTCTTTTATCGTTACCTCTGCTCTTGAGCGAAATGGAAGTACATCTGTGTAACCCTCTGCATTTTTATGAACCGAAGTTACATCGAGAAAAATTGAGTATTTTCCCTCTTCCTTAAATGTAAAGTTTATAGACGGTCCTCGTCAAATTACGACTTTTTTACCGGCACTATCTACCCACCAAGTATAGTTTCCTGGGAGTATTTGTGTTCCTGTTGGATCCTGAACCGCTCATCTGAGCGTTACGGTCAAGGGAGCATTTCCTGAATTAGGTGTTGCTGAAATTGTTCACTCTATTTCCTGTATTTCTACCTTTTCAAGGTATGCTGCAAGAGACTTAATTACCTCCGAATATAGTACCTTATTGTCTGGAGCTCACATTCACTTTTTTATATCGATCAGCAGCTCTTGAAGTTTATTTTTATTAGTGAGATTATCTGGAAGATACTTGTACCCAGTGTTTGCAATAAGGGCAATATTTTGAAGAGTCTCTGTATTTAACTCTTTTGTCACCTCAAAGTGTTCTCTCAGAGCAAAGAATTGTTCCGTGAGACGGTATCTATACTCGTTATAGGTCCCTAGATCAATATTTCTCAAAGTCGTATAATCTGTAGCTCAGTAAGCTGAAGGGATAAGTGCCCAGAGGCTAACACATGCCAATAAGATGATTCTGATAGTGTATTTCATGAGTAAGGTTACGAATATACTTTCTTATAAGAGGATATCATAAAAAACAAGAGCTTGCAAAAAGCTCACCCTAGGAAATATGAAAGTTCTATTGACAAAATACTATATTATTTCTATTGAATCTCTTGTATTTTAAATATAATAAACAATATATTTCAAACACCCTCTCTGCTCTATGCTCAAAATTGAAACATGAAAAGACAATCCTATTCTTCGGACAGTTTGCGACCAAGTAAAGCAAAGTGAATGGAAACAGTATGTAAAGCTTGGACGTGAGATGCTCAGCTAT